>MEYF01000015.1:16176-28478 GCA_001775755.1 Candidatus Aminicenantes bacterium RBG_19FT_COMBO_65_30 | reverse complement strand
TCAGCCACTGGACGTAGGCCAGGGCCTGCTTGCCCGTGACCAGGACCTCGCCCATGTGGCTGACGTCGAAGAGCCCGGCCTTGGTCCGGACGGCCATGTGCTCGGGGATGATGCCCGAGTATTCGACCGGCATCTCCCAGCCGCAGAACTCGATCATCTTGCCGCCGAGCCGTTTATGAAGTTCGTTGAAGCGCGTCTTTTTCATGGTCCCTTCTTTCTCAAAAAGAAGCTCAAAATTACCACAACTCGCCGCCCCGTTCAAGTCCCGCGGCCAACCGAGAGCTTGCCCTCCGGGTGCTTTTTGCTATAATAAGTTGCCGAAAATGATCGCTTTCAAATCCCGCTTGAGAGAGTCGATTTACGAAAGGCTGAAGGCCGTCTTTCCGGTCGCGCTCGAGGACCTGGACATGGCCCCGACGCCCGATCCGAAAATGGGCGACCTGGCCCTGACTTTTCCCTTCCAGCTGGCCAAGACGCTCAAGAAGGCGCCGCGGGCCATCGCCCAGGAGGCGGTCCCCCTCCTCGCTTCGGTCGAGGGCGTCGTCAAGGCCGACGTCGCCGGCGGCGGCTTCCTCAACCTCTGGCTCGACAAGGCCGCCGTCTTCGCCGAGGCCATCCACATCGCCGGCCGGACCGCCCTCAGCCCCGATGAAGAAAAGATCGTCATCGAGCATACCAACATCAATCCCAATAAGGCGGCCCATATCGGCCACCTCCGCAACGCCTGCCTCGGCGACACCCTGGCCCGCTGCCTGCGCTTCAAGGGCGAGAAGGTCGAGGTCCAGAACTACATCGACGACACCGGCGTCCAGGTCGTCGACGTCGTCTTCGGCTTCATGGAGCTCGACAAAAAGACTCTCGACGACCTCGAAAAGCTCCCCGGTAAATTCGATTATTACTGCTGGGACCTCTACGCCCGCGTCTCCGCTTATCTCACCGAGCATCCCCAGGCCCAGGTCCGCAAGACGGCCATAATGAAGAGCATCGAGCACGGCCGGGACCCGGAATATGCCCTCTCCCGCTACATTTCGCGGCGCATCGTGCGCGCCCACCTGGCGACGATGAAGAGACTGGGCATCGCTTACGACGTCCTGCCCTGCGAGAGCACCATCCTGCACCTGAAGTTCTGGGACAAGGCCTTCGCGCTCCTCAAGGAGCGGCAGGCCATCTCTTTCTCCGCGGAAGGCGAGAACAAGGGCTGTTGGGTCATGCGCCTCGAGGAGGACGAGGAACGGGAGAAGGTCATCGTCCGCTCCGACGGCACCGTGACCTACGTCGGCAAGGACATTGCCTACCAGCTCTGGAAGTTCGGCCTCCTCGGCCTCGATTTTTATTACGAGCCTTTCGCCGATGAGAACGGCCGGACCCTGTGGATCTCGACGCCGGTCCCGTCCCCCGGTGGTCCCGGATTCGGCGGGGCGAGCAAGGTCTACAACGTCATCGACACGCGCCAGGCCTACCTCCAGAAGGTCGTCGTCCAGGGCCTGCGCTCCCTCAATTACAGCGCCCAGGCCGCGAAGTCCATCCACTTTTCCTACGAGATGGTCGCCCTCTCGCCCAAAAGCCTGAGCGAGCTCGGCTACGCCGCTTCGGATGAAGAGAAGGAGAGGTCCTTCCTCGAAGTCTCGGGACGGAAGGGCCTCGGCGTCAAGGCCGACGATCTCCTCGACCGGCTCGAGGATAAGGCCCGGGCCGAAATCGAGAAAAGGAATTCCGCCCTGCCCGCCGAAGAAAAGCGGCGCATCGCCCGGGACATCGCCTCGGGGGCCCTGCGCTATTTCATGCTCAAGTTCGCCCGGAACTCCGTCATCGTCTTCGACTTCGAGGAGGCTCTGAGCTTCGAGGGCGAAACGGGCCCCTACCTCCAGTACACTGCGGTCCGGCTGAACAGCATCTTCCGCAAGCTCAAGGAGAGGCACGGCGTCGCCGAATCCGACATCGTCCCGCCGTCGGACGGGCGGGCTCTTCTTCCGCCGGGGCTTTCGGAGAAGGAGACGGCCGACTTCTGGGACCTCGTCCTCGCCGCCGCGTCGCTCGAGGAGGAAGTCCTCCGGTCCGTCGCCGCCCTGGAATTCTCCCACCTGGCCAAGTTCGCCTTCCTCCTCTGCCAGAAGTTCAACGGCTATTACCACAAATACCCCGTCCTCGCCGAAGAGAACAAATCGGTCAGGGCCTTCCGGCTGCTGACCATCCGCACCATCAAGGAGCAGCTCCATTGCGCCCTGGGACTCATGGGCATCCCCCCGCCGGAGCGCATGTAGCGCAACTCCTCGCGGTCATCGGCGGTTTATCAATCCGACAGCGGAGGTGAACATGATCGAGGTTCAAGAGCTCACCAAAAAGTACGGCGAGCTCGTCGCCGTCCGCGACCTGACGTTCAAGGTCGAGCCGGGCCGTATCTGGGGCCTTCTCGGCCCGAACGCGGCCGGCAAGACGACGACGATGCGCATCCTGACCGGCTACCTGCCGGCGACTGCCGGCCGGGCCACCGTGGCCGGGTTCGACGTCTTCGAAGAGCCCGACGCGGTCAAGAGATCCATCGGCTACCTGCCCGAGGTCCTCCCCCTCTACCTGGACATGACGGTCTCCGGATACCTGGGCTTCGTCGCCGAAATCAAGCAGGTCCCGGCGGCTAAGCGCAGGGCGGCGGTCGCCCGGGTCATGGAGTCGGCCGGCCTGATGGACGTCGGCCGCCGGCTGATCAAGAACATCTCCCGCGGCTACAAGCAGCGCGTCGGCATCGCCCAAGCCATGATCCACGATCCGAAGGTCCTCGTCCTGGACGAGCCGACGATCGGCCTGGACCCCGCCCAGATCAAGGAGATCCGGGAACTCATCAAGAGCCTGCGCGGCGAGCACACCATCCTGCTCTCGACCCATATCCTGCCCGAAGTCACCCAGGTTTGCGACGGCGTCGTCATCATCAACGAGGGCCGGCTCATGGCCTCCGGGTCCCTCGAGGACCTGGCCGCCTCCTTCGAACGCAATGACGGCGTCATGCTCAAGCTCCGCCGCGCCGGCGGCGAGGAAGCCGCCCTCCTTCGGGCCGTCCCCGGCGTCGAGAGGGTCACCGTCGAAGGGGGCGAGCTTCGCGTCGAATGGGGCCGCGGCCGCGACCTCCGCGACGACGTCGCCCGCCTGGCCCTCGACCGGGGCCTCGGCCTCCGCGAGATGAGGTCGGTCGCCGGCATCGAGGATCTGTACATGAAGATCGTTTCGGGAGGGCTCGAACAATGAAGAACATCTGGTCCCTCATCAAAAAGGAGATCCGGGCCTACTTCAGCTCGCCCATCGCCTATGTCGTCATCGCCGGGTTCCTCCTGCTCGTCGGCTATTTCTTCTACAGCCTCGTCTGGTGGTTCAACGCCCAAGCCATGCAGATGGCCCAGAACCCCTACTACGCGCAGCAGATCAACATCAACGAGATGGTCTTCTCGCCCCTCTTCCACAACATGAGCATCATCCTCATCCTCGTCGCCCCGCTCCTGACCATGCGGCTGCTGGCCGAGGAGAAAAAGAACGGCACGGATGAGCTCCTCTACACCTCCCCGCTCTCGGTCGGCCAGATCATCCTCGGCAAGTACTTCGCCGCCCTGGTCATGCTGGCGGTCCTGCTCGGCCTGACGGCGCTCCTGTCCATCTTCGCTTTCGCCTTCGGCAACCCCGAGATCGCGCCCTGGCTCACCGGCTACCTGGGGCTCTTCCTGATGGGCGCGACGTTCATCGCCATCGGCCTCTTTTTCTCTTCGCTCACCGAGAACCAGATCGTCGCCGCCTTTCTGACATTCGTCACCCTCCTCCTTCTCCTCGTCCTCAACTGGGTCGCGTCTTCCGGGAGCGGCACATGGCGGAGCGTCCTCGGCTATCTCTCCTTCTCCCCGCATTTCGAGGACATGACCCGCGGCATCCTGGACACCAAGGACGTCGTCTACTACCTGAGCTTCTCGTTCTTCGGCCTCTTCCTGGCCCATTCCGTCCTCCAATCCAGGCGGTGGAGATAAGCCATGAAAACGCTCAAGAAAAACCTCAACGCCATCGCCCTGGCCCTCATCGCCGCGGGCCTCATCGGTTGGATCGTCTGGCCCCAGAAAAAAACCCTGGTGCTCGTGATCGGCGCGCTGGGCCTGCTGGCCCTGGCGGCCCATATCGCCTGGAATATCGACTCCCTCAAGCAGGGCTTCCGGCGCAAGTCGTTCCTCTACTCGGGAAATCTCCTCCTCGTCGTCGTCCTCGTGCTGGCCATTCTCGGCCTCGTCAACTACTTCCTGTCGAAGAACAACTACCGGGCGGACTTCACCGCGGCCAAGCTCCACAGCCTGTCCGACCAGTCTGTCACCGTCCTCAAGAACCTCAAGACGGACATCGCCTTCAAGGGCTTCTTCCGCGAAGGCAACTACGGCCGGGCGGCCATGGAGAACCTGCTCAAGCTCTACGCCTACCATTCGGGCAAGATCAAGTACGAGTTCATCGACCCCGACAAGAACCCCGGCTTGGTCAAGCGCTACGATGTCACCCAGGACGGGACGACCGTCATCGAGGCCGGCGACAAGGAGAGCCGGATCACGACGACGTCCGAGGAGGACGTCACCAACGCCCTGATCAAGGCGACCAGGGCCCAGAAAAAAATCATCTATTTCCTCGACGGCCACGGCGAGGAGTCGGTCGATGAGACGGGCGACAACGGCTTTGCGACCGTCAAGACAGAGCTCGAGAAGCTCGGCTACGAAGTGAAGAAGCAGACCCTGGCTCTGGCCGACAGGTTCCCCGAGGACTGCGCCCTCCTCGTCGTCCCCGGACCGCAGAAGGACCTTCTGCCGAACGAATATGAAACGGTCCGGGCCTACCTCAAGGACGGCGGCCGCGTCCTGTTCATGGTCGATCCCGAGACGGGGACGACGTTGCCGTCCTTCCTGGCCGAGTACGGCTTCAAGCTCGAGAACGACATCGTCGTCGACACCGTCTCCCGGCTCCTCGGCGGCGACTACTTCATGCCCGTCGTCAGCGATTACGAGACCCACGCCATCACCGACAAGTTCAACTACGCGACGTTCTTCCCCTTCGCCCGCTCCGTCGAGATCGCGGAACCTACGCCCGAGGGCGCGACGCTCACGGCCCTGGCCAAGACGAGCCCCAACTCCTGGTCGGAGCGCGAGCTCGACCAGAAGGAAGTCAAGTTCACACCGGACAAGGACAAGCAGGGACCGGTCGGCCTGGCGGCCGTGTCCGCATTCAAGATCAAGATCCCGGGACCCTCCCCCGCCCCGGGCGAAGCCAAACCCGGCGAGCCGGCGCCGGCAGAAACCGCGGCCAAGCCCGCGGCGGCAGAAAAAGAAGCCCGGATCGCCGTCATCGGCGACTCCGACTTCGTCAAGAACCGCTATTACGGCCTGTCCGGAAACGGCAATTTCTTTCTCAACGTCGCCAATTGGCTGACCGAGGAGTCCGACCTCATCGCCATCCAGCCCAAGACCCAGACGCCGCGGACGATCCAGCTCACGCCGTCGCAGGGGCGCCTGCTCTTCCTCGTCAGCGTCATCCTCCTGCCCCTGGCCGTGCTTCTCCTCGGCGTCTCCGTCTGGGTCCGGAGGAGGGCGCTGTGAAATTCAGGACGACCCTGATCCTCCTCGCGGTCTTCGCCGGCCTCCTGGCGCTTGTCCTCCTCTTCGACTCCAAGGGCGAGAAGAAGAAGGCCGCCGAAGAAAGAGCGAACATGCTCATCAGCCTGACCTCGGGCGATATCCGGAAAGCGAGCCTCGCCCGGGACGGCGAGACCCTGACCTTCGAGAGGGACGAGGCGGGGCCGTGGCGCCTGACCTCGCCGCTCCAAGCGGCGGCCGACGACTACGAAGTCGACAACTTCATCGATTCCCTCGCCTCCCTGCGCATCGCGCGCGTCGTCGAGAAGGAGGCCAAGGACCTGGCCGCCTACGAGATCCCGAAAATGGAGGTCTCCGTCTGGGTCAAGGGAAATGACACTCCGGTTCGGCTTCTCATCGGCATGGAGAATCCGCTCGACAAGACCCTTTTCGCCAAGCGCGAGGACGACCCCCGGGTCGTCCTCCTGGCCTCGACGCTCAAGACGACGCTCGACAAAAAGGTCTTCGATTTCCGGCAGAAAGACGTCTTCAAGTTCATCGCCGCCGACGTCAAGACCGTCCGGGTCAAGACGAAGGACGTCTCCTGGCAGGCGGCCCGGGAAGAGACCGGCTGGTTCCTGAAGGCGCCCGTCGCGTCGCTGGCCGCCGAGGGCAAGATCGACGCCCTCCTCGATTCCCTCTCTGGGCTTCGAGCTAAGGAATTCGTCGCCGAAGACAAAAACGCCGATGTCCTCAAAAAGTACGGCCTCGAAAAGCCCGAATACGAGGTCGCCCTGTCCCTCCCGACTTCCAACCAGGAGATCATCTTCGTCCTGCGCAAGGAGGGCGAGGTGTCTTATGCGACAACCTCTCTCTCGACCAAGGTCATCGCTTTCGAGGGCGCTCTCCTCTCCGACCTCGACCGCAATGTCGACGAGTTGCGGGAGAAGAAGGTCGCGGACTTCTCGTCCTGGGACGCGGTCAAGGTCGCCTTCAGGAAGGACGGCTTCGATCTCGCCGCGGTCAAGCAAAAAGTGGGCGAGGAGGACAAGTGGCTCCTCGATCCGGCGACCAAGGAAGAGGCCGACCGGACCAAGGTCGAAGACTTCATCCGCAAGGTCGAAGGCCTTGAGGCCGCCGCCTTCATCGACAATCCCGGTCCGCTTGCCGCTTACGGGCTCGACGGCGGGACCGAAGTCCGGATCGGGACGAAGGACTACCAGAACAAGGAGAAGGAGATCGTCCTTCTCATCGGCAAGGAGGACGCGGAGAAGAAACGGGTCGTCGTCAAGAACGCCCAGCTCGACTATCTCTTCCGCGTCGATTCGGCCTTCCTCCAGGATCTCCCCAAGGAAACGAAGGACTGGAAAGCCGAGCCGCCCAAACCGGAAGAAGAGAAGACCGATAAAAAATAGGGTCGGCGATAAGCTCCTCGCCTGGTACCGGGTCCACAAGCGCAGCCTTCCCTGGCGCCGGACGCGAGATCCCTACAAGATCTGGATCTCCGAGGTCATGCTCCAGCAGACGACAGTTTCGGCGGTCATCCCCTATTACGAGCGCTGGCTGAAGGTCTTTCCGGACATGCGGAGTCTGGCCCGGGCCCCCCTCCGGAGGGTCTTGCGGGAATGGCAGGGGCTCGGCTATTACCAGAGAGCTGGGAACCTCCATCGAGCCGCCAAGATCATCGAACACGAGCACGGCGGAAGGGTCCCCGACAACGAGCCCACCCTTCGACGACTGCCCGGATTCGGCCCCTACACCACGGCGGCCGTTCTGAGCCTCGCTTATGGAAGGCCCCTTCCCGTCGTCGACGCCAACGTCAGGCGGGTCCTGATGAGGGTCCTTGGACTCCGCGGGGCGGCCGAGGCGCGGATTGACGAGAGCCTCGGAGCCTTCCTGGAAACAATTTTCCCCAAGGACTCGCCCGGCGATTTCAACCAGGCCATGATGGAGCTCGGAGCGCTCGTCTGCCGGAGCCGGAATCCCCAGTGCCTCGCCTGTCCTCTGCGGGCGTCTTGCCGGGCCGCGCGGGAAGGGACTCAGGAGATCATCCCCCGGCCCCGCAAGCTGAGACTGGAAAAGATCGAAGCGGTCGTGGCGATCATGGAAAAAGACGGCCGCTTCCTCATTCAGAAACGGCCCGCGGGGGGACTGCTCGCCGACCTCTGGGAATTCCCGGGAGGCAAGGTCGAGCCCGGCGAGAGCCTGCCGGCCGCGCTGAGGCGAGAGGTCCGCGAGGAGCTCGGAGTTGAGATCAAGGACGTCCGGCGCCTGACGACGGTCCGGCACGCCTATACCCGCTTCCAGGTGACGCTCCACGCCTACACGTGCAAGATGCGTGATTCGAACTTCAAGATGGGGTCGCGGCGCCGCTGGGTCACCCTATCCTCGATCCGCAGGTATCCCCTTCCCTCGGGGAGTGTCAAGATCGTCGATTTTTTAGCGGTCCATAAAGACACGACAGGCTGAACCTCGGACCTCGGGAATTATTTTTTCTCTCGCCCTGCGCCAAGAGACCTTGCCGGACGGCCTCTCTATTTAGAGCAAGCCCGATTCCCTGTGCTTGGCGGCCACGGCGTCGGCCAGCGTGTCTATCGCTTCCAGGTCGGACGGCTTCGGTCGGCCCTTGCAGATGACCGGAGGGAGGAATTCGACCTTGAGGTTGGGCATGGCCCCTTTGACGGCATCGGCCATTTTCCCGGCCCAGCCGTAGGAGCCGACGATCGAGGCGAACCGGACCTTCGGCCGGAGGGCGTTGGCCAGGACGACGGCGTCGAGGACCATCGGATGGGGCCCGACGTGGACCGTCGGAGCGGCCACGATGAGCGTCGCCGCGTCGACGAGGCTCATGGCCAGCTTGCCGATGTCGGCCGAGGCCATGTTGAAAGGAAAGACGGTGATGCCCCTCGCGGTCAGGGCGGCGACGAGCCGCTCGACAAGGAGGGCCGTCGAGCCGTGCATGGTCGTCCAGGGGATGACGACGGTGTTATGGGGCTTGTCGTCGGTCCAGTCCCGATAGGCCTGAACGATGGACCGCGGATCGCGATGGATGGGGCCGTGGCTCGGGGCGATCAGCCGGATGTCGAGGTCGCGGACCTTGTCGAGGTTCTTCTGGACGATCTTGCGGAAAGGCATCATGATCTCGGCGTAATACCTCTTGGCCTCGGCCAGGATGCAGTCGGCGCCGTCGACGAAAAGATCGGTCGAGGCGATATGCGAGCCGAACCAATCGCAGCTGAAAAGGATCCTGTCCTCCTCGAGGTAGGTCGACATCGTCTCCGGCCAGTGGACCCACGGCGTATAGATGAAGCGGAGGGTCTTCCCTCCCAATTCGAGCCTTTCCCCATCGGCGACCGTTCGGATCTTGCCCGCGTCGAGGCCGAGGTGGTCGACGAGCATGGGCTTGGCCGGTTCGGACGAGAGAAGCTGGGCCTCCGGATAGCGCTCCAGGACCCAGGGGATCCCGCCTGAATGGTCTTGCTCGGTGTGGTTGGAAATGAGATAGTCGATCCGGGTGACATCCTTCAGGTAGGCTTGGAGGACATGGAGCATGGTCGGCTCGACGGCGTCGATGAGCGCGGTCTTGTCCCGGCCGCGGACGAGATAGGCGTTATAGCTCGTCCCGTCGGGGAGCGGGATGAGGGCGTCGAAGAGCCTGCGGTCGAAGTCCGGCGCTCCGACATAGTGAACGTCGGGTACGATCTCTCGGGGTTTCATGAGCACGAATCTCCTCGCATATCAGGATTAATTCCTACTTATTTTATAGTATTTGGCCAAAAAATCAAAGAGCTCAAATGCCGGGATGTTTCCGCTTGGCGAAGTAGATGATCTCCGGGTGCTTTTTGTAGCCCAGCTTTTCGAAGACGGTCATCGAAACGGCGTTGTCGTCCTCGATGAGGCAGGCGAGGATGTCCATACCTTGGGATTCGAGCCAGCTTTCGGCCTCGCGGACGAGCCGGGCGCCCAAACCGCGCTCGCGTAAGGCAGCATCCACGGCTAGGCGGTTGATCCAGCCCTTGCGACCGTCGTGGGTGGCCAGCACGGTGCCGACGATTCGGCCCCCCTCCCCTTCCTCGGCCACGAGGAAGAGGACGTTGGGCATCTTGATCTGCCGGACGATATTCTCGCGGCTGTCCCGGCCGGAGGGTTTCCGCGGCAGGCCGCCCTCGGCCCAGAGCTCCATGATTCGGTCATAGTCCTTGATGCAGAATCCCCGGATCCTGAAGCCGTCAGGCTTACTGGCGTCAGACATCGGTTCTCCCTTCTTCGTCGCTCATCACCCTGCCCCGCCGCTCCAGCGGACGGAGGCCGCCGTAATCAGCGGATGAATAGGGCGTAGGCCCCCACGGCCACGGTTGCCGCGGCGATCCCCGTCAGTATGGCGGCCGGCCAGGACTTCTTGTGGACGAGCCGGGCGGCGAGGACGAAATCACGGACGGCGTAGACCCCGGCAAACAGGAAGAATCCCAGATAGATCGCCTGCCAGACGCCGGGCTCGGAAAGGATCCCCACCCATTCCTCCTGGCCCATGCCGAAGGCCATGAACGCGGCTTCGACGGCCGAGGGGATCCAGACCACGAGGAGAGGCCCGCCCCAGGCCCAGGAGGCCTCGGCCGGCACCGCGCTCCGGCCGTGTTCCTTTTTCCCGAGGACGAGGAGCACTCCCGAAGCGAGGACCCACACGGCGAGGACGAAGGGCACGACGAAGAGCATCTGCCAGAAATAGTAGTTATCGATATCCATGCCGGCGACGACCGGCGCCGTCGGCACTGCCCCGGTCAAGGCCAGGACGGCCGACGAGACCATGTAGAGGGCTCCGACCCCGACGAGAAAGAGGGCGGCGCGGCCGAGCGGAGTCCGGCCCTTGAGGAGGCCGTGCCGGGCCTTCCTGTGCTTGATGAGCGCTGCCGCCATGAGATCCTCGCTCAGCCCACGAAGAGGTGCTTGCTCGAGAAGTTGGGGTCTGTTGTCAAGTTGATGCCGAACCGCCGCAGTCCCGAATCGTCTCCCGGCGTCGGGATGTGGGTGATGTGGACCTCGCAGCCCTGCAGATCCTTCATCTTCTCCAGGGCCAGGTGGGCCATGGGATTGGTGGCCGCGTTGATGCTGAGGCAGATCAGGACCTCGGAGAGGTCGAGGCTGACCGTCCTGGCCCCGAAAACGGACTTCTTGAGGGCGCCCACTGACTCGACGATCGAGGGCGAGAGGAGGGGGATCTTATCCGGGATCTCGGCCAGCCTCTTGACGGCATTGAGGACCAGGGCCGACGCGGCGTGCATGAGGGGGGAGTTCTTGCCCGTGACGATCGTGCCGTCGCGGAGCTCCATGGCCGCGCCGACGAAGATGCCCTTGTTGCCCTTGCCTTTCGCCTCGGCTTCTTCGGCCGCCCGGCGGGCCGGCTCGACGACGCGCCGGTCCTCGGGCTTGACCCCGAGCTCCCTCATCAGGAGCTCGGCGCGCTCCACGGTCTCCTTTTCGACGAAGCCCAGGACGTATTCGCAGTGGTAGCGGAAATAGCGCCGGATGAGCTCCTGGTTGGCCGCTTCCCGGACGATGGCGTCGCTCTTGATCCCGAAGCCGGCCGCGTTGCAGCCCATGTCGGTCGGCGACTTGTAGAAGGACGGGCCGCCGGTGATCTTCTCCAGGATCCGCCGCAGGACCGGGAAGACCTCGACGTCCCGGTTGTAGTTGACGGCGACCTTGCCGTAGGCCTCGAGGTGGAAGGGGTCGACCAGGTTGAAGTCGCCGATGTCGGCCGTGGCCGCCTCGTAGGCGACGTTGACCGGGTGCTTGAGGGGGATGTTCCAGATGGGGAAGGTCTCGAACTTGGCGTAGCCGGAAGCGAAGCCGCGGCGGTATTCGTGGTAGAGCTGGGACAGGCAAGTGGCCAGCTTGCCGCTGCCCGGTCCCGGCCCGGTGACGATGACGAGCGGATGCTCGGTTTCGATGTAGTCGTTCGCTCCATAGCCCTCGTCGCTGACGATGACGTCGATGTCCGTGGGATAGCCCTTGGTGAAGCGGTGGGTGGTGACGCGGATCCCCTGCCGTTCGAGCTTGTTCTTGAAGACGCGGACGGCCGGCTGGTTGTCGAAGCGGGTGATGACCACGGCCCGGATCTGGATGCCCCACTCGCGCAGGTCGTCGATGAGCTTCATGGCGTCGACGTCGTAGGTGATGCCGAAGTCGGCCCGCATCTTCTTCCGTTCGATGTCGCCGGCGTAGATGCAGAGGAGGAAATCGGCCCGGCTCCTGAGCTCCTGGAGGAGTTTCATCTTGACGTTGGGATCGTAGCCGGGCAGGACCCGGGCGGCGTGATAATCGAAGAAGAGCTTACCCCCGAATTCAAGGTAGAGCTTGTTCGTGAAGCGCTCCATCCGGTCGAGGATGGCCTTTTTCTGTTTCTGGAGGTAATGAGCGTTGTCGAAGCCGACGGCCTGGTTCATAGTGAGTTCGAGCCTTTCGCCAACGAGATTCAGCGCGCCGTGCCTTTCTGCACCTTGAAATCGTCGAAGAGCCCGTAGTCGACGAAACCATACGCCGACCCGGGCGGCAGGCCCCCCTTGGCCCCCTGCTGGAAAGAGCCGGGCCAGGCCCGGCCGAGGGGCGGGTCGTTGTGGAACGGCCCGAGGGTGTTCTTGAGCGTCCCGTAGATGACGACGGAGATCTCGTTCGTGCCGGGGACGAGGGCGTCCGCCAGGTCGACTTCATGCGGCGGGAAGGCGGCCG
>MEYF01000015.1:0-16162 GCA_001775755.1 Candidatus Aminicenantes bacterium RBG_19FT_COMBO_65_30 | reverse complement strand
TAGCCGACGAAGCCCTCGGCCGTCGCCCCGAGCCACGGGCCGAGGCGGAGTCTGTAGGCCGCGTCACGAGCGTCCCGCGGGACGACGAAGGTCTTCCGGTAGCGGACTCCCGCCCCGTAGAAGGGCCACCCCTGGGCCTTCCATGAGCCGGCCGCGAGCGGCGCGGGCGGCTGGAGCTCGAAGCCGCGGCCGGCGGCCGCGAGGCGGAAATTCCCGAGGAGATAAACCGGCTCGAGCTCGGAGTGGATGGTGAACGGCCGGGACTTGACCGTGATCCTGTTCTTTCCGGAAACGATGTTGGCGCCCACGGGAAAAACGCCGAAGGCCCTGTCGAGCCACCACTCCCCGGGACTGGCCTGGACCTCCCGGCCGTTGACGAAGACGCGGAAAAGCCCGGGCCGCTCCACGACGGCCTTGACGTCCGAGAAATCCCCGGCGTCGCCCTTGATCGCCCGGAACCAGAAGACGGCCTCGAAGCCCGAATTCGCCGGGAACTTGTCGAGGTCGAGGATGTTCGTCTTATACTGGACGGCGCTGTCCCAGGGGTTCCGCCCCAGCCCGTGAGCCTCGAATGTCTTCCTTTGAGCGTCATAGAAATAGAGGTCCTTCTCCGTCTTGCCGCCGAGGACGAGGTCGCAATAGTCCAGCGTCAGGACGTTCGGGGCTAGCGGTTCGACCGCAAGCGTCCCTTCGGGGGCGACATCCTCCCAGGCGAAGGACGGAGGAGCGGCGCCCGGCTCCATCCGCTCGTCCTTGAGACAGAGAAGCAGGCTTCCGCCCGGCGGGAGGGAGAAAGCGACATCCAGCTTGCCGCCGTGACGGACGAAGGGATACGGCTCGACCCGGCCCGTGAACGGGTCCCATTTTTCGGCCGAACCGCCCGCCAGGGTCATCGATCCCGCGGCCGTCTCCGACGCATCGGCGTTGGCCAGAAAAATGAGTTGGCCGCCGTCGAATTCCCGCCTCTGATGGAAGAGCTTCGAAGCCGGCGGCAGTCCCTCGAAGGCGACGGCCGGCGGGCTCATCCTCCGGACCTTGTCGAAGCCGCTTCCCGGCCCGGAGTCGAGCCAGCGGTCGCCGAAGGAATCCTGCAGGAGCCGGAGGTCCTCGGAGACGATGCCGTTGACGAAGTCGGGCGGCGCGACCCAGGAGACGATCTTGCCGTCTCGAATGAGGTAGTCGCGGACGAGGGCCACGGTCGAATCCTCGAGGTTGCGCAAGCCCGGCGGGAAGATGATCAGGTTGTAGGAGCGGGCGCCGACGTTCATCTTGCCGTGGCTCGTCGAGGCGAACTCCTGGAGGGTTTTTTCGCTGACCAGGTCGTACTCGATCTGCTCGGCCTCGAGGAGGTGGACGAAGGCCTGGAAATCCGCGCCGACCGTCCGCAAATCCTCCGATTCCCCGGCGGGTGAATAGAACATCCAGGCCGTCGTCGTCGGCTCGATGACGAGGATCCTGTTGACCTGCTCGCCCAGGCTCATGACGGCGGACAGCCGACCAAAATAATCGGCCAGGGTGTTGTAGTGCGGCCACCACGGTTCGTGGTCCGAGAAGGACAGCGGGTGGTCGCGTTTGCGGGCGCCCTTGATCGTGGCGTAGGACAGGTGCTGGTTGAGGAAATTGACGCCCAGGGCGTACTCCCAGTCGCCGATCCGCTTTTGGTCGGCGAAGGTCAGGTCCCAGCCGCCAGCCCCGTAGGTTTCCGACATCGTCCGCTTCCGGCCGTGCTGGTTGGCGGCGCTGCGGATCTCGCGGACGGCGCGGGCGTTGCCGAACTGGGCATGGGGATCCGTTTTCCACTCGTTCATCAGGATGTCGATCCCGGGCATGTGGGCGTAGGCGGCCATGGCCAGGCTGTCCGGAGAGACGCGGGGGAAAGGCCATTCGTGCTCCCAGTAGTGCCCGGTGAAGACGAGGTTGTTGTCGGTCGCGTAGGCGAAGTAGGGTTTGGCCCAGTTCTCGATGAACAGGTCGAGCAGGGTCGAATAGTAATCATGCCGGACGCGCCGCCAGTTCCCGACCTCCTCGTAGAGGGCGACGAGGTTCGGCCGGAGGTCATAGCCCCAGCGGATTTGGAACGTCTGGAAAAGGGCCGGGGTGTAATTGACGGCCTCGCGGCCGCCGGCCGGCGAGATCTCGGCCTCGTCCTGGAATACGCCGGGCACGGTCAAGCCGAAGTCTTTGCCGATGACGCGCTTGTAGCCGTTGAGCGTCAGGTCGAGGAACTTCTCCGTGACGTCCTTGCGCATGACGTCGACGTAGGTGAAGCCGCCGTGCCAGGGCGACGGAGCGGAGCGGACGACGTCAAAGACGTAGTAGGCCGCGGCGTCGGCCGTGCCGGGCCGGACCTTGCCGGTCACGTCCTCGAAGCCGGTCAGGGTCTTACGAAGGACGATGAGCGGGGCAAGGTCGAGCACCGGGGGCGGCCCATCGTACTTCCTCATTTTTAGTCCGGCCCGGGCGGCATCGGGCATTTCCGCGGGCACGTGCCCGCCGGCGAAGCCGGAGGGGTAGGAATTCTCGTCGTAGAGCCAGATCTTGAGGCCGAGGGACTTGCCCGTCTCGACGGCGTGGGCGCAGAGAGAGAACCACTCGTCCGTGAGATAGGGCGTGATCAGGCCGGGCCGCGGATGGATGAAAGCGCCGCCGATGCCCCGCGCTTTGAAGTCCTCGAGCTGGCGCTTGATCTCGTCGCGGGTCATAAGATCGTTCCAGACCCAGAGCGGGGCGCTGCGGTATTCGGCCGGCGGGTCGGCGAAGCTCCGGAGGATGCTGTCGTAGGAGTCGGTCCCGGCCTGTTTGGCGCAGGACGCGCCGGCGGCGGCGAGGATCAGGCCCAGGGCCAGGAAGGTCAGACTCGGGCTTCGACGGTTTATGTTCATGGGTCGTCCCTTTCGCTCTCAAACGGGAATGCGGCTTCGGGCCGGAGGATGTTCAGGAGCGGAAACATACGGCCCCAAATTTAAGGGAACATGACCTCAAAGTCAAGCCGGGATGGGGCGCCTTCAGCCAAGCGACCTCAAAGACGTTCGTCCTGTGAGAATATCAGTGGCGGAGAGGGCGGGATTCGAACCCGCGGCCCCGGTTTGAGCCAGGGCAAACGCTTAGCAGGCGTTCCTGATCGACCACTCCAGCACCTCTCCGCGGTCGGGGAACGGGGGCTATTCTAGCATGAGAGCACGGCCAAATCCAAACGCCTGCCGGCCCGTCAGCACGGTCCCCACTTGTGGCGGGGATGGCGCTTCTTATATTCCTCGGCCGTACGCTTGGTGATGACGTGCCAGGGCTCCCCCGTCTTGGCCCCGACGATCCCGGCCAGGGCGCAGCGGCAGAGCGTCGGGTCGACCTTCTTCCTCAGCTTGTGGAAGACGTCGTATGGGTCGCGCTTGAGGAAGTCCTCTTTTGTCCGTATGCCTATCTTTTCGAGCTTGGCCGCGGTCGTCTTGCCGATGTTCGGCAGGTCGGTCAGCTTGCCGCGTGTGTCAGCCGGTTTTCTCATGCGGAGTCTCCTCGCCGCGGGAGAGGGATTGGCGGAGGGAGAGGGATTCGAACCCCCGTTCCGGAGAACCGGAAAGCGGTTTTCAAGACCGCCGCCTTCAACCACTCGGCCATCCCTCCGTCGATCTATTTACGCAATGCCGATATGCGTTCGAGACCGTTCATGTAGGGCCGCAGGGCCTCGGGTACGCCGACCGAGCCGTCCGCCTGCTGGTAGTTCTCGAGGATGGCGCTGACGGTCCGGCCGACGGCCAGGCCCGAGCCGTTCAGCGTGTGGACGAACTCGGGTTTCGCTTTAGGCTCGCGCCGGAACCGGATATTGGAGCGGCGCGCCTGGAAGTCCGCGCAGTTCGAGCAGGACGATATCTCCATGAAGCCGTCGCGGCTGGGCATCCAGACCTCGAGGTCGTAGGTCTTGGCGCTGGCGAAGCCCATGTCGCCCGCGCAGAGGAGGACGACACGGCGGTGGAGCCCCAACCTCTTCAGGACCTCCTCGGCCGAGGCGGTCATGTATTCGAGCTCGTCGAAGGAGCTCTCGGGGCGGCTGAAGATCATCATCTCGACCTTGTTGAACTGGTGCTGGCGGATGAGGCCGCGGACGTCCTTCCCGTAAGACCCGGCTTCGCTCCGGAAACAGGGCGTGTAGGCGACGAAGCGTATCGGCAGGACCGCGCCGTCGAGGATCTCGTTGCGGTAGATGTTGGTCAGCGGCACCTCCGCGGTCGGGATGAGGTACCAGTCGAAGCCTTCGAGCTTGAACAGGTCTTCCTTGAACTTGGGCAGGTTGCCGGTGCCGGTCAGGCTCTCGGCGTTGGCGATGAAGGGCGGCAGGACCTCGGTGAAGCCCCTCTCCCGGGTGTGGAGGTCGATCATGAAGCTGATCAGGGCCCGTTCGAGTTGCGCCCCGGCCCCGAAGTAGACCGTGAACCTGGAGCCGGTGATCTTGGCGGCCCGCTCGAAGTCGAGGATGCCCAGATTCTCGCCGACGTCCCAGTGGGCCTGGGGCTTGAAGCCGAATTCCGGACGGACGCCATGGCGCCGGACCTCTTTGTTGTCCTCGGGGCCCCGGCCGGCGGGAACGGATCCGTGGGGGATGTTGGGGATGTTGAGAAGGGTCGCTTTGAGCTCTTCCTCGAAGGCCTTGAGCCTCTCCTCGAGCCCGGCGATCGCGTCGCCGACCTTTCGCATGTCCACGATCAAGGACGAGGCGTCCTGCCCCGCTTTCTTCAGGCGCGAAACCTCCTCGGAGGCCCGGTTCTTTTCGGCCCTGAGGTCCTCGACTTTCTTGAGGACGTCCTTTTTCTCGCGGGAGACGCGGACGAACTCCTCGAGGCTTATCCGCGGGCCCCTCGCCGCGAGCCTATTCTGAACCGATTCAAGGTTTTCCAAAACGAATTTGGCGTCGAGCATGGCCCGATTATAGCATGGACCAATGATTTTTTGACAAGACGGGCGGATTATTCAAGAATAGGGGGCGATGTCCGGCTATATTCACGTCTACACGGGGAACGGCAAGGGCAAGACGACCGCCGCCCTGGGCCTCGCCTTCAGGGCCGCCGGCCGCGGCTTCAAGACGTACGTCGCCCAGTTCCTCAAGGGACAGCCGACGGGAGAGATCGAGGCCGCGAAGAAGCTCCGGCCCCTCATCCGCATCGAGCAGTTCGGACGCGAAGGTTTCATCACGGTCAAGGATGGTCCCGGCGACGAGGACGTCTCCCGGGCCCGGGCCGGCCTGCGGCAGGCGCTCGAAGCCATGCTCTCCGGCGACTACCGGATCGTCGTCCTGGACGAGGTCAATACGGCCGTCCATTTCAAGATCCTGCCCGAACAAGAGGTCCTGGACTTCCTCGATAAGCGCCCGGCCGGCGTCGAGGTCGTTCTCACGGGACGCTACGCCCCGGACGCCTTCACGGCCCGGGCCGACCTTGTCACTGAGATGGCCTGCGTCAAACATTACTTCGACCGCGGCATCAAGGCCCGCGACGGCATCGAAAGATGACGCGGACGATCCATCCCTTCGGCCGGAGCCCTTTCCGGCCGTCCATGGACCGGACCCGGTTCGAGGCGCTCGTCGGCGAGGCCCTGGCCGAGATCCCGAAGCGCTTCCGCAAGCTCATCGACAACGTCACCGTCATGGTCGAGGACGACTGTCCCCCGGGAACGTCTCTGCTCGGGCTCTACCATGGCGTCCCTTATCCCCACCGCAGCCCGGGCTCTTACGGCAACTACCCGCCGGACGTCATCGTCATCTACCAGCGGCCGATCGAATCGATCTCCCGGTCCGACGAGGACATCAAGGACCACGTCAGGGACACCGTTCTTCACGAAGTCGGCCACTATTTCGGGCTGGGCGAGGCCGAACTCCGGGAGATCGAGAGGGCCGTCCGGGAGTCGCGAAAAGGAGAGAGTCGTTGAGCAAACCCCTCGAAGGCGTCTACGCAGCCTTGACCACCCCCTTCGCCGGGGACGAGGTCTCGACGGAAAGGATCCGGGAGAACGTCCGGAAGCTCAACCGGACGGGCCTCGCCGGCTACCTCGTCCTCGGCTCGACCGGGGAGAGCGTCTCGCTGACGGATGCGGAGTCGCTCGAGCTCGTCGAGGCCGTCGCCGAGGCCGCGGCCCCCGAAAAAAAGATCCTCGTCGGCACGGCCCGCGAATCGACCAAGGGGACGATCGACTTCACCAACAGCCTCGCCGGCCGCGGCCTCGCCGCGGCACTCGTCCGGCCGCCCTCCTACTTCAAGTCGAAGATGACGCGCGGAGCCCTTATGACGCATTACCTGGCCGTGGCCGAGGCCAGCCGGCTTCCGGTCCTCATCTACAACATACCCCAGAACACCGGCATCTCCCTCGAACCGCGGCTCATCGTCGACCTGGCCCCCCATCCGAATATCATCGGGCTCAAGGAGAGCTCGGGGAGCCTCGCTTTCCTTGGGGAGGTCGTCCGCGAAGTCCCCGAGCGCTTCCATTATTTCCTCGGCTCGGGGCACGTCATCTACCCGGGCTTGGAGATGGGGGCGTGCGGGGCCATCCTGGCCGTGGCCGACGCGGCGCCGGAGTTATGCGCCGAGATCTTCCGGCTGTTCAAGGCCGGGAAGAAAGACGAAGCCCGTAAGCTCCAGCTCGACCTCGTCCCCCTCAACAAAGCTCTAACAGAGGTTTACGGCATCGCCGGGCTCAAGCATGCCCAGGACCTGCGGGGATATTACGGCGGCCCGGCGCGGCTTCCCCTCCTCCCTATCGAAGAAAAGGATAAAGAGGCGATCGCCGCTTTGTTCAAGAAAATGGGCCTGTGAACCCGGCCGCGGGGGCGGGAAAGAAAGCGACCGTGCACCCTGCTCCGACAGCACTCTCCCTGCGTGTCCCGAGCCGCCGGCTCCGGCGAGGTTGACTGCAGCACAAGGAACCGTCCCGTTGCCGCTGCTACCTTCCGGTCCTGACGGGGTTCGCGGGAAGCCCTTCGCGCAGGACCCCGGCCTTCAACGCCACGTGCAAGGGCACCGGCCAGAAAGAGGGAAGCCTCGGCAGGGGGTTCGACCCCACTGGAGCGGATTGTGGGCCACAGGGCACCGCTAGCTCCCCGTCTAGCACGGTCGCTCCCTATTATACATTTTTCCCTCGTTTGAGGTAAAATAGGTGTTTGTTCTAAGGAGGACAGACAAATGTTTTTCTATGACTGGACATTCTTTCTGATCATCCCGCCCCTGATCCTGGCTCTTTACGCCCAGGCCAAGGTCAAGGGAGCCTATAAGAAATACAGCCGGGTATTCGCCTCGTCGCGGACGACCGGAGCCCAGGCCGCCCATCAGCTTCTCCAGACGGCCGGGGCGGGCGACGTCACCATAGAGAAACAGCCGGGCGAGCTCTCCGATCACTACGACCCCCGGAAGCGGGTCCTGCGGCTGTCCCAGGGCGTCCATGACAGCTCGTCGATCGCCGCCCTGGGCATCGCCGCCCATGAAACTGGTCACGCCCTGCAGCACCATCTGCATTACCGGCCCATGCACCTCCGATCGCTCATCTACCCCGTGGCCAGCATCGGCTCGACCCTGGCCTTCCCGCTCTTTTTCATCGGCTTCATCTTCAGCAAGAACGGCCCGAGCGTCCTCATGGACATCGGTATCCTGCTCTTCGCCGGGGCGGTCGCCTTTTCCGTCGTGACCCTGCCCGTTGAGTTCAACGCTTCTAAGCGAGCCCTGGTCCTCCTCGAGGAGCGGCGCTTTCTGACTTCCGAGGAAATGGCCGGCGCGAGGAAGGTCCTCGGCGCGGCGGCCCTGACTTACGTCGCCTCGACGGCCATGGCGGCCATGCAGCTCCTCCGTATGTTCCTCATGCGCCAGTCCCGGGACTAACCCGACGGTCCGACGCCGGGACATCGGGAACACGACTCATTTCTTGGTCCCGGTTGATTTTCCGCCCCTCCCCTGCTATCCTTCGCCACTCGAAATCCCGTCTCGGCGCGTCTGCGCGAAGGGAGGAAGAATGGATCCGAAAAACGTGGGGCGGCGGCAATTCTTCAAGAAAACGGCCATGGGTGTTCTGGGCGCGGGGTTCGCCGGAAGAGGTACTTTGGCGACAGCGGCGGAAAAATCCGGGCAAGCGGCTCCGCTTCAGGCTCCGGACGCCCCTCCTAGGATCAAGGAGTACCGCACGCTCGGCCGGACCGGCTTCCAGGTTTCCGACATTTCGTGCGGCTTCATCATGGACGAGGGCGTCATCCGGGCCGCCTACGAGTCCGGCATGAACTACTTCGACACCGCCGAGGAATACCCCGGGCACCACCGCGTCCTCGCCAAAGTCATCAAGCATATGGACCGCAAGAAGGTCTTCATTACGACCAAGCTCGAGGCGACCAAAGGCGAGACCAAGGAGGGCTTTCTCAAGAGGGCCCGCAAGGCCCTCGAGGAGCTCGAGCTCGAATATGTCGACTGCCTGATGATGCACTGCCCGGAAAAGGCCGAGACGCTCAGGGAGGAGGGCTTCCACGCGGCCATGTCTGAGCTCAAGACCGAGGGGCGGCTCAAGCACGTCGGCGTCTCCCAACACGGCACCTTCTGGTTCCGCGACCCCGAGGAGACCATGGAGAAGATCCTTCTCGCCGCCGCCGACGACGGCCGGTTTGACGTCTTCCTCATGGCCTACAACTTCCTCAAGCGGGATAACGCCGAGCGCGTCCTCGAGGCCTGCGGCAAGAAGCGGATCGGCGTCGCCCTGATGAAGACGACCCCCATCGCCATCTACTATAACTTGAAATCGAGGATCGAGGCGCTCGAAAAGGAAAAAAAGGAGATCAATTCGCTCTACGCCGACGGCCTGAAGCGCTACAAGGAAAAATTCGACGCCGCCCAAGAGTTCATCCAGACCCATGACCTCAAGAATCCCGAAGAGATCCGCGAAGCGGCCATCCGCTTCGTCCTCGGCAACCCGAACGTCCACACGGCCTGCTGTCAGACGCAGACTTACGACGCCCTCAACGCGGCCGTGAAGCTCTCGGGTACCAGGCTGACCGTCGCCGATAACGCCAAGCTGGATGCCTACCGCGAGGGCTGCGGCAATCTCTATTGCCGCCACGCCTGCGGCGTCTGCGAGCCGGCCTGTCCGTGGGGAGTGCCGGTTAACACCATCCTCCGTTACCAGCATTACTTCGCCGCCCAAAGGCGCGAAAAAGAGGCTATGGGCTTCTATGCGAGCATTCCCGGTGTGCGGGCCGACATCTGCCACGACTGCTCCGCGCCCTGCGAAGCCGCCTGCCCCTATGGCGTCCCGGTCCAGGGCATGCTCCTCGTCGCCCACGACGCGCTCTCCATGCCCTGATCGCTGGGGATCGTCCGGGCCGGCTCATTCGCCTTGACAGTCTCCGCCCCCGGTGATAGATAGACCTCTTCGATCTTCCGCAGGAGGTCCCTATGAAAAGATCCCCCGTCATGACCCGGATCGCGCTCGCCCTTTCGGTCGTCTTCCTGACCGCCGGTTGGCTGGCCGCCCAGACGCCGCCGGACAAGTTCCTCGGCCACAAGGTCGGCGATGACCGCAAGCTCGCCGACTACACCCAGATCAAGGCCTACTTCGAAAAGCTGGCCCAGGAGTCGCCCAAGATCAAGCTGTTCACGATCGGCGAGTCCGTGCTCAAGAAGCCGATGATCATGGCCGCGATTTCGACCCCCGAGAACCTGGCCAAGCTCGACCGCTGGCGGGAGATCACCCACAAGCTCCGCGACCCACGCGTCACTCCGGTCGACGAGGCCCGCAAGCTGGCTAAAGAAGGAAAAGCCATCGTCCTCATCACCTGTTCCCTGCACGCGACGGAGATCGCCGCCTCACAGATGTCGATGGAGCTCGCCTACGACCTCGTCACCGGCCGGACCTTCTTCGACGCCGGCAAGATCCTCAACGACGTCGTCGTCCTCCTCGTGCCGAGCCACAACCCGGACGGCAACCAGATGGTCGTCGACTGGTACCGGAAATACATCGGCACCCAGTACGAGGGCGGCAGCATGCCCTGGCTCTACCACCACTACGCCGGCCACGACAACAACCGCGACTGGTACATGTTCAACCTGCCCGAGACCCGGGCCGTGACCAAGGTCCTTTACCACGACTGGCTGCCCCAGATCCACGTCGACGAGCACCAGATGGGCTCGACGGGCGCCCGGCTCTTCGTCCCGCCCTTCATGGACCCGCCCCTGCCGAACATCCAGCCCATGGTCTGGCGGGGGGTCAACCTGGTCGGCACGGAGATGGGCTACGACCTCCAGAAGCACGGCCTGAGCGGCGTCGTCAACGGCCGCTCCTACACGGCCTGGTGGATCGGCGCCTGCGACGACACGTCCTGGCTCCACAATGTCATCGGCATCCTCAGCGAAGCCGCCTCGGTCCGGACCGCCACCCCGATCCACATCGAAGCGAACGAGATCCCGAATAGCTACTACGAAAAACGGATGGACTTCGTCGACCCCTGGCCGGGCGGCTGGTGGCGGCTCCGCGACATCGTCGACTACGAGCTCGTCCTGTCGAAGAGCATGATCAAGACGGCCGGCCTGCACAAGGAAGACCTCCTCTTCAATTTTTACCAGATGTACAAGAACTCCGTCGAGAAGGTCGACAAGGGTCAGCCCTACGCTTTCGTCATCCCGGCCCTTCAAAGGGACTATCCGACGACGCTCAAGATGCTCGAGGTCCTGAAAACGGGCGGCGTCGAGATCCATCAGGCCAGGGCCGACTTCGTCGCCGGGGGCAGACTTTACGGCGCCGGCTCGTTCGTGGTCAAGACGGCTCAGCCCTACAAGACCTACGCCTGGGCCCTGCTCGAGAAACAGAAGTACCCCGACATGCGGCAATACCCCGGCGGGCCGCCCGTCCCGCCCTACGACAACGCGGCCTGGACCCTGCCCCTCCAGATGGGCGTCGCCTGCGTCGAGGTCGAGGAAGCGTTCGAAGCCAAGCTCGAAAAGATCGACGCGGTCCCCACCCCCAAGGCCCCGGCGAAGCAGGGACAGCGCGCCTACGTCCTCCTGAATTCCCAGGTCAACGCCTCGTACGCGGTGGCTTTCGCCCTGCTCAAGGACAAGGCGGAGATGTGGCGGACGTCGGCTACGGTTCCGGTCAAGGGCGTCGACGTCCCGGCCGGGAGCTTCGTCGTCAAGAATACGGCCGAGGTCAAGAAAGCCCTTCCCGCCCTTCTCGACAAGCACCATCTGGCCGTCATCGACCTCGACGACGTCGCCGCCATCCCGAAATCGGCCATCAAGTCGCCGCGCATCGGGCTTTTCCAGTCCTGGCGGGGCAACATGGACGAGGGTTGGACGCGCTACGTCTTCGACGACATGGGAATACCCTTCAAAACCCTGCACAACGCCGACATCAAGGGAACCAAGGAGAAGAAGGCGGACCTCAGGGCCGATTACGATGTCATCGTGTTCGCCGACGAGAACGCCAACACCATCAAGGGCACGCGGCCGCAAGCGACGCCGGGCGCCGGCGGGGCCGAGTCGCCCATGGCCCGGATGTTCCGCCAGAGCCCCGTCCCTCCCGAATATGAGGGAGGCATCGGCCAGGAAGGCGTCGACGCCCTCAAGGCCTTCGTCGAGAAGGGCGGCATCCTGGTCGCCCTCAACGGCGCTTCGGACTTCGCCATCGGCGATTTCAACGCGCCGGCCCGGAACGCCCTGACCGGAGTCGACCGGACGAAGTTCTTCTGCCCGACGTCCATCCTCAGGATCCTTGTCGACAACGAGACGCCCATCGGCTACGGCATGCCCAAGGAGGCCGCGGCCATGTTCGTCAACAGCCTGGCCTTAAGCACGTTCTCGCCGCCCTTCGACTGGGAACGCAAGGTCGTGGCCGCATATCCGGAGGATGACGTCCTGCTCAGCGGCTGGCTCCTCGGCGAGGAATACCTGACACGAAAGGCGGCCGTCGTCGACACGAAATACAAGGAAGGAAGGATCATCCTCATCGGGATCAGGTGTCAGAACCGGGCCCAGTCCCACGGGACCTACAAATTCTTGCTGAACGCCCTGCTTTACCCGGAGATCTAGCGCGCCGTCAAGCGGATCTGCTCTCCCGGCCGCATGTCGGCCTCGATGATCAGTCCGATGTTTCGGACCTTGCCTCCGGCGATTCCGGAAGCCCTGTAAGCTTCGCCCGAAAACGGATTTTCGAGCCGGAAATCGCCCCCTTTCTCGGACGTCGCCCGGACCTCAACGACTTTCCCGGCCTTCATTTTCGCCGAGACGAGAAAAGCGCCGTAGGTCCTGAGCGAATCGAACGAAACGTCCTTCCAGGATGCCGGGACGGCCGTCGCCGCCCTGGTCGGCCCTATTCCGCGAGGCCGGCGACAAAACCCGAAGCCCAGGCCCAGGCGAGGTTGTAGCCGCCGCGCCCTCCCTGAACATCGAGGACTTCGCCGGCCAGGTAGAGGCCTTGCCGGAGCTTCGATTCGAGGGTCCGCGGCTTGACCTCGCGGCCGTCCACTCCCCCGGAAGTGAATTCAGCCTCGTTCCAGCCTCGCGTCCCCAGGACGCGGAACTCTCTGGCCTTGAGCGCCGCGGCCAGCCCTCGGGCCGCCTCCCCCTTACTCCCCTTTCCTTCCGGAAAATCCGCTTCCCGGAGGAGCTGCGGCAAAACCAGGGCGAATTTTTCCGGCAGGAGACCGGCGGCGAGGTCTTTGACCGCCCACCCGGCGTCCTGTCTCCTCGAGAATTCCGCGGCCAAGTCCTCTTCGGCCATGAACGGGACAAGGTCGACGACGACGGCCGTGTCCTTTTTCCCCTCCCGGTTCAGGGCGACCGACAGACTCTCGCTGACGTCCAGGATGGCCGTCCCCGAGAGTCCGAACTGGGTGAAAAGGAGCTCCCCCTCGTATGTCCGGCCAAGCCGGCCGCCGATTTTGCTCGCGACGCGCGCCCGGAGCTTCTGTCCCTGGAGGAAGTGGCACATCCGGTCCTTGATGACGAGGGGAACGGCGCTCGGCACGGGAGACACGATGCGGTGCCCGAACGCCGCGGCCAGTCGATAGCACGACCCGTTCGAGCCGAGGGCCGGATAGGATCTGCCGCCGCCGGCCAGGACGACGATGCGGGCCCCGACTTTCCGGCCGTCTGCCGCCACGACGGAGAAGCCCCCGGAGGAAGCGTCGACCCTCTCCGCTTCGAAGCCGGCCTCGACGGCGACGCCGAGCCTTCCGGTCTCGAGCTCCAGGACCTTGAGAACGGAAGAGGCCTGGTTCGTGGCCGGATAGACGCGGCCGCTTTCGTCCGCCTGCAGAGGGAGGCCGAGCCCTTCGAAGAAGCCGCGGATCTCGGTCCGGCCGAACCGGTCAAAGACCGAAGAGACCAGACCGGGATCTGTCGAAGTGAAGGCCGAGGCCGAAAGGTTGTCGTTGAGGAGATTTGAGCGGCCCCCGCCCGTGGCCAGGAGTTTCTTCCCGGCCCGGGCCAGGCGTTCGAGGACGACGACCGAAGCCCCGCGCCGCGCGCCGCTTATCGCCGCGGCGAGGCCCGCCGCGCCGGCGCCGACGACGGCCAGGTCGTACGTATCCCGCATGGGGTAAGCATAGCCGATAGCGGCCGGCCCGGTAAAGGGCCGGGAAAAATAACGCCGTTGCCTACGCCCCGAGGATCTGGCAAGCCCGGTCGATGTTGGAGACGTCCATGACGACCGAGACCGTGTTCCCCTTACGGGCCAGCGTGCCGTAGCAGTATTCGATGTTGATGCCCTCGTCCCCGAGCTTGGTCGTCAGCTCGGCCAGGGCCCCGGGCCTGTTCTCGAGGTCGACCTTGAGGACGTCGCGGAGATCCGCCGTGTAATTGAGCTTGCCCAGAAGTTTGACGGCCTTGTTGAGCTGTTGGACGCAGATCTTGGCCGTGTCATGGAAAACGCCGATGGCGTCGATGTTGATCTCGTTCTCGGCCAGAAAACTGCACAGGTCGCCGAGTTGGGACGGCTTGTTTTCCAGGATGACGTAGATTTCGGTGATCCGTTCGACCATGCGTGACCCCCTATTCTTCCAAAGTTGATTAGCCCCTAACTTTATATTATTAGCACGAACGCCCTTGCTATGCAAACCTCATGCTGGCCGAAACGTCATCAACCTTTCATCGCTTGGGGTATTCCCGCCGTCGGCCGCTGAGGGGGTCTCGGGGATCGTCTCCGTCCGCTGCGCGAGGTGGATGACGCGCCGGTCTTCCTAACGGCAAAATCGTCAGTCGAAAATTTTGCCGGGGTTCATGATGCCGTTGGGATCAAAGACGCGCTTGATGCCGCGCATGATCTCGATCTGCCGCTCGTCGAGGACGAGGGAGAGGTACGGCTTCTTGACCAGACCGATGCCATGTTCGCCGGAGATGACGCCGCCGCGCTCGCGGCAGTCCCGGAAGAGCTCCATCCGGACGGGATCGGCCTTCGCCCGCCAGTCGCTCTCCGGAACGGGCACCATCCTGCCGTCCTCGTAGCGGGCCTTCATGATGTGCGTGTGGACGTTGCCGTCCGCGGCGTGGCCGAAGGTCGGCAGCCACATGCCGAATTTGGCGGCGACCTCGCGGACCTTGCGGACGTGACCGGCCACTTCGGCCCGGGGGACGGAGATGTCCAGGATCTCGACCGTTCCGGCCTTGATGGCGTCGTAGATCTTCGAGCGGATCTCCAGGACATCGTCCTGCTTGCTGGGCGTGTCGGCGATGAAGACGTCGATCGCCCCCTTCTCGACGCAGACCTCGGCGACGGCCCGCGACAGGCGGTCCATCTCCTCCTCGGATGGGGCGTCGAGGATGACCAAGAGATGCGTTTTCCCCAGCTTGGTCGGCCATTTTTTCCGGATGTGCTCTTCGGTCAGGGTGATGGGTTCGACCTCGAGGAATTCGACGGCCAGGGGCACGACCCCCCTCTTCATGATGAGCGGGACAGTCTCGAGGGCCGGCTCCAGCTCGTCGAAAGGGACGACGAGCGACCGCATGATGCCGGGCTTGGTCATGAGATGGATGACGGCCCTGGTGATGACCCCGAGCGTGCCCTCGGAGCCGATGAACAGATGCATCAGGTTGTATCCGGTGCTCGATTTTTCGAGCTTGCCGCCGAGCTTGAGGACCTCGCCCGTGGGCGTGACGACATCGAGCCCGCGGACGTAATTGCGGATGGTGCCGTACTTGACGGCCCGGCTGCCGCCGGCGTTGGTCGCGACGAGGCCGCCCATCATGGCGCTCTCGTCGCCGGGGTGGGGCGGGAAGTAGAGTCCGCCCTCTTCGACGGCCCTGGTGAAATCGGACAAGCGGACGCCCGCCTCGGTCACGGCCATCTGGTTGTCGGCGTCGACTTCGAGGACGCGGTTCATCCGCTCCAGGGAAAGGACGATCCCGCCGCGGATGGGGACGCATCCGCCGCACAGGCCCGTGGCGCCGCCCCGCGGGGTCACCGGGACGCCGTCCGCATTGGCGATGCGCAGGACCGCGGCGACCTCCTCTGTCGTGTCGGGCCGCACGACGATGTCCGGCTCGTGGGCGATCTCCTTGAGCGAGAATTCGTCGTGGCCATAGTCGACGGTCTTGTCCGCATCGGAGAAGGCATTCCCGGCGCCGACGACGGCTTCGAGCGACGCGCGGATTGCGGGGGTGATCTTCGAAGTCATAGCGACACTCCTCTCAATCGATGCGCTTGAGCTGGACGGGCACGCCGATCATGATCTGGGGGCGTCCCTTAAAGAGCTCGACGAGCCCGGTCGCCTCGATCGTCCGCCCGGCGAAATCGAGGGAGCCGGGGAGCGACTTGTAGACGTCGAGGGGAATGGCCGCGTCGAACGCCGCGCCGTCGGCCTCGAGGATGCGGAAGCCGCCGCGCTTGAACGAGCGGAGACAGCGGAAGCGGACGGTGACGATCTCGCCGACACGCCGGCCGGCCTCCGCGGCGCCGAGCATGGGGTAAGGCTCCCTTCTCCACAGTCCCCGGCCGGCTTGACGGGCGGCTGTCTCGGCCGCCTTGAGCTCCTTTTTCCAGGTCTCGTCGAAGGGGAACTTGAGATAAGCGAAGGCGTAGCCCTCCCGGACGAGAGTCACGTTGAAAAACTCCCCGTCCGCCGTCCGGACGTAAGCCAGGAGCCGGCCGTAGGTATCCCGTTTTTCGGGTCCCGGCAGGAGCTCGACCGTCGACTGGAAAAGGCGGGTGAAGGTGAATC
>MEYF01000014.1 GCA_001775755.1 Candidatus Aminicenantes bacterium RBG_19FT_COMBO_65_30 | reverse complement strand
TCCGTCCGGTTGAACAAGATCCTGCCCGAGCTCATGAGGCGGGAGAAGCTCGACATGTGGCTGGTCATTTGCGAGGAGTACAACGAGGACCCGGTTCACCTCTCTCTCGTGCCATTCGCCAGCCTCTCGGCCCGGCGCCTGAGCATCCTCGTCTTCTTTGACCGGGGAGGGGACAAGGGCGTCGAAAAGTTCGCGGTCAGCCGCTACGGCATCGGCAACCTCTACCCGACCGTCTGGAAGGCCCCTGAGGAAGACCAATGGCGGGCCCTGGCCCGGGCCGTCAAGGAACGCGATCCCAAACGGATCGGCATCAACGAAGCGGACGTATTCGCGTTCGGCGACGGTCTCAGCGCGTCCAAGAAAAAGCTCCTCGTCCAGGCCCTCGGCCCGGAATATTCGAAGAGACTCGTCGGGGCCGAGCGGCTGGCCGTGGGCTGGCTCGAACGACGCCTCCCGGAAGAGATCGAGGTTTATCACCACATCTGCGCCATCGCCCATGCCATCATCGCCGAAGCCTTTTCTTCCAGGGTCATCACGCCGGGGATCACGACGACGGACGATGTCGATTGGTGGATCTGGGAGAAGATGCGGAGCCTGGGCCAGACGGCCTGGTTCAACCCGTCTATTTCTATCCAGCGCCCCAAGTCGAGCCCCTATGGAGACAGCCCCGTCATCCATCGGGGGGACCTGCTCCACTGCGATATCGGCATCAACTACCTGAGGCTCAACACGGACACCCAACAGCACGCTTACGTCCTCCGGCCCGGCGAGACCGAAGCACCCCAGGGGCTGAGGGAGGCATTGGCCCAGGGGAACCGCCTCCAGGACATCCTTATCGGGGAGATGAAGGAGGGGCTGACCGGAAACCAGGTCCTCGCCGCGGCTCTCAAGCGGGCCAAGGACGAGGGTTTAAGACCGAGCATCTACACCCACCCCCTGGGCGTCCACGGCCACGCGGCCGGCCCGACGATCGGGCTCTGGGACAGGCAGGACGGAGTGCCCGGAGCCGGCGACTACCCGCTCTATTTCGACACCGTCTATTCGATCGAGCTCAACGTCCGCGCGGCCGTCCCCGAATGGGACAACCAGGACGTCCAGATCGCCCTGGAGCAGGATGCCGCCTTCACCGGGAGCGGGAGCTTCTTCCTCGACCGGCGCCAGACCGAGCTCTGTCTCATCAAGTGAGCGACATGACCGAAGAACGAGCCGCCGTCGAAGCGACGGCTTTCCAGAAGATCCTGCGCGGGCGGCGGAGCATCCGCCGCTATCTTCCGGCGCCCGTCGAACGGGAGAAGCTCCTGGCTTGTCTCGAAGCGGCCCGCATCGCGCCTTCGGCCCACAACGTCCAGCCCTGGCGGTTCATCGTCGTCGACGATCCGGAGCTCAAGGACCGGCTCGCGGCCGCGGCCTTCTCCGGCATCTACTCCAGCTCGAAGTTCGCCGCCCGGGCTCCGGTCATCCTGGTCCTGCTGGCCAGGCCCGGCGGAACCGTCGTCCGCATCGGCGCCAAACTCCAGGGCGTCTCTTTCAACCTCATCGACATGGGCATCGCCGGCGAGCACGTCGTCCTCCAGGCCGAGGAGCTGGGCCTGGCGACATGTTGGATGGGTTGGTTCGACTACCGCAAGGTCCGCAAGGTCCTGAGGATCCCCCGGAAATTCAAGGTCGTGGCCATGATGCCGCTGGGGTACGCCGAAAAAAGGCCGACCCGCGAGCCGCCCCGGAAGACGCTCGAGGAGGTCGTTGCCTTCAACAGGATCCCCCCGGATTGAGAGGCTCGAGGATGCTTGTTTTCGTGGCCATAGCCCTGTCCATCTACGGTCTGATCAATTTCTATATCGGCCGGCGCGGCGCCCAGGCCCTGGCGTCGAATCCCGGGGCCCGCCGGATCTTCCTCATCCTTTTCGTCGGCCTCGCCCTGGTCTTTCCGTTGGGCCGCATCCTCATGGCCTTCGCCAGGGGATGGCTGACGTCAATCCTCGTCGAGGTCGGAACCTTCCACCTGGCCGTGATGCTCTACGGTTTCATGGCCGTTCTCGCCGTCGACCTCGTCCGCCTGGCGAACGCGTTCGTCCCCTTCCTTCCGAGGGGCCTTTTCGATCAGGGCGCGAGGACCGGGCCCGTCGTCTTCCTGGCCGTGGCCGGCGCCGTCGCCGCGACGATCGTCGCGGGCGCGTGGAACGCGACCCGCCTGAGGACCGTCGACCTCGACCTGCGGCTCCCGAGAAAGGCGGGGACGGCCGACCGGCTGACCGTGGTCGCCGCCTCCGACCTCCATCTGGGCACGCTCGTCGGCCCGTCGCGCCTTGAGAAGGTGGTTGAGTGCATGAATGCCCTCAAGCCCGACGTCGTTCTCTTCGCCGGCGACATCGTCGACGAGACCGTGACCGCGGAGATCGAAGCGGAGCTCGGCGGGATCATGCGCCGACTCCGGGCTCCGCTGGGCATTTACGCCGCGCCGGGGAACCACGAATTCTACAGCGGCCTCGAGAGGAATCTGGCCTGTCTCCGTTCCTGCGGCATCACGGTCCTCGAAGATCAGGCGGTCCGCGTGGCCGGCGCGTTCATTCTCGCCGGCAGAAGGGATCCGAGCTCGCTCCGCCAGGGAGAGCGGAGACTGGCCATTTCCGAAATCCTGGCCGGGGCCGAGTTCGACGGCAGCCTGCCCATCGTCGTCCTGGACCATCAGCCCCTCCACCTCGAGGAGGCGGAAAAGGCCGGCGTCGACCTGCAGATCTCGGGACACACCCACGACGGGCAGATCTTCCCGATCGACCTCATCAACCGCCTGATCTACGAGCTCAACTGGGGCTATCTCCGCAAGGGCGACACGCACTACTACGTGACGAGCGGCGCGGGAACATGGGGACCTCCCGTGCGAATCGGCAGCCGGGCCGAGATCGTCCGCATCCGGCTATCGTTCGACAAAACTCCCTGATCCGTATTCGCCCGGCCGTGACTTCGCGCTTCTAGCGAAAACCTGTTGCTTCTGCGCGGCGTTTGGCTAAGATAACTGCGGAGGGCAACATGAGGTCATTCCCAAGGGGCCGGGTTCTTATCGCCGCGGCCATGTTCATCGCCGGATCCGCCGCCGGCCCGGCCGTTTCCCCGGACGAGAAGTCGGTCGAGGGCACGATCGCGGAATTCAGGATCGAGAGGGGGGATCTTGCGCTCCGCCGAAACGCCCAGCCGCAGACTCCCTTTGACAAGGTCGGGAGGCGATTCGCCCTCCTCGGATTCGAAAGCGGCGCGTTCGAGGCCTGGGCCTACCCCCTGAAGCTCCTCCGCAACTTCGAGCTTTCCTTCCTGCTCGGGACGAGCACGGTCCCCATCCAGGGCCGGGACATCGTCCGCTTCGTTTCCGTCGAGCCCGCCGTGACGACCCTGACCTATACCTATCAATCCTTCACCGTCAGGGCCCACTACATCGCGCCGGTCGACGAGTCCGGCGCCGCCATCCTCCTCGACGTCGATTCCACGGAGCCGCTGACCGTCGTCTGCAGTTTCATCCCCGTCCTCCAGCCGATGTGGCCGGCCGGCCTCGGCGGCCAGTACGCCTACTGGGACGACGGCCTCAAGGCCTATCTCATCTCGGAGCCGACGCGGAAAAATCATGGCTATCTGGGTTCGCCGTCGGCCCGCGGCATCTCCTATACGCCCGCCCACATGCTGTCCGACGTCCCGAACCAGTTCAAGATCGAGATCGCCGATCCCAAGTCCGTCGCCGGCCGTTTCATCCCCATCGTTATCGCCGGGGGGAAGGGCGTCCGCGACGACGTCAAGAAGATCTACCAGAGTATCGCCGCCGAGCCGGAAAAACGCTACCGCCGGGCGGTCGAATATTTCGCCGGTCTGCGCCGGACGACCCTCGGCGTCCGGACGCCCGTCCCGGAGCTCGATTTGGCCTTCGAATGGGCCAAGGTCGCCTTGGACGGACTCATCGTGGATAATCCCGATCTCGGCCGGGGTCTCGTCGCCGGGTTGGGGCCTTCGGGCACGGGCGGCCGGCCGGGATTCGGCTGGTTTTTCGGCACCGACGCGTATCTTAACTCGTTATCTTTCAACAGCTTCGGAAATACGACGGCTTCGCGCGATGGGCTCACCTTCACCCGGAAATGGCAGCGCCAGGACGGCAAGATGGCCCACGAACTGTCCCAGGCCGCCGGCTACCTCCGCTGGTGGGAGGACTATCCCTACGGCTACATCCACGGCGACACATCGCCCTATTACATCGTCGCCGTGGAGGATTATATCCGAGCGACCGGCGACCTCGAATTCCTGAAGACCAGCTGGCCTTCGGTCCTCCGCGCCTACGATTGGTCGCTCCTGACCGACGCTGACGGGGACGGACTCATGGATAACAGCAAGGCCGGGCTCGGCGCCCTCGAATTCGGAGCGCTGACCGGGATCCAGACCGATATATACCTCGGCGCCGTCTGGGCCCGGGCGAACCTGGCCCTGAAGAACCTGGCCGCGGCGATGGGGGACAAGGCCGTCGGGAAAAGGGCGGAAACGAACGCCGCCCGCGCCGAGAAGGCCTGGAGGGAAAAGTTCTGGGACGCGACAAACGGCCAGTATTCGTACGCCTTCAACAAGGACGGCCGGCTCGTGTCGGAGCTCACGCCCTGGAGCGCCGTCGGCCTCGCCTGGGGCCTCGGCGATTTCGAGCGCGGCGTCGATACCCTGGCCCGGATGAACCGGTCCGATCTGACCACGGACTGGGGCGTCAGGATGCTCTCCGACCGAAGCCCTCTCTTCGAGCCGCTGAACTACAACTATGGAGCGGCCTGGCCCTTCCTCTCCGGCTGGGTGGCCACCGCCCTCTTCGATTTTGACTTCCTTCCCCAGGGGTACCACGTCCTCATGGCCAACGCCCGGCACACCTACGATAACGCCCTGGGCACGATCATGGAGCTTTTTTCGGGATACCAGAACGCCTGGCCCCAGGAAGGGGTGCCTCACCAGGGCTTCTCCAGCACGGGGGTCGTCTTGCCGCTCGTCCGCGGCCTCCTCGGTCTCGAAGCGAGCGCGCTCGGCAAGAAGGCCGTTTTCCGGCCGGGCTTCCCGGCCGGCTGGCCGGCCGTCTCCATCTCGAATTGGAGGATTGGAGGAGCGGAGCTGGCCCTGGACTACACCCGTAAAAAGGATGGGATAACGCTCCGCGTCAGGTCGGAAAAGGCCGCAGGCATCAGCTTCGTTTTCGCGCCGGCGCTGGGTCTCGGAACGAAAGTCCTGGCGGCGAGCCGGAACGGCTCCCCGCTCGAGTTCGCGGCCGACGAACGCCCCGCCGCCCAGGCGGTCCGTCCACGGATGACGTTCCCGCTCTCGGGGGACGATACGATCGAGCTGCGGTTCACCCCGGCTCCCGAGATCGTCCTCCCCGACGTCCCGGCGATGACGGGGGACCTTGGCCGCGGATTGAGACTGGTCCGCTCGGGGCTCAACGGCCGCGAGCTCAAGCTGAGTCTCGAAGGGATAGCGGGGGAGACCTACGCGATCGACGTCCTCAACGGGGAGCGGGTCGAGTCGGTGGCGGGGGGCGCGTTCGACGGCCGAACCCTCACCGTCGTTTTCCCGTCCCTCGGCGAGGGATACATCGGGCGCGAAGTGACGTTGAGGATGAAGTAAATGAAACCGTATTCGAAGTCCGGTCGGGTTACTTCTTGACGGGGGGAGTGGCCGCCTTGCTCTGGTCGTAACGGCGGATGACCTCATCGGTGATATCGACCGTCGGGCTGAAGGTGACGACACCGCTCTGGATCGCGTCGAGGACGAGCTCGAGGCCGCGTTCCTTGGCCAGGTTCTCGATGATCGTGACCATCTCGAGGCGGATCTTCTGGACGAGGTTGGCGGAGAACTGATCGGCGTCGCGCGCGGCGTCCTCTTCGTAGCGTTTCCTTTCCGTCGTTTTCTTTTCGATGTCGGCCTGGATGCCCATGAGGGCTTCGTTGGTCATCGTCAGCCGGCCCGTGCTCAACTTGTTCTCGAGCAAGCGGATGCCGTCGTCGAGCTTCTGGATATCCGCTTTGATCTTGTTCCCACGGTCCTGCATCTGGCCCAGGATCTTTTTCCCTTCTACGCAGGTTTCAAACGCCTTCTGGGAGTTGATGATGGCGATCTTGGTCGTCTGCTGGGCGTATGAGGCGCCGGCGACGGCCAGGAGGAAGAGGATAATAAGAGGGGCATACGTTTTCAGTTTATTCATAGTGGCCTCCTTTGGTCCTATGCTTAAAAACTCATTCCCCGGGGGAATGGATTCAAGATTCTACCATGTTTAGGCGATTTTTTTAAGTATTTCCTCAACCCGCCCCAAGGCCCTGAGGAGATAGCCCCTTTCGGGACCGTAGCCGAAGCGCAGGTAGCCGTCCGTTTCGAAATGGTCGCCGGGGACGAGGAGGACGCTCTTTTCTCGGATCAGCCGCTCGACGAGGTCGGTCGAGTTGACCTTCAGGTCGTACTTGGCAAAACAGATGGCGCCGGCTTTCGGCGGCCGGAAGCTGAAGAGGCCGCCGTGGTCCTTGAGCCAGTTCTCGAGGACGGGAAAATTGGCGTTGAGGATGCCCCGTGTCCTCTGGAGCACCCGCTCCCTCGTCCCAGGGGCCAGGGCGATCGAAGCCAGCCGATCGCTCAAGGCCGACGGGGAGATCGTCGTGTAATCGTGGTAGGGCCAGGTCCGCTTGACGATCTCCTCGGGGCCGACGATCCAGCCGATCCGCAGGCCCGGCAGCCCGTAGGCCTTGGACAGGCCGTTGACCACGAGCGTCTTTTCCCATGTTCCCCAAAAGCTCGGCGTCCGGTCGCCGGAAAGCTCGGCCCCCTGGTAAACCTCGTCGGCCAGGATCCAGGCCCCGACGGCCGCCGCGAGGTCGACGATCCCCTTCATGATCTCCGGGTCGAGGACCGATCCCGTTGGATTGTTGGGATTGGTCAGAACGATGAGCTTGGTCTTCGGCGTCACCAGCCGTTTCATCTCGTCGAGGTCGGGCTGCCAGCCCAGGGCTTCGCGCAGATAGAAGGGCTTGACACGGGCGCCGAAAGCCCGCAGGAGTCCCCACATCTGCATGTAGTTCGGGAGCTCGAAGAGGACTTCGTCGCCGGGCTCGATGAGGCTCCACATGAGCAGGAAATTGGCCTCCGACGAGCCGGCTGTGGCCAGGATCTGCTCGAGAGTGATCCCCGGATAGAGGCGGGCGATGGCTTCCCGCAGGCCGGGGGTGCCGTTCGTCTGGGTGTAGCCGAGCTCGACCTCGGTCAAGGATTCGAGCTCGGCCGGGGTCAAGAGCTCCTTGAGGTTCAGGGGATGAACGCCGCTCTCGGACAGGTTGTAGTCGACGACGTTTTCCCAGGT
>MEYF01000013.1:10321-11568 GCA_001775755.1 Candidatus Aminicenantes bacterium RBG_19FT_COMBO_65_30 | reverse complement strand
CGAGAAGGTCACCGTCCGCGGCTACGAAGTGGAGGTCATTCCCCGTGAGGGCAGCCCCTTTCCCCAGATGAAGAGGACGGACCGCAAGAAGACCTACGTCATGCCCTATTTCGCCGACTTCGTCGCCAAGCGCACGGTCCGACTCCCCTACGCCTACCTCATCCCGCTTTTCGACACGGACGTCCTCGCGAAGCTCCGTCAGCACGGCGTCGCCGTCGAGCGCTTGACGGAAGCCGTGACCCTCGAGACCGAGGCCTTCCGCCTCAAGGAGATCAAGGCGGCCGAGCGCCTCTACCAGGGCCACCGGACCAACACCGTCAAGGGCGAGTCCGCCGTCGAGAAACGGGAATTCCCCAAAGGCACCCTCGTCGTCCGGACGGCCCAACCTTTGGGCCGGCTCGCGGCCTACCTCCTCGAGCCGGAGAGCGACGACGGGCTCCTCGTCTGGAATTTTTTTGACAGGGACATCGTCAGCCAATGGGGGCGGGGGGCGCAAACCTACCCGGTTTACAAGCTCTATGCCCCTCAAAGCCTGGCCGCCGCCGGCCTCGATTGACGGACCGCTAGTTTTTTTCTTTGGATTCTGGAAAGTCCTCCGTGAGGCGGCGACGGATGTCGCCCTGAAGGCCCCCGTGGAGGACTTTACTTTTTTTTCTTCTTGGCCGAGACCAGGTACTTGCCGCAGTTCTCGCACACGTAGATGTCGTTCGAGTCCTCCATGGCCGAATACATCTGCGTCGAGATGTTGATGTTGCAGCCCTGGCAGACGCCGTCGACGGCGTCGGCGACGGCGAACCCGTAGCGCTCCATCAGCCGGTCGAAGCGGGAGACGAGGTCGCGGTCGAGCTCCTCCCGGATCATGGCCGCCTGCTTGTGGAGCTCCTTCTGCTGGTCCTTCGTCGCCCTCTTCTTCCTGAGCTCGATCTCCTGGAGCTTCTTGAGGAGGCGGGCCCGGCTGACGATCTTCTCCTCGTGGACGAACTTGAACTCGATCGCGGAGAGGATGTCGTAGAGCTCCGTCCTATCCTTAGCCGCCAGGATCCGGCCCCGGTTCTCGGTCCGGATGAGGAAGCGGGCCAGCCCGGCGAACAGGTGGTTGAAGAGGCCGGGCAGCGTCGGGTTCCAGACGACGAGGATGATCAGGTGGACTTTCTGGCCGTCGTGGGCGTCGAAGTCGATGCCCTTCTCGGACCGGCCGACCGCGACGGCGATCTCGCCGCCGGAGTCGACGCGGGCGTGCGGCAGGG
>MEYF01000013.1:5971-10303 GCA_001775755.1 Candidatus Aminicenantes bacterium RBG_19FT_COMBO_65_30 | reverse complement strand
CCGTGGAGACGAGGTTCTCCCGGTCGATGATCCGGGTCAGGAGGAGCTTCTTGTTGTCGATGACCTTCTGCTTGGCCAGGACGTCCAGGAGCTCTTCGATGGCCTCGACCTTGTCCTTGCTTTTGAGATCGAATATGACTTGAGGGGGTTTGAGGTAATCCGAGAAATAAGAGCTTCGAGGAGCCGCTTTATTCTCCATTACCGCCGGAGTTTAGCACACTCCGTCGAAAAAGCCAAGAGTCAGTTTTCCCGCTTGAACGAGCTCGTCGGCACGAATCGGGGCAGGGCCTCGCGCTCCTGGAGGAGGGCGATGATCCCCCGGGCCCAGCCGACGATCTGGAGCGCGCCGCGGAGGTCCCAGTCGGGTTGGATCTCGTCGGTCACCTTGTGGTATTTCGTCCTCCGGTAATCGTCGAATTTCGCCTGGATGGCGCCCTTATCCGGGCCCTTGGCGACGACCCCCTGGCTGAGCCAGACGCCGGGGATGCCGGCCCGGGCGAAGCTCAGCTGGTCGGAGCGGTAGAAGAAGCCGAGCTCCCCGTTCCGCTCAGGGATGTAGCGCAGGCCCATCTTCTCGGCCGCCTGCCGCGAGATCGCGTCGAGGTCCGAATGCCTGGCCCCGATGGCGAAGACGTCCTCGGTCTCGCCCCAGACGTTGGTCATCTCGAAGTTGATGTTCGCCAAGGCCGTGTCTTTCGGGAACGGCATGTGCCGGGCGAAATAATCCGAGCCGAGGATGAGCTGCTCCTCGGCGGTCACGGCGACGAAGCAAAGGTCGTCCTTGAGCTTTTCGGGGCGCTGGGCGTAATGGCCGGCCAGGGCGAGGAGGACGGCCGAGGCGGAGCAGTTGTCCACGGCCCCGTTGTAGATCTGGTCGCCCTGGAGCGTTTCGTCCTTCCCGAAATGGTCGTAGTGGGCCGAGAGGACGATCGTCCGCCTCTTCGCGCCGGCGCGCCCGGCCCGGACGATCCCGGCCACGTTGACGCCGTCGACCGTCCGGTAGACGCGGCGCTGCCGGACCGCGGCCCGGAGACCGAGCGGGACGGGGGCGAAGTCCCCGGTCTCGGCCTTCTCCCGAAGGGCCTTCCGGTCGAGCTTGACGGCGGCGAGGATGCGATCGGCCGTTTCGCCGTTGATCCAGCCCTCGAACAGGAGCCGGGGGTTTCGATCGGGCAGGAAAAAGCTCTCGTTCCCCCAGGACGCCCGGAGGACGTCCCAGCCGTAGGCCGCGCCCTTCGTGTCGTGGATGATGAGGACGCCGGCGGCTCCGAGCTCCGTCGCCTTCTCGAACTTGTACGGCCAGCGCCCGTAGTAGGTCATGTCCTCGCCGTCGAAGACGCCGCCCGGCCTGTTCCCCGGCTCGTTGACTTCGACGAGCAGGACCTTGCCTGTGAGGTCGACGCCCTTGATGTCGTCCCAGCCGCGCTCGGGCGCCTGGACGAGGTAGCCGCAATAGACGAGTTCGCCGGCGGATTCGGCCGGCGCGTCCTCCCGTTCCGTCCGGACGACGAACTCGTCCCACGGGGCGGGTGTGATGGCGACGGCCGGGCCGCTGACTTCGAGCGACGCCAGCGGATCGGGTTTGGACCCGCGCAAGGGGAACGTCTGCCGGAAGCTCGCTCCGAAGGCGGGTTCGAGGCCCATCGTCCTGAAGTAATCCTCATGGTAGCGGGCGGCCATCTCGATCCCTTTCGTCCCCACGGCCCGGCCCTCGAGGAGGTCGTCGGAGAGGTAGCGGATGTGGGCCGCGATCTCATCGACCGTGATGGATTCCACCCGGTCCGGGGACCCCTGGCAGGACCAGAGGCCGGCGAGCACGCCCAAGAAAAGAAGTCCCGAAAACCCTCTTCGGACGCTCATCGTTCCTCCCTCCTCATATTCCTATCGCGGACGGGAACTATACCACAGCGGGAACGCGAGAGACAGTCCCGGGAAACCGTCATGGTCCCGGAATTCTTGACCGGGGCCGGGCTTTGGCCTAACATGTGTTCCTGCGGCCGCGAGCGCCGCCGAAAGGAGAGAACCATGCCGAGACTCGATAGATCCGCCGCGGCCCTCATCGCCGCGGCCCTCGTCCTGTCACTCACCCCGGCTTCTCTCGTGAGCCAGGATCTTGAGGCCAAGGCCGAGTTGCCCGTCCTCGTCACGTCCTGCGGCCAAAGCATCGGGCCGACGACGATCAAGGTCGTCCTCCAACGCCTGAAGCTCGCCTTCGACATCGACCCGCTGGCGACGCCGGAAACCCTCCAAGCCAAGGCCAAGGCCGGGACGCCCTACAGGTCGCTCATCATCACCATGGGGGCCAGCCTCAAGGGCATGGGCGCGGCGGGCATCGAGATCGAGGACGAGCTCGCCCGGGCGGCGGACCTCATGGCCGAGGCCCGCAAGCTCGGGGTCAAGATCATCGGCGCCCACATCGAGGGCATGAAGCGCCGTTCCCAGGGCGCGGCGGCCGGCGACACGACCGACGAGCAGACAATCGACGCCGTGGCCCCGAACTCCGCCATCCTCCTCGTCCTGAAGGAGGGCAACGCGGACGGCCGCTTCACGGTCATTTCTCAGGCGAGGAAGATCCCCCTCGTCGAATTCGAAAAAACGATGGACTTGATCCCCGCTCTGGAGAAGCTGTTCGCGAAATAACCCCTCAGGTTGCACGCCTGGCGAACGAAGGAAATACCCTCGCCGGGGGAGATTGTGCTACAATACCGCCGGGACGAGGGTGGTCGACGGGGGTTCGAAGGGAGGTCCGGCCATGATCGCAACGGAAACCGTCAAAACGGTCGTAGTCGTCTTGTTCGGGCTCTGCATCCTCTGGATCATCGTCATTATCGTCAAGAACGACATGCATACGATCGTCCGCGCCCTCCTCGTCACGGCCGTCCTGGGACTGGCGCTTTTCTACCTCAACCAGACGAAGCTCGAGAAGCTGTCCTTCACCGCCATCAAGCAGGACCTCTTTCCCCTGAAGGCGCGAACGTTCACCTTCGAAAAACAGGAGGTGTATGTGGACGGGCGCCCGATCACGACCTTCAGTTTCGACGAGCCCGGCCCGCGGCTCGCCCTGGATATGATGAACGGCGGGAAGCACATGGTCATCAAGGACATCCGGTCGGTCAACAGCGTCCTGGAGCACCTCGGCCTCCCGCCCGTCACCGCGGGTGTCGCCGAGCTGGCTTCCATCACCGGAAACGGACTCGACTCCGACAAGTACCGTTGGGACGCTTACGAGAAGGGCGTCCTCGTTATCGAGCGGGGCATTTGCCGCGACATGACGGCGGCGCAGACCTTCCCCTGCATCTCCCGGATCACGATCACGGCCCGCTAGCGGCCGGGCCGCACGAGCCCCGATGAACGCGACGACGTCGGCCGCCCTGGTCCTGGCGGTCATGGTCGCGGCCTACATCGTCGCCAAGCTCCTCAAGGTCTCGACGGAGCTATCGCTCTTCGCGGCTGCCCTGGCCGGGGCCCTGGCCGCGGGAAACGGCATCCCGGCCCGGCACATCGTCGAAGGCGCCTTCACCTACTTCGACATCGTCCTCATCTTCGTCACCGCCACCCTGTTCATGAATCTGCTCAAGGAATCGGGGGCCGCCGTCTTCGTCGTCCGGGCCATCCTCCGCCGCTTCCACCGGAACAAGGCGCCGCTCTTCGTCCTTCTGGCCCTCCTCCTCCTGGTCCCGGGCGCGCTGACGGGAGCCGGCAGCGTCACCGTCCTCATCATGGGCGGCATGGCGGCCACGGTCCTCGGCACCATGGACATCCCCGGTCCGAAGGTCGCGGCCATCATCTTCGTCATCGCCGGGCTGAGCGCGGCCGCTCCGCCCGTCAACCTCTGGGCCATGCTGACCGCCGCGGGCGTCAACATGCCCTACGTCGGCTTCTTCCTGCCGCTCCTCGTCCCCTGCGTCGTCCTGGCCCTCGTGACCATCTTCATCCTCGGCCGGAAGGCCAAGCCCGTCAACCTGGAGAGGGCCCTGGCCGAGCTGCCCGGGGCGCCGGCCCGAATGAACTGGGGCCGCGTCGCCGTCCCCTTCCTCGTCTTTTTCCTCCTCGTCGTCGCCGGACGCGTCTTCCCCTTCTCCGTTCCCGTCCTCGGCCTGCCGCTGTTGTTCGCCGCGGCCGCGGCGGCCGCGCTCGTCCTCTCGCCGGTCAAGATCGATTTCTTCCGGACGTCCCGGGACACGGTCCGCCAACTCCTGCCCCTCATCGGAACGCTGACCTGCGCCGGCATCCTCGTCCAGATCATGGCCCTGACCGGGGTCCGCGGGCTCATCGCCATCACCACGGTGACCCTGCCCGTCACGGTCGTATTCCTGACCCTCTTCCTGACCC
>MEYF01000013.1:342-5881 GCA_001775755.1 Candidatus Aminicenantes bacterium RBG_19FT_COMBO_65_30 | reverse complement strand
CGGTCGTGGCCCTGGCCGGGATGAGCGTCATCTGGCCCCTTGGCGACGCCCTCCCGCCGACGGCCATCATCGGGCGGCTGACGACGACGACCGTGGGCATGAAAGAACCCTACTCCAAATTCCTGAAATATTGTCTCGTGCCGGCGGTCCTCATCGCCATCGTCGGGACGTTGATGGTCGTCTTCAGCAAGAAGCTGTCTTTCCTAACGGTGTTTTAAGATGAATGCGGTCGTGACGGTCTTTTATTATCTCCTGACGGCCTACGTCGCCGTCCTCCTCGTCGCGAATTTCCTGAAAAACAAGAAATGGCAGGACGAGGTCCTCTACATCATCGTCCTCATTCCGCTCATCCTGAGACTCCTGAGGCTGAAATGACGAGGAAAGCCGTCATCGCGGTCTTCGGGGCGGCCCTGGCCTTCTTCGCCGGGCTGAGCTTCACCCGGAGCCGGCATCTCCGCGAGCCGGTCGTGCCCGGGCCGAGCGTATCGCGGGTGGCCCGGCTCGGCGACTATTTCAAGCCCCTCGAGGGCACGGTGAACGACGTCAACGTCTACGTCCTCGAAGGGAAAGAACCGGGCGGGACGGTCCTCCTCCTCGGCGGCACGCACCCGGAGGAGCCGGCGGGACGGCTCGCGGCCTGGATCTTCGCCGAGAACGCCGAACTGGCCAAGGGCCGGATCTTCGTCATCCTGACGGCCAACCGGAGCGCGTCGACGGCGACCCGGCTCGGCGGGGCCTACCCGCCCGACTTCACCATCCCCACGGCCTGGGGCGGCCGGAAGTTCCGCATGGGCGACCGCTGGTCGAATCCCCTCGACCAGTGGCCCGACCCCGAGGTCTACCTCCACTACCCGACGCGCCAGGAGCTGGCCTACATCGACATCCGCAACCTCAACCGGGCCTTCCCGGGACGTCCGAACGGGACCCTGACCGAGAAAACGTGTTACGCCATCACCGAGCTCATCCGCCGCGAGAAGGTCGACATCGCCATCGACTTCCACGAGGCCGAGCTCCAGTATCCCGTCATCAGCACCATCGTCGCCCACCAGAAGGGCGCCGACCTGGCGGCCGCGGCCTCGATGTTCATCAGCAGCATCGAGGGCTTTTCCATCGGCGTCGAGAACTCGCCCAAGGCCCTCCGCGGGCTGTCCCACCGGGAGATCGGCGACGCCACGGACGCCATCTCGCTCCTCCTCGAGGCCCCGGAGCCCTTCCTCGACGCCACGCGCGGCCGGACGAACCGCGAGCTCCTGCTCACCGGGAAGGACGACTTCGTCGTCCGGGCCGGGAAGCGCGGCCTGCTCTTCGAGAAGATCGACGAGAAGGGCTGGCCCATCGACGTCCGGGTCGGCCGCCACACGTCGACCGTCCTCCAGATCCTCGAGATCTGGTCGGGCGACAATCCGGAAAAAGCGGTGATCGTTTCGGGCGTCCCCCGCTACACCGATGTCGTCCGGAACGGGACCGGCGCCTACCTCAAGGACCCGAAGACGGCCGACCAGTCGAAAGTCTTCTTCGAATAGCCGCAAAAAGCCGCCCTCTCTCGGCGGCGAGGGGATCCAGGCATATCCCCCGGATCCCATCACTGCCGCGGGCCACTTCGACGGCGGGAAAAGACGAGCAGCAGGACGATGGCCAGGATATAACCAAGTTCAAGGGCGGCCGCGGGCCATGATTTCGCCGCGGCGAGGCGATAGAACCGTCCTTCTCCCGGCGGCGGCAGAGGCCGGGGGTCCCAGGGAATCCCGTAGCGGTCGCACAGCCCCTTGATATTGAGCAGATGGACGACGGGGATCTTCTCGGCGGCCATCGCCTGGAGGACGCCGCGCCCGGCCGGCGGCGGGATGAAAACGTCGCGTGCGAGTCCGGGCTCGAGCTTCAGGACTTCGGCGTCGGTGCCGATATTGGCCCAGCTGCCGCCGATGTTGACGAAGGCTTTGATGGGCCTTCTTCCGGCGCTTTTTCGATATCGCGCCATACGGGAGGCGACGTTCCGCTCGAGGTCGGGCTCCTCGAGGAACGGCACTCCGCCCGCGCGGCCGCGCGACTCGAGGAGGGCGCGGCCTTCCGGGCTCATGTCCCGTCCGACGTCCTCGTCCCCCCCGACGGCCCGGGCGATGGGCCGGACGTCGAGAACGCCTGCGGCCCGCAGGCAGTCCTCCATGTCCGTCCAGTCGAATCCGGGGATGTTCGCCCCGTACTCCGACGCGCCCAGCGAGGAGATGACCAGAGGCTCGACGCCCATGACCTCGGCCCCGGCGAGCGTCGCGACGATGAGCGCCGGGAACGAGCTCGAGGCGCCGACGGCGATGACGTCTCCCCTCCTCACTCCGGCTTCGCGGAGGAGGGAGACGGCGAGGCCGGCGAAGTTGGGGTTCGTCGTCGTCCTTTTCGCTTCGAGCCGGCCGGCCGAGGTCGTGATGGGCGAGCTCTCCAACCCGATGAGGCCGGTCCCGTTCGGGTCGGCTTCGAGGTCGAGGGGAATACCGCGGCTCTCGCGGCATCCCTCGAGCGCCGCGGATGCCCGGGCCATCAGACGCGAAGCCTCGGTCATTTCCGCGCGGCCGGGTGGATACGGAAACGGCAGGAACCGGACGAGGAGAAGATAAGAGAGGCTCAAGGCCGCGGCCGCGTAGGCCGGCCGGAAGAGCCGTTTCCCGCTCGGCCCTTTCAAAGGAGCGCCACCAGCCCGACCACCGCGAAGGTCAGAGTCGAGACGGCGGTGAGCGAGGCCAGGGTCGGCAGGGCTTTCTGGCGGACGAGGCTCGAAGCCAGGATGCCGGGGACGATCCAGCCGATGACCCGGAGTTCGACCGGAGCGTCGAAGAGCTTCGGCAGGACGAGCAGCCAGGCCTGTGACAGGACCGCCCCGACGAGGACCATGAGGACGAAGCGGCGCCGGCCGAAGAGGATGAGGTGGCGGACGAGGAGCCTGTAAACCGCCAGGGTCAACAGGGCGACGGCCAGGGTGGCGGCGGCGCGGAGCGGCCGGTCGAGATAAATGGCGAAGTAGCCGGGGACGATGATGCCGCCGGGAGAAATATCCGTGACTTCGGCCCAGAGGAGGGCCAGGACGAGCCCGATGAGGAGCGTTTCAACGATCATAAGCCGTTCCTTCTTCATCCCAGTAGCGGACGATGCGCTCTCCCAAGCCGACGATATTGGCGAGCCCGACGATGACGGGCTCGCCGTCCGCGACGGAAAAGACGCGGTTCATGAGCTCCTCGGGGGAAGAGCCGCTATAATAGGAAAAAACAGTCCCTCCCGGAGCCGGCGATCTTCGGATCTTTTGAAAGGCCGCCCGGGCCGGAGGACCGAGGACGACGACGTGGGCGAATTCCCGGAAGAAGCCCCCGCCGGCCGCCCGAACCCATTGGAGCGTCCGATCGCCGCGGTCCTCGCGCAGGCTGAGGAGCCCGATGAGCAACCGTCCCTCGAGCGAAATCCTCTCCCTGACCTTGGCCAGGGCCGCGGTCGATGATTCCGGCTCGTTGGCGGCGAAAGCACTGACGCAGACCGCCGGCCGGGCGGGATGGCCGAACCGCCCGCGCCAAATCCGCAGGCTGCCGAGATCGGGAGCGGCGCCGGCCATGCCCCGGCGCGCCGTTCCGCCGTCGATCCCCAGGGACTCGAGGACGGCCCGCGCCAGCCGGACATTCGGCTCGAATTCACCGAAAGCCGGGGGCGAGCCCTCGTCGTGCCCTTCAACCCCGGCCGAAGGGGCCACCGGATGGAGCCTGGACGCCCTCCACGCGGCCGTTTCTTCGAAAACGGGATACACTTCCTCCGCCGGGACGAAGACGTCCGCCCGCTCCGGGAAGGCCGAAGCGAGGGTCCGGGCGATCCCGGCCTTCTCACGCCCCATTTCGTCCAGATGGTCGAGCCGGACGTTGGTCAACGCGAGCGTCCCGGGCCGGAGGATGCGCCGGGATTCCGCGGCCAGGCACTCCGCCCCGATGCTCATTATCTCGGAAACGAGCGTGTCGGCGCCCATCTCCGCGGCCAGCGTCACGAGGCGGACCTGCTCGCGGATCGAGGCGCCGCCCGGTCTCGCGATGTCCTGTTCCGAGCCGTCGGGCATGATCAGGACGGATTTCGAACCGGTGGTCTTGGCCAGGACCCGGGCGCCCGACGCCCTCAATCCGGCGGCGACGAGCCGGGTGACGCCGGATTTCCCCCGCGTCCCGATGACGGCGATCCGCCGCGGGACGCGCCGGAGCGCCCGCTCCATCCGGACGCGCTCGACGGCGAGATAGAGAAGGAGGGCACCCAGACAGGCGGCGAATACGATTAGCTCGCGCGTGGTCGGTCTCTCCGGGCTCTCGCCGCACCCATTATCCATTCCAGGCGGATTTAATTCAAGGCTGATGGGGCGTCATCGTCGCCCTTTCCGGCGGTCGGCCGCCGCCCCTTCCCGCGCGGCAGCCAATTCTGATAGAATGGGCTCAAAGAGAGGTATCCCGATGAAGCGCACAAGCGACCTCATCCGCGCCGCCGCCTTTGTCCTCGCCGTCATCGCCCTCGTCCCGTCTTCCTGCTCCCGCCGGGAGCCCGAGCCCTCACCCGCCCCGGCCGAGACGGCCGACGAGCTCCGGCTCAAGGAGACGACGGTCCGCAACGTCACCGACAACCCAATCACGTACAAGATCTATCCGGCCGGAAAGCTCGAGGCCGGCGAGATCCGCGAGATCGCGCCCGGGGCTATCGAGCGCTTCCGGACGGCGTCCACCCTCGAGATCGAGTTCAACACGGGCCGGAAGGACGCCGTCTACTCGCTCGATCCGGGCAGTCCCTATTCCTTCCGCTACGACGAGGGAGAGGTGATCGACCTCTTCCTCGGCTCCCACGGCCGGGCCGACGCCGTCGACCTCGCCCCCTGGGTGCCGACGCCCCAGCCGGTCGTCGACCGAATGCTCGAGCTCGCCGCCGTCTCCGACAAGGACGTTCTATTCGACATCGGCTGCGGCGACGGCCGCATCGTCATCACCGCGGCCCGCCGCTACGGGGCCCGCGGCGTCGGCATCGATATCGACAAGGCCATGATCGAGGAATCGGAAAGGAACGCCGCGGCCGCGGGCGTCGAGCGGCAGGTCAAGTTCATCAACATGGACGCCACCAAGGCCGACATCTCCGAGGCGACGATCGTCAGCCTCTACCTTCTCCCCGAATCGAACGCGCTGATGAGGCCGATCCTGGAAGCCCAGCTCCGGCCCAAGAGCCGCGTCGTCTGCCACAACTACGCCATCCCCGGGTGGGAGGCGAAGCAGGCGCAGACCGAAACGGTCAAGGACGAAAACGGGGAAGACCACTACGTCTATCTGTATATCCGCTGAACGATATTCCCCCGGCCTTAGCCCGGCAGCCGGGAGGGCGGTCGCCGGGAAAATAAAAAGGCGCATCCGCCGGGCGGAAGCGCCTCCGTCGTCTTGGACGATAACCGGTTTAGAACGCGATGCCGAGGGTCGCGGACCAGACGCCGTTCTTGAAGTCGGGCTGGATTTCGCCCTCGAACACGGAGATGACCTTCTGCATGCCCAGG
>MEYF01000013.1:0-178 GCA_001775755.1 Candidatus Aminicenantes bacterium RBG_19FT_COMBO_65_30 | reverse complement strand
CTGGACGACCGGCAGGGGGAGCTTCAGCTTCAGGAGCAGGGGGACTTCGATGTAATCGGCGTAGAGCTTGTCGGTGTAGCTGTCGTCGAGGGCCATGTAGGTGGCGCCCTTCATCGTGTACAGGACCTCGGACTGGATGGTGACGACGCGGCCGAAGTTGAAGGCCAGGAAGATGCCG
>MEYF01000012.1:30279-51306 GCA_001775755.1 Candidatus Aminicenantes bacterium RBG_19FT_COMBO_65_30 | reverse complement strand
CCTCGACCTTTTTCCCGGTCAGGGTGTCGACGCCCCAGACGATGAGCTTGTCGCCTTCCTTGAAGATCTTGGAGACCTTGCCGCGGATGTAGAGGACCTTGTCCTCCTCGACCGTCCGCATGTAGAACTCGTCGAAAGATTTCCCTCCCGTCCGGACGTCGATGTAGAAGACGATGGCCTGGCCGTCCGGGACGCGATGGCGGTACATCATGGCGTGCTTGGCCGTGTACATGCAGCAGATCTTCGAACAGTAGGGCAGGTGCTTTTCCGTGTCGCGGGAGCCGCTGCACTGGATGAAGACGACCGACTTGGGGACTTTGCCGTCCGACGGCCTCCGGATCTCCCCCCCCGTCGGCCCCGAGGCGGACAGGATACGCTCGAACTCGAGGCCGTTGACAACGTCCAGGTACTTTTCGCCCCCGTACTCGCCGAGGGCCTGCATCGTGTAGAGGTCGTAGCCGGTGGCGACGACGACGGCGCCAACCTCCTCCTCGACGATCGTCTCCTTCATGTCGTAGTCGATGGCCTTTTTGTCGCAGACGTCCTTGCACTTGCCGCAGCGCACGGGGTTCAGCCCAAGACAGTGCTCCGCGTCGAGCGTGAAGGTCCCCGGGATGGCCTGGGGGAAGGGCATGTAGACGGCTTTGCGGAAGGACAGGCCCATGTTGAACTCGTCGGGGACGATCTGGGGACAGACTTTTTCGCACTCGCCGCAGAGGTTGCAGAGGGTCTCGTCGACATAGCGGGGCTTTTTCCGGATCCGGACCTTGAAGTTGCCCACGAAGCCCGACACGGACTCGACCTCGTGGTAGGTCAGGAGCTTGATCCGAGGGTGGCGCGAAACCTCGACCATCTTCGGCGTCAGGATGCACTGGGAACAGTCGAGCGTCGGAAAGGTCTCCGAGAGCTGGATCATCTTGCCCCCGATCGAGGGATTTTTCTCGACGAGGATGACCTCGTAGCCGTGGTCGGCGATGTCCATGGCGGCCTGCAGGCCGCTGACCCCTCCGCCGATGACCAGGGCCCGCCTGTTGACGTCGACCTTGATGGGCAGCAGGTTTTCGTTCTGCAGGGCCTTGGCGACGTGGGACCTGACGATCTTGACGGCTTTCTTGGTGGCCTTGGCCTTGTCGGAATGGACCCAGCTGTCCTGCTCCCGGATGTTGGCGATCTCGATCTGATAGGGATTGAGGCCGGCCAGCCGGGCCGCCTCCTGGAAGGTCTTCTCGTGGAGCGTCGGCGAACAGGCGGCGACGATGATCCCGTCGAGATGCTTCTCTTTGATCGTGTCGATGATCATCTGCTGGCCGGGGTCGGAACACATGTAGACGTAGTCCGTGGAGAACGTCACTCCGGGATAGTCTTTCATGACCTCGGCGACTTTCTCCACGTCGACCACGCCGGCGATGTTGACGCCGCAGTGGCAGACGAAGAGGCCGATCCGTTTCTCTATATTTTTCGTCTTGGCGGTCATGTCCGCACCTCGGTCGCCGGAGTCTCGCTGAACAGGTCGTCCGCCGGGACACGGTGCTCCCCGAGCCCGAGCACGGATTTGTCCACCCCCAGCGCCCAGGCCAGGAGCTGGGTGAAGAATACGACCGGGAGTCCGGGGAAATCCAGGAACGTCTCCTTGATCGCCTCCTGGCGGTGGTCCATGTTGTAGAAGCACAGCGGGCAGGTCACGGCCACGGCCTTGGCCCCGTTCATCCTCGCCGAGCGGAGGATGCGGTAAGAGGCCTCGGTGGCCGCCGCCGGCAGGGAGACGGAAATATAAGACCCGCAGCATTCCTGCTTGAACGGGTAATCGACGGCCGCGCAACCCACGGCCTCGAGGAATTCCTCGAAAAGCCGTGGAGAATCGGGTTCGTCGACCGCCATTTCCTTCTGCGGCCGGAGTACCCGGCACCCGTAATAAGGGGCGATGGCCAGGCCCTTGAGGTTTCTTTTCAACCGTTCCCGGATCTTGGGATAGCCAACCCTATCGCGCAGGTACTCCAGGAGGTGGAGGACCTTGACCTCGCCGTTGTAGTCTTCGAAGCCCGTCGTCCTCTCCTTGGTCAGGGGATCGATCTGGATGTCGTCCCGGAGATAGGCGTTGACCCGCTTGCGCTTAAGCGGGTCGTCCTTGACGGCCTTGTCAGCCCGCTTCAGGACGGCGAAACAAAAGGAACAGGTCGTCACGAGGACGTCCCCGCCCTCCTCGCGGACCTGGCGCAGGACCCGGATGGGCGCCGCCAGCCCGACGATCTTTTCCTCGGTCAGGGGGTATTCCGCGCCGCAGCAGGACCAGCCCTCGGGTTCGACGAGCTCGATGTCCAGCCGCTTCATCGCCTCACGAGTGGAGATGTCCAGCGCGGTGGTCTTCTGCTTGAGTGTGCATCCTGGATAGTAGTGGACTCTCATGAACAATCCTTATTTCGAAAACTTGCGGAAAATGGATACCAGGACTTGTTGAGGAAGTTCCTGGGCCAGTTCCGGCGAGATCTCGCCCGGACCGAAAGCGTCCTTTCCCTTGGGATCCAAGATGTGACGGACGGCCTCCATCACCCGGGCCATATCGATGCCTTTCGGGCATCGGGACTCGCAGGTGAAGCAGGAGGCGCACAGGAACAGGGTTTTGGAACGGAGGACGTCTTCGTCCAAGCCCATTTGGACCAGACGGATGATCTGGTTGGGCAGGAGGTCCATCTCCGAGGCCATCGGGCATCCGGCGGAGCATCGCCCGCATTGATAGCAGGCGAAGACGTTCTCGCCGGAGAGCTCTTCGATCCTCGCGATGAACTTGCGCTGGTCGCGGCCGGACTTGAGCTTGACTCTCATGCTCTCTCCTCGAATGGAGTCGGATTATTTATATTAATAAATAATAGACCTTATTGATAGAGGGCCGAATTAGACGGAATTCTCCAGTTTCCGAAGGGAGGCTTCGATGACATCCCGGACATCCTTCCTTTCTCCGCGACGGCCGGCGGCGTTCCTGAGCGGACCGGCGGCTCTCGGGTCCCTGATCTCTCCCAACAACCTCGCGGAGCGGAAACGCAACGTCCACGACGGTTTCTTGAGGGCTTCGATGAGCAGGTCCACGGCGTCGGGCCCGAAATTGAGGAGTGCGGTCTCGGCGCTCTCCCGGACGCCCCAGTGGGAGTCGGCCATGGCCTTGAGCAGCGGGAGGATGGACTTGCGGTCCTGAAAACTCCCCAGGAGCCGGGCCGACTGGACGCGGACTTCCCGCGAGCAGTCCTTGAGGCCGCGCAGGGCCAACTCCAGAATGCCCGGTTGTCCCAGCCCCGCCGTCCTGAGAACCCTGAAGGCCTCGCGCCGGATGAAGTCGGTCGGGTCTTTCCGGGCCATCCGGCTGAGATGCTTGACCGCCTCGGCCCCGCCCATCCGGCCCAGGGTCCGGACGGCCTCGAAGCGGACGTCGCTCGAATCATCCTTAAGCGACGGGACGATCTGGGGCACGAAGGACGCGTCGGCGACCTCGGCTAAAACCTTCAGGGCGCAGCACCGGCCCCAGAAGGCGCAGCCGATCTGGAACAGGGCCTGGGAGGCCGCTTCCTGGACGTCGGGCAGCCCCCTGTCGACGAGCTCCTTGAGGCAGGCGACGGCCCTGTGGTCTTCCAGGCCTCCGAGGGCTTTGATGGCTCTCATCTGGAGCTCGGGGTGCTCTTGATCGCAGGCGTCTTTTTTCAGGCTGTCGATGTCGGACGAATTGTACGAAAGGGTCGGCAGCAGGAGCCGGGTCACGATCGGGCCGAACTGAATAAGGGCCGAAACCGCCGACTGGCGGACGATGAAATAGCTGCTGCGGAGATAGCTGATCAGGGCGGGAACGGACTTGGGATCGCCGATCCGGCCCAGACACTTCAGAAACGCACGCAGGGAGAACTTGTCGCGTTCCCGGGTCAACGCGTTCAAGAGGGGGACCGTGGCCTTCTTGCCGAAACGGGCGATGGCCGTCGTGGCCTGGTCCTGGACTTTTTCCACGTTGTCCTGGATCATCAGGACCAAGGGCTCGATGCTGATCTTGTCCCCGATCCGGCCCAGGGCCTCGCAGGCGCTGGCCCGGACGGCGGCGTCTTCATCCTGGAGCATGTCCAGGAGGTACGGCGTCGAGCCGCGGGAGCCCATCAGGCCCAGCGTCCGTGCCGCGTTGGAGCGGATGTTCGGGGAGGGATTATGGAGCGCGTCATGCAGCCAACGGAGGCTCTCCGGGCCCATCTCCTGGAGGCCCTCGGTGGCCAGGTTGACGATCTCTTCGTTGTCCAGCGAGAACATGCGGATGAGGATCCGGGTCAGCCGGATGTCCTTACGGGCGATGATGTCCTTGACCTTGGCCATGAGCTCGGTGATCGCCTGGGTCCGGACGATCCACTCCGGGTCTTCCACGGCCTTGAGCAGGTGATCGACCACCCGATAGTCCCCCAGCCGGCCGACGGCGGCGACGGCCGCCCATCGGATCTGATGGTAAGCGGAGTGGAAGATTTTCGGCTTGATCAGCTCCTCGATCGCCTCGGCCCGGCCGTAGCGGCCGACCGAGATTGCGGCGGCGTGCTGAATGCTGGGGTTGGGGTCGTTGAGTTTTTCGACAAGGAGCGGATAGATCTCCGCCCCTCTTTCGTAGCTCAGCTGCATGATCGCCGCCCGGACGGCGGCGCCGTCTTCGCTCTCCCTGGCCATGCGCAGCAGGGATTCCAGCGAAGCACCGGCCGTTTTGCTCAATTCAAGTCCTTTCGATATAGCCCTTGCAGTCCCCGTCGATGTTGAACGAGGTCACATGATATTCGCAATCGATGTTGGCCAGGGCTTTGACGGCCGCCCGGAAGCATCCGATCCGGGCGCAGGTCAGGTCCCGGACCGAGAAACCCTCCTCGATCAGCGCCTGGCAGCTCTTGAGGTAAACGCAATCATGGACCGTTATCTCCAGGTGGAACGGGTTGACCTCCGCCAGCTCGAAGAAGCTCGCATCGCGGAACAGGCCGCCGGCGACGCCGATTTGGATGTAGTTCTCGACGGCGGCCCGGATGGAGTTGGACTTCTTGATTTGAATCCCGTAACCGTCCCCCAGGAGATGGAGATAATACTGGACGGAATGTTCATAGGCCCGGGCGCTGAAGACGTACGGCCGTGTGCCGTGAAAATCCCGGGCCGTCTCCTCGAGCGCGCTCAGCCAGGAGAGCGCGACGACCCAGCCCGCTTCTTCCCGATCGATTTTATCCATGACTTTTTCCTTTAGCCTGTTTTTCCCGATGGTCCGTCCGGCCGGCGGCCGCCGTCAGGCTCAGCCGCTCGAGCTCGCGCCTGACCGTGTCGGCCTCGACGGCGCGGCCGATCTCCCGCCCCAGCTTCTCCGCCAGGACCGCGGCGCTCGCCCGGCGGTTCCGGGCCCAGAGGAGGACAAGCTCGGCCACTTCGTCCGTCTGGAAGGCCGCCGGACGCGCCGTCTCCAGCGGAGGCGCGGGAGCGGGCACGGCCGCGGCCTCGCGGCTCTCGAGGGACAAAAGAATCTGTTGGGTGTCCCGGGCGATAGCCAACTCTTCGTTGGTCGGGACGACCAGGACCTTGACCCGGCCGGAACTGACGAGACGCTCGTTGGCGTCGTTTTTCTTGGCGTCGAGGACGATGCCGAATTCGTCCAAGCCGGCGCAGACGAGCCGCCGGACGAGCCTGGAGTTTTCGCCGATGCCGCCGGTGAAGACGATGGCGTCCACGCGTCCCATTTCGGCCATGTAGGCGCCGATGTACTTTTTGACGGAATGGCAGTAGATCTCGAGGGCCAGCTGATGGCGGTCGCTGCCGCGGGCGGCTTCCTGCTCGATCTCCCGCATGTCATTGGAGGTCTCGGTCAACCCGAGCATCCCGCTGTTCTTGTTCATGATGGAGTCGATGTCCTTGGCCCCGAGCTTCTCCCGCTCCATGATGTAGGGGACAAGGGCCGGGTCGATGCTGCCGCAGCGGGTGCCCATGACCAGGCCTTCGAGGGGGGTGAAGCCCATCGTCGTGTCGATGGACTTCCCCCCGGCCACGGCCGTGATGCTGGCGCCGTTACCCAGGTGGCAGGTGATGAGGTTGAGTTTCTCGATCGGCCGGCCGAGGACCTCGGCGGCCCGGCGGGCGACGTAGCTGTGGGAGGTCCCGTGGAATCCGTAGCGGCGGATGCTCAACTTCCGGTAAAGGGTGTAGGGCAGCCCGTAGATGAACGCTTTGGGCGGGATCGTCTGGTGAAAGGCCGTGTCGAAGACGGCGACCTGGGGGACGCCCGGCAGGAGGGACTCGCAGGCCTCGACGCCCTTGAGGTTATGCGGATTGTGCAGCGGGGCGAACTGGATGCACTTGCGGATGCTGGCCTTGACCTTGTCCGTGATCAGCACGGACTCGGAGAAATCCTCGCCGCCGTGAACGACGCGGTGCCCGATCCCGTCGATCTCGCTCTTCTGACGGATGACGCCGTGCTGGGGGTGGAGGAGCAGCGCCAGGACCATCTCGATGGCCACTCCGTGGTTGAGGACTTCGCGGATCTCCCGAATCCTGTTGCGGCCCTCGGGCTGGTAGGTGACGATGGCCTCGCTCGAACCGATCTTCTCCACGATCCCCTTGGCCAGGAGGACCTCGCCTTCCATGCGGATGAACTGGAACTTGACCGATGAGCTGCCGCTGTTGAGAACGAGAACTTTCATGACCTTGGTCATCTCCTCAGATCACGGACGACATTTCCCTCATGATCGAATATCCTGACGTGAAGCGCCGCCTGGCCGGGCCAGGCGTGGGTGGCGCAGCCGAAGCACGGGTCGTAGGCCCGGAAGGCCATCTCGACGATGTTCAGGAGCCCGTCGGTGACGTGGCCTTTCTTGATGAAGGCCGTGGCCGCTTTCTTCACCGAGAGGTTGATGGCGGCGTTGTTGTTGGTCGTTCCGACGATCAGGTTGGCCTCCCGGACGAGGCCCCGGTCGTCGGTCTTGTAATGATGGAAGAGGGTGCCCCGGGGCGCCTCGACGACGCTGACGCCCTCGTCCGGCGTCTGGCTGGGAACGACACGGTAGGCCGGCCCGGTGATATCCGGATCGGAAGCCAACTCCACCCAGTGCTCGGCCGCGTAGAGGAGTTCGACCAGCCGGGCCCAATGGGTCGCCAGCGTCTGGTGGACGGGCTTCCCGCCTAGAGTCTTATACATCCGGTCGTGCTCCTCGTTGGCCAGGGGTGTGGCCATGCCTTCCGAGACGTTGAGCCGGGAGAGCGGGGTCGCCTTGTAGATGCCGCTCTGGGGGCCTTCGACGAGGCCCTTCCAGCCGATCTTGCGGAGGACGGGGAACTTGAGGTAGGACCAGGGCTCGACGTGCTCGACGATATGCTCGAGGTAATCGGCCGGCTTGAACTTGGCCAACTCGCCCCCCTCGGGGCCGGTGACGCGGACGTCGCCGTCGTAGAAGTTGACGCGGTTGCGTTCGTCGACCAGGCCCATGTTGTAGGTGTGGTGGGTGAAGCTGTCGCTCAGGATCAGGTCGACGTATTCCTTGTTGCCGAGGACGATCTGGTTGAAGAGCCCGATGGTGAACTTGGCGAACTCGACGGCGGCCTTCCCCGTTTCGAGGACCTTGTCGCGCTCCTCGCGGCTCATTCCCTTGCTCATCCCCCCGGGGAGGGCCCCGATAGGATGGACCGATCTGCCGCCCATCATCTTGATGAGCTCGTGGCAGGCGCCCCGCGTCTCGATAACCTTGCGGCCGATCTCGACGCCCACCTTGTGGATGACGCCCAAGATGTTGCGCTGGGCCGCCGGGGCGTCGGGGCCCATGACGAAGTCCGGCCCGCCCAGCGCGTAAAAATGGGTCGAATGGTCGGTCACGTAGAAGATGGCGTAGAGAAGCTCCCGCAGGAGCTTGGCCGTGCGGGGCAGGTCGACGTGATAGACCGCGTCGCACGCCTTGGCCGAGGCCATCATGTGCGCCTCCGGGCAGACGCCGCAGATGCGCGTCGTGATCCGGGGCATCTCCTCGACGGGCCGGCCGACGCAGAACTTCTCGAATCCCCGGAGCTCGGGGATCTGGAGGTAGGCGTCGGCGACGTCGCCCGCATCGTCCAGGAAAATGGAGATCTTGCCGTGGCCTTCGAGCCGGGTGATGGGGTCGATGGTGATCGTTTTCATTTCACGCGCCTCCCGATGAGCGAGCCAGCCAGCCCGAAACGGTAGAACGTGCCGACCGGGTCGAGGATCTGGTCGACAATTGTCTGGATTTCGACGGGGTCGTCGCTGTCGATGACCGAGGCGATGGCCCCGGCCAGCTTGGCCCCGACGTCCTGGATGCCTTCGGCCGGGCCGTAGCACCCCCGGCAGCCCAGGTTGACTTGGGGGCAGAGCGCTCCGCAGCCGGCGTGGACGGCAGGGCCGTTGCAGATGATCCCCTGCTCCAGCAGGCACTTATTGGGGTCGATATCCTTCGGGTCAACAAGATGGGGACGGCGGAAGGCCTTGATCTTCTTCTCTTCTTTCGTCCGCTTGCATTCGTCGCAGACCGTCTTGGGATTGACGCCCACGAGAGAGCCCTTGGGCGGGAGTTTTCCGGTCAAGGCCGCTTCGGCCACCGCCCAAATCTGCTCGGCCACCGGCGGGCAGCCGGGCATGCGGTAGTCCACGTCCACGTGCTGGTCGAGGGGCCTCAGGACGTCGTGCAAGGCGGGCAGGGTCAGCCGCCCGGACGGGGTTTCCGTAACCGTCTGGGGAAGCGTCGTGTTGCCGGCTTCCACGGAAGGCGATTTGCGGTAGACGTAATCCAGGATCTCATCCGTGGTCGTGAGGTTGGCCAGGCCGGGGATACATCCCTCGGTGGCGCAGGAGCCGAAGGCGACCAGGACCTTGGACTTCTGCCGGAGGAGCTTGGCGATGTGCAGGTTCTCCTCGTTGCGGATGCCCCCGTTGAACAGCGTCACGTCGATCTCCCCATCGGCCATGGCCTCGATGTCCTTGTATTTGGTATCCATGAGGCAAGGACAGAAGACCAGGTCCGCCGCGGCGTCAAAATCCAGGATCTTCTCCCGGATGTCGAGGAAGGCGATTTCGCATCCGCCGCAGCTGGCGGCCCAGTAGACCGCGAATTTCGGCTTAGGCATGGATGGTCCTTTCAGGATCGGATAAGGACAGGCGTCCCGCCCGAGAATGAAAAAGGGAATAAAAGAAAAAGTCCAGGATACTTCCGTTCTGCCGGCGATAAATGCTCATTCGATGAGGCGCGTTGTTGAAATCTAAGATTTTCTACTATAGTTTTTTTACGGGAGACTGTCAAGCGTCGCGGGGGATTCGTCGGGAGAGGCGGATGTCGCGGTCACGTCCGCCGCGCGCCGGCTAGCGGCCCGACCGTCGATTGACATCCGGGAAGCCCTTTGTTATAAGGAAAACGCCCGGAGCGCCGGGCGTTTTCATAGGACGAAAAAGGGAGAACGCGATGAAGATCCACGAGTATCAAGCCAAGCAAATCCTGGCACGCTACGGAGTCCGGATCCCCCGCGGCGATGTCGCCGATTCGCCGGCCGCGGCCCGCGAGATCGCCGAGCGCCTCGGGTCCCGCGTCGTGGTCAAGGCTCAGATCCACGCCGGCGGGCGCGGCAAAGGGGGCGGTATCAAGCTTGCCGCCTCGCCCGCCGAGGCCGAGGCCCTGGCCGCCGGCATGATCGGCATGCAGCTCGTCACCCACCAGACCGGTCCGGAGGGCAAGCGCGTCAAGCGCGTTCTCGTCGAGGAGGCGCTCGACATCGCTCGCGAGCTCTACCTCGGCCTGGTCATCGACCGGGCCCGGGAGGCCGTCGTCGTGATGGCCTCGACCGAGGGCGGCGTCGAGATCGAAAAGGTCGCCGCCGAGAAGCCCGCGCTCATCTTCAAGGAATACGTGCCGGCCGGGACCGGCCTCCTGGCCTTCCAGGCCCGCAAGCTCGCCTTCAAGCTTGGCCTCGAGGGCGAGGCCTTTAAGCAGGGCGTGAAATTCATCACGAGTCTGTATCGGGCCTTCGAGGGCACGGACGCCTCGCTGGCCGAGATCAACCCTCTCCTCGTGACCAAACAGGGCGATGTCCTGGCCCTGGACGCCAAGATGAACTTCGACGACAACGCCCTCGCCCGCCGGCCCGACATCCTGGCCCTGCGCGACCTCGACGAGGAGTCGCCGCTCGAAGTCGAGGCCGCCAAGTTCAACCTCAACTACATCAAGCTCGACGGCAGCGTGGGCTGCATGGTCAACGGGGCCGGCCTGGCCATGGCGACGATGGACATCATCAAGTACGCCGGCGGCATGCCGGCGAATTTCCTCGACGTCGGCGGCGGGGTCACGGAAGAGGCCGTGACCAACGCCTTTAAAATCCTCGTTTCGGACCCCGACGTCAAGGGGGCCCTCATCAACATCTTCGGCGGCATCGTCCGCTGCGACATGATCGCCAGCGGCGTCGTCAAGGCGGCCAAGGCGATGGGAACCCGCATTCCCGTCGTCATCCGCCTCGAGGGGACGAACGTCGACCAGGGGAAGGCCATCCTCCGGGATTCGGGGCTGGCCTTCCACGCGGCCGACGGTATGAAAGAGGCCGCCGAAAAAATCGTGGCCCTGGTGAAGTGAGCCGCCGCAAAGGAGCGAACTATGAGCATCCTCATCGATGAAAAAACGCGGGTCGTCGTACTGGGGATCACCGGCGGCGAAGGCACGTTCCACGCCCAGCGCATGATCGAGTACGGGACGAACATCGTGGCCGGCATGACGCCGGGCAAGGGGGGCACAAAACACCTCGGCGTGCCCGTCTACAACACCGTGGCCGATGCCGTCGCCGCCGAGGGGGCCGACGCGGCGGTCGTCTTCGTACCGCCGTTCGCCGCGGCCGACGCCATCATGGAGGCCGCCGACGCGGGCGTCAAGCTCGTCGTTTGCATCACCGAGGGCATCCCGACCTTAGACATGCTGCGGGTCAAGACGTTTCTGCGGGCCAGGCCCGTGAACTTGATCGGCCCGAACACGCCGGGCATCATTTCGCCCGGCAAGGCCAAGATCGGGATCATGCCCGGACACATCCACAAGGCGGGCACGATCGGAATTATCTCCCGGTCGGGCACGCTGACCTACGAAGCCGTCCAGCAGGTGACCCGGGAGGGCTACGGTCAGTCGACGGCCATCGGCATCGGCGGCGACCCGATCGTCGGGATGAAGTACATCGAGCTTCTCGGCCTCTTCAAGGACGATCCCGGGACGGAGGCCGTGATCCTGATCGGCGAGATCGGCGGCACGGCCGAGGATGAGGCCGCGGCCTATATCGCCGCAGCTTTTCCCAAGCCCGTCGTCGGTTTCATCGCCGGCCAGACCGCGCCTCCGGGCCGGCGGATGGGCCACGCCGGGGCGATCATAGCCGGGGGAAAGGGTACGGCCCAGGAAAAAATGGACGCGCTCAAAGCGGCGGGCGTCCACGTCGCCGTCAGCCCGGCCGACATCGGGGCGACCCTGCGAAAAGCGCTAGCCCGCCGGGGTTGACCCCGTATCGCCGCCGCCCAGCGCCTTGGCCACCAGGTTGCGCAGCGTGGACGGGAGAAACGGCTTGGGGAGGAAGTCGTAAGCCCCCGTTTGCATGGCCCGGAGCGTGTTCTTCATCGTCGGATAGCCCGTGATCATGATGATCCGCGAGGACGGGCATTCGGACTTGAGCATCTTGAGCAAGTCCAAGCCGCTGATGCCCGGCATCATCAAATCGACGATGAACACGTCATATTTCTTATTGGCCGACAACCGCAAGGCCTCTTCGCCGCCAAGGGCGGTATCGACTTCGTAATCCTCGCGCAGGAGCGCTTCGCGGATGCTCTTGCAGACCGTCGGCTCATCGTCGACCACCAGGATCACTTTCTTGGCCAGATCTGTCATGACATGTCCTCGCTCTGTTCAGATTTTTCAGCCCCGGACTCCAGGGGGATCCGGACCGTGAACGTCGCCCCCCGCCCGACTTCGCTCCGGACGTCGATCGCTCCGCCCCGCTGGCGGATGATCCCGTAGCTCACGGCCAGGCCCAACCCCGTTCCGAAATTCTTGGTGGTGAAGAACGGGTCGAAAAGCTTGGGGATATTTTCCTTGGGGATCCCCACCCCCGTATCGGCGAAGACGATTTCCAAGCGAGTCCCGTCGCGGCTCAGCCGGCTCGTGATCCGGAGCGTCCCCCCTTCGGGCATCGCTTCGCAGGCGTTGATGGTGAGGTTTGAGAAGACCTGCTGGATCTTGTTCTTGTCGAGCTCGACCAGGGGAAGCGACCGGTCGAGATTTTTTTCGATCTGGATGTTCCGGACCGCGGCCTGCTTCTCCAGGAGCTGGACGGTGCGGTCAATGATGTCGTTGAGGTCGGCCAGGACCTCCCGCGCGGGCGTCTGCCGGGCGAAATCGAGAAGGCCGCTGACGATCTGCGCGCAGCGCGTCGTTTCTTCGGCGATGAGGGTCAGCGATTCGCGGCTCGAGGGGTGGTCCTCGCAACGCTCGAGCAGGAGATGGGCGTTGATCAGGATGGCCGTCAGGGGATTGTTGATCTCGTGGGCGACGCCCGCCGCCATCTTGCCCAGAGAGGCCAGCTTTTCGGAGCGGATGAGCTGGTCCTGCGTCTCGCGGAGCTGCTGCGTCCTCTCCTCGACCCTCCGCTCCAGGGTCCGGCCCCACTGGGTCAGGTCCTCGCGGGCGTCGTGGAGGTCCGCGGTCATGCCGTTGAAGGCGTGGGCCAGCTGGCCGATCTCGTCCTTTCCGCCGATCTCGAGGCGGTGGCTGAGGTCGCCACCGGCGATCTTGTCCGCGGCCTCGATCATGATGGCGAGAGGCCGGGTGATCCGCCGGGCGACAAAAGACAGCAAGGCCAGGAGGAACAGGACGCACAAGCCGGCCAGCCCGGCGAACGTCGCCATGACCCGGTTGCGGAGGTCGATATAGGGCCGCTCCAACATCCCGACGTAGAGCATGCCGATGATGCGGTTGTCGATGTCCCGGATGGGCTCGTAGGCGGTGATGTACCAGGCCGTCACGACGAAGGCGCGGCCGACGTAGAACATCCCCCGACCGAGGACGGCCTCGTTGACCTCGCGGGAGACGCGCGTCCCGACGGCCCTGTTTCCCTGGTCGTCGAGCACGTTTGTGGAGATGCGGAGGTCGTTCTGGAACAGGGTCGCCGTGCCGATGTCGTGGCCCTTGTATTTCTCGCCCTTGAAGACGATTTCCTTGACCCGGTCGACAAGGTCGTAATTGCGATTGAAGAGCAACCCGCCGTAGAGGACGCCGAGGAGGGCGCCTCCTTCATCCGTGACGGGCGCGGCGGCCTTGAGCATCATGCCGTCCTCTTGGTGGTCCTCGGGCCGCTCGGCGGCCAGGGGCGTCGGGACGAACTTGAAATAGGCCCGCTCGACGAGGTCGTCCCCTTCCTTGAGGAGTTCGTCGGGGGAGACGATCTGGGTTCCCGCCGTGACCTGCCCCTTGAGGGCGCGGGCGACAAAGGGGTCCCCCGACTGGTCATCGCCGGAGACCTCGAAGCGGCGCGACCTGACGATGACACGGCCGCGGGCGTCCGTGAGCGTCAGCGTGTCCAGCCCGTATTTTTCACGGATGCCGTTGAGACGGACGGCGAGACCGTCGGGGCGCCCGGTCCGGAGCGCCTCCGTGATGAACTCCCGGTCGGCGCTGAGCTGCATGAGGTCGCGGATCCCGTTCAGCCTCTCATGATAGACCATCCAGGCCGAGGCCAGGTCGTGCCGGACCTTGGCTTCGGCTAGGGAGACGATGGTCTGGTGCTCGATACGCGTGCCGATCATAAGGGTGATCACGCCGCCCATCGTGATCACGGCCAGGAAACTCAGAATCAGTTTGCGCCGGAGCGACAGGTCGAGAAACCGTCGGACCATTCCCCGGATTGGCATCGGCTTTACCTTGCCACAATAGCACCGGCGCGGGAGTCCTGTCAATCACCCGCGGCCGCGCGCGGCGGCGGATGGCCCGGCTTGACAATTGGAAACCCCATTCATATAGTGTATCCGGAACGCAAGCCGAAATTCCAGGGAGAAGGATACGGACCGCATGGACAAAACCGAAAAACTCAAGGACGGCACCGAGGCCAGGATCCGCAAACTGGTCGTGGAGGACATCGACCGGCTGATGGAGTTCTACCAGGCCCTTCCGCTCGAGGACCGTAAATACCTGAAATTCGACGTCACGGACCGGAAAGTCGTTGCCAAGAGGCTCCTGCGGGTCGAAAACGGAGATGACATCCGGATCATCGCCATCCACGGCGGCGTCGTCGTGGCCAGCGGGGCCCTGGAGCTCTCCGGCGAGGCCTGGAGCAGGCACCAAGGCGAAATCCGGGTCATCATCGCCCGGCCCTTCCAGCATCGAGGCCTGGGCATGATCATGATCCGCGAACTCTATTTCATCGCCGTCCAGAACAACCTGAAGACGATCGTGGCCAAGATGATGCGTCCCCAGGTCGGCGCCCAGAAGATCTTCCGGAGCCTCGGCTTTCGGGAGGAATCGCTCATGCCCGACTTCGTCAAGGACATCAAGGGCGAATCCCAGGACCTCATCGTCATGACCTGCGATGTCAAGGACCTGTGGAAGCAGCTCGACCGGGCCTTCAGCGAATCCGACTGGCAGCGGTGCCGGTAGTCCGCTGGAAAATCATTGACAAGTTTTCCGGTTTTTCTGTAAGTTACTCCCGACACGATGCCAAGAAAGAAGAAGACCGGAACTGTGGCGAGCGGCACGGTTTTCCCTGTCATGAAAAAGGCGGCCCCGTCCCCCGGCCGTACGGCCGCCCGCGAAGTCATCGGGAAATACGGCGGCCGGAAGAGGGCCGTAATCCAGGTTCTCCAGGACCTCCAGGAACGCTTCCGTTGGCTTTCCGTGGAAACGCTCGAAGCGGTGGCCTTGGAGCTGGACGTGCCCCTGGCCCACGTCTACAGCGTCGCGACCTTTTATAAGTCCTTCAGCCTGGAGCCCCGCGGCCGGCACATCTGCACGGTCTGCATGGGGACCGCCTGTCACGTCCGGGGAGGCACGGCGGTCCTCGAGCATTTCGAACGGAGGCTCGGAATCCCGGCCGGACAAACGTCGCCGGGCGGGGAGGTCACCCTCGAACGGGTCAACTGCCTGGGCGCCTGCGCCCTGGCGCCGCTCGCCGTTGTGGACGGCCGCTATTACGGACAGATGAACGAGAGTAAAGCTAACGAGGTGCTGAAGCCGATCCTCGCCGGCCGGGACGCCCCGCCGGCCTCCGATAAAGGGCCCGTGGACTAGAGGAGCTCCTTGAAGCAATACCGAACGCATCTTCTGGTTTGCGCCGGGACGGGGTGCGTCTCGAGCGGCGCCTTCGCCCTCAAGGACGCCCTGGAGAAGGAGATCGCGGGCCGCGGCCTCAAGGACGAGGTCCTCGTCGTCACCACGGGCTGCAACGGATTCTGCGAGAGGGGCCCGATCCTCATCGTCCATCCAGACAATATCTTCTACCAGCGGTTGACCCCGGCCGACGTTCCTTACCTGGTCGAAGAACACCTGCTCAAGGGCCGCCCGGTGCCGAAGCACATGTATGTCCCCTCGGCCGGGATCGAGCCCGTCCCCCGGATGTCGGACATCGATTTCTTCAAGCACCAGCGTCTGATCGTCCTGCGCAACCGGGGCCGGATCGACCCGGAAAAGGTCGAAGAATACATCGCTTACGACGGCTACGAGGCCCTGGCCAAGGCGTTGACGGCCATGACCCCCGAGGCCGTCGTCGCCGAGGTCACGGCCTCCGGGCTTCGCGGCCGGGGCGGCGCGGGTTTTCCCACCGGGCGGAAGTGGGCACTCTGCCGGCGGGAGAAGGCTTCTCCCAAATACATCATCTGCAACGGCGACGAGGGAGACCCGGGGGCGTTCATGGACCGTTCCGTCCTCGAGGCCGACCCCCATGCCGTGATCGAAGGCATGGTCATCGGGGCCAAGGCGATCGGGGCGGCCAAGGGTTTCGTTTACATCCGCGACGAGTACCCCCTGGCTGTCGCCCGCATGGGCATCGCCATCGGCCAGGCGAAAGAGCGGGGGCTTCTGGGTGAAAATATCCTCGGTTCGGGATTCGATTTCGACCTCGAGATCGTGCGGGGCGCCGGCGCGTTCGTCTCGGGCGAGGAGACGGCCCTGATCGCCTCGATCGAAGGGCAACGGGCTTTTCCCCGGCAGCGGCCGCCCTACCCGGCCCAGCAGGGATTGTGGGGAAAGCCCACCGTGATCAACAACGTCGAGACCTGGGCCAATGTCGCATCCATCATCAGGCGCGGCGCCGCCTGGTTCTCGAGCCTGGGAACGGAGACGAGCAAGGGGACGAAGATCTTCTCGCTCGTCGGCAAAATCAAGAACACCGGCCTCGTCGAAGTGCCCATGGGCATCCGTCTCCGCGATATCATCTTCGGCATCGGCGGCGGGATCCCCGGCGGCCGCGAGTTCAAGGCCATCCAGATCGGAGGCCCTTCGGGCGGCTGCATCCCCAAAGACCTTTTGGACCTGCCCGTCGATTACGAAAGCCTGACCCAGGCTGGGGCGATGATGGGTTCGGGCGGCATGATCGTCATGGACCAGGACACCTGCATGGTCGATATCGCCCTCTATTTCCTGCGCTTTACTCAGGAGGAATCCTGCGGGAAGTGCGCGCCCTGCCGGATCGGAACGCGCCAGATGGCCGAGATCCTGGCCCGCATCACCGCCGGAGAGGGCAGCCTCGAGGATATCAAGAAACTGGAAACCCTGGCCCTGACGGTGAAGCAGGGTTCCCTCTGCGGGCTGGGGCAAACGGCTCCCAATCCCGTCCTGTCCACGCTGCGCTATTTCCGTGAGGAATACCTGGCCCATATCTCCGAAAAACGCTGCCCGGCGCGCGTGTGCAAGAACCTGATCACCTTCTTCATCGAACCCGAGAAGTGCGTCGGCTGCCTCCTCTGCCTGAAAAACTGCCCCGCGAACGCCATCTCCGGCGAACGGAAGAAGGTCCATGTCATCGACCAGGCCGCCTGCATCAAGTGCGGCGCCTGTTTCAACGTCTGCCCGGCGAAGATCCAGGCCGTGGCGAAATACACGGGAGAAGAGGGCCGGGCGCTCCTCGACGAGAGGCCGGCCCCGGCTGAGCCATGACCATAACGATTGACGGCCGTTCGATAGCCTTCGAAGGGCGGCCCACGCTCCTCGAAGTCGTTGCCGCGAACGGCATCTTCGTCCCGTCGCTCTGCGATCACCCCGGCCTCGAACCCTACGCCGCGTGCCGCCTTTGCCTGGTGGAGGTCCAAGGCCGGAAGGGTTTCGTCCCCGCCTGCAGTACGGCCGCCGAGGAGGGCATGGTCATCCGCACGTCGACGCCCGAACTTGTCGCCTTGCGGCGCGGCATCCTCGAGCTCATCCTCGCCGAACACCCCCACGCCTGCTTGATCTGCTCGGAAAAGACGTCCTGCGATGATTTCAAATCCACGATCCGGAAGACGGGCGAGGTCACGGGATGCGTCCTCTGTCCGGCCAACGGGCGATGCCAGCTTCAGAAGGTCGTCGGAGCCATGGGGTTGGAGGTCGTTCCCTTTCCCAGCCATCGCCGCCCGGGCGAGGTCCGCCGCGACGACCCGTTCATCGACCGGGACAACAGCCTCTGCATTCTCTGCGGGCGCTGTGTCCGCGTTTGCCGCGAAGTCCGGGGAGCTTCCGTTCTCACGTTCGTCTCCCGGGGGTCCGGCACCGTCATCGGCACGGCCATCGACCGGCGGCTGATCGATTCCGGCTGCCAGTTTTGCGGCGCCTGCGTCGACGTCTGCCCGACGGGTTCGCTCGCGGACCGGGCCGTGCGCTACGAACGCCTGCCCGAGACCGAGAAGAAATCCGTCTGCCCGTTTTGCGGACAGGGATGCAGCCTCACCGTCGGGTTGAGGGAGGGCCGGATTCTGGGCTCCGCCCCCGACCCGGAGGGGCGGGTGAATCGCGGCCAGGCCTGCGTCAGAGGGAGGTTCCTGGTGAAACAGGCGGTGCACCACCCCCGGCGGCTGCTCCGGCCGCTCGTCCGGGAGAACGGTTCGCTCCGGAACGCCACTTGGGAAGAGGCCTTGGCCCTTGCGGCGGAACGGCTGGCGAAGTTCGGCCCCGGCGAGGTGGCCGTCGCCGCTTCGTCCCAAAACTCGTGCGAGGACCTCTACGTGCTGCACAAGTTCGCCGCCGAGGTCCTGAAAGCGCCGGTCGTGGTCGGCACCTGGTCCGGGTCCGCGGCCGAAGGACTCCGTGCCCTCGGCCGGGCCGCGGGACAGGCCGTTTCCTTGAATTTCCGGATGTCGGATATCGGATTCGCGGGGGCGATACTGATTTTGGGGGAAGACCTGCCGAGGGCCCAGCCCATGGTGGGACTCCAGGTCAACAAAGCCGTCGCAAGAGGCGCCGCCTTGACCGAGCTCAGAATCCCATCCGGAAAAGAAGAACTGTTCCTCACGGCCCTCGCGGCCTTGGTTCCAAAGGCTTCCCGCGCCGCCGCGCCGGACGCCGACGGCGGCAAGACGTTCAAGGCGCATCTCGACAAGGCTGATACCGCCGCGGCCGCCCGCGCGCTCTCCATCTCCAAAAAAGAGCTCCTGGAGGTTTCCAGCCGGCTGGCCGATCCCAAGCCGTCTTTCTTCCTTCTCGGCCCCGATTTCGTCAGCGGGGTAGCGGGCCTGGGCGGCCTGGCCGCGCTGTGGAACCTGGCCCGTCTCGTCGGCGGCCGCGTCATACCGCTCGACAGAGAGGCCAACGTGCGGGGCGGTCTCGTAATCGCCGAGGCCTTTTCGGCGCGGCTCTCCGCGGGTCCGGTCCGGACCGGAACATCCGGCCAGCCGAAGCCCCGGGCCCTCTACCTCGCCGGGCCCTATCCAAAGTTGGAGCCGGGGGAGGCCGAGTTCGTCATCGTCCAGGGGAGCTACGACGATGAAAACTCGGCGCTGGCCGATATCGTCCTGCCCGAGACGACCTCGTTCGAAGCGGAGGGAGTGCTGGTCAATATCGAAGGGCGGGCCCAGCTCTCCGCCCAGGTCCTGGAGCCGCTCGGCGAGGCCAAGCCCGGCTGGTGGATCTTAAAAAGCCTGGCCGCGAAACTCGGCGCGACGGGCTTCGGCTTCGATTCGGCGGAGGACGTCCGCCGCGAACTCGCCGCCGCCGCGCCCGCGTTCGGAAAAGCGGCCTCTCCGGCCGGCCTTGGGGACGACGAGTTCCTTGCCGAGGAGCCGGCCGGAGCGGGCGCTTTTATCGACATAGAGTCCGTCCGGAGCCGGGACGCACGGCGGCCGCCCGGCGCGTCTCGAGACGCCGACGATTACAAGGGCCTGCACCTGGCCCGAGAGAACAAGAGCCTGAAGCTCGTGCGAGGACGATAATGGCGAAGATCCTTGACCGCAAGCGCCTCGTGCCCAATCTGCACCTCCTCGAGGTCCACGCCCCCGAGGTGGCCAGGAAATGCCGGCCGGGACAATTCGTCATCATCATGCCCGACGAGCATGGCGAGCGGATCCCGCTGTCCATCGCCGATTGGGACGCCGAGCGGGGCTCGGTCACGGCCGTGTTCCTGGTCGTCGGGACATCGACGCGAAAGCTGGCCGCTCTCAAGGCCGGCGACGAGGTCCCGGTCTTCGTCGGGCCGCTGGGACGGCCGTCCGAGATCGGCTCGTTCGGGACCGTGATCCTGGCCGCCGGCTGCTTCGGGATCGGGGCCCTATGGCCAACCGCCCGGGCGCTCAAAGCCGCCGGGAACAAGGTCGTCGCCCTGATCGACGCCAAGGCGGAGCACCTCGTCTACTGGAAGGACCGCTATCTCTCGGTCTGCGACAAGGTCCGCTTTTCGTCACGCGATCATGCCCTGGCCTCCAAGGATTTCGTTCCCCGGCCTCTCGAGGAACTTCTCAAGGCCGAGGCGCCGGTAGCCCGCGTGATCGCCGTCGGCTGCACCTATCTCATGTATGCCTGCGCCCAGGCCACGAAACCCCTGGGCGTCAGGACGATCGTCAGCCTGAATCCGATCATGGTTGACGGCACGGGCATGTGCGGCGCCTGCCGCTGCACGGCCGCGGGCAAGACGAAATTCGCCTGCGTCGACGGTCCCGACTTTGACGCGCACCAGCTGGACTGGGAGGAATTGTTCACGCGCCGGAAATCCTATTTCGACGACGAGATCCGGTCGCTTTGTCGTTGGGAGGAAACCGAACTCCCCTAGGACCAGGAGTGAAGAGCGATGGCCGAGGATAAGAAGGAACTCGCCCCGGAGCTGAAGGAACGGCTGCGGGCGGAGTTCGAAAAGGACTGGCGCAAGGAGATGCGCAAGTCCATCCCCGCCAAAGAGCGGATGAAATTCGGCCGGCAGAAGATGCCGGAGCGCCCACCCGATGAACGCAATCGCGACTTCCATGAGGTCAACCGCGGCCTGACTCCGGAGATGGCCCAGGCCGAGGCCCGCCGCTGCCTCGACTGCGCCAACCCCCAGTGCGTCACGGGTTGCCCCGTGTGCATCGACATCCCCAGCTTCGTCAAGCTTATCGAAAAGGGCGAGTTCCTGGCCGCCGCCTGGAAGATCAAGGAAACCAACTGCCTGCCCGCCATCTGCGGCCGCGTCTGCCCCCAGGAAAGTCAGTGCGAGGAAGTTTGCACCATGAAGAAGGCCGGGGGCGTCCCCGTGGCCATCGGGAACCTGGAGAGGTTCGTGGCGGATTTCGAGCGGTTGAGCGGCTCCCTGGCCATCCCGCCGCTCCCGCCGCCGACGGGCAGGAAGGCGGCCGTCATCGGGGCCGGCCCGGCCGGGCTGACCGTGGCCGGGGACCTGGCCAAGCTGGGCCACTCCGTCACCATCTTCGAGGCCCTCCACGAATCGGGCGGGGTGCTGATATACGGCATCCCGGAGTTCCGCCTGCCCAAGGCCATCCTCAAGGCCGAGGTCGATTACCTTAAGCGCCTCGGCGTCAAGGTCCGGACGAACTTCGTCGTGGGCATGACCGCGACCATCGACGACCTGCGGGCCGACGGCTACGAGGCCTTCTTCATC
>MEYF01000012.1:4019-30234 GCA_001775755.1 Candidatus Aminicenantes bacterium RBG_19FT_COMBO_65_30 | reverse complement strand
CAACGAATACTTGACCCGCGTCAACCTCATGCGGGCCTATGCCTTTCCCGCGTATGACACACCGGTCTTCAAGGCCAAGACGGCCGCGGTCATCGGGGGCGGCAACGTGGCCATGGACTCGGTCCGGACGGCCAAGCGGCTGGGCGCCGAGAGAGCGGTCATCGTCTACCGGCGGTCGCGTACCGAGATGCCCGCCCGTAACGAGGAGATCCACCATGCCGAGGAGGAGGGGATCGAGTTCCAGTTGTTGACGACGCCCCTCCGCTATTTCGGCGACGAATACGGGCGGGTCCGGGCCATGGAGTGTCAGAAGATGGGGCTGGGCGAACCGGATGCCTCCGGCCGCCGCCGTCCCGTGCCGATCGAAGGCTCGGAATACACGATGGAGGTCGACCTCGTCGTCTGCGCCATCGGCCAGAGCCCGAACCCCCTCATCCCCCAGACGACGCCCGGTCTCAAGATGGGCAAGTGGGGAAACATTGAAGTCGACTGGGCGACGATGGCCACAAGCCTCCCCGGGGTCTATGCCGGGGGCGACATCATTCGCGGCGGGGCGACGGTCATCCTGGCCATGGGAGATGCGCGGATCGCGGCCGCCCAGATCGACAAGGACCTCCGCCGTTGATGTCGCGAGAGGCCCTTTTCCGCCGCGGTCCGTCCTGAACGGGAGGCCTTGTCAAAAGGAGAAAGGAGACGGCCATGGTCGACGAAAAAAAGCTGGCCTCGCTCGAGCTCTTCGAAGGATTGCCCGGTCACGCCCTCCGCGCGTTAGTGGGCATGAGCAAGGAAATGCGTTTCGCTCCCAAGGCGGTCGTTTTTTCCCCCGAGCAGTCTTCGAAGTGGATCTACTTGCTCGTCGAGGGCTCGGTCCGCCTGACGATCCACGCATCGCCGCTCCCGGAACCCATCACGGTCGCCGTGCTTGAGACGCCGGGCCAGGCGTTCGGTTTTTCATCGGCCGTCGGCCAGGGGCATCACAACAGCTCGGCCGAAACCGTCACGAGCGTCCGGGTCATCGCCATCGACGGCCAGCCCTTTCTCGACTACCTCGAAAAAGAACCGAAGGTCGGTGTCATCGTGATGAGGCGCCTGGCCCGGGTCATCAGCCGCCGGCTGGCGGCCGTGCGCAGGCTGCTGCTCGAGACCATCATCGATTACGAGAGACAATCCAGCAGCACTCCGGAAAATTAAAGAGGAGGAGCCATGAACGTCGAAGAGGCGATTCAAACGGCCATCCAGTACGAGAAGAGAGTCGTTCAGGTCTACGAAGAGGCCGCGCGGGCGAGCGGCGACCAGACCGGCAAGAAGATCTTCGGGGTCCTGGTCAAAGAGGAACAGCAACACGTCGCCTATCTCGAATCCAGATTGTCCGAGTGGAAAGCGACGGGGCACGTGACGGCCGCCGCCCTCGGCACGGTCGTGCCCTCCCGGGCGCGCATCGACGAGGGCGTCCGGACGCTCCAGAGCCGTGTCGCGAGGAAAGCCCCGGAGGCGGAAATGCGGCTCCTCAAGCGGGCCCTCGACGTCGAAGTCGAGACGAGCGCGTTCTACGCCCGCGTCGTCCGGGAGCTTCCTCCCGAAGGGCGCGAGCTATTCGAGCGCTTCGTCGAGATCGAGCAGGGCCACCAGGCCATCGTCCAGGCCGAGATGAACGCCGTCGCCGGCAACGGCTACTGGTTCGATATTCCCGAGATTAGCATGGAAATGTGACCGGCCCGGAACAATCCTCCGGCGACAGGGCCGGTTGACACCGCCGGGCTCGATGCAGTATAAAGGCCCTCCCTAATACTACGGCCATCCCAAAGGAGTCATCTATGTCGAATACTTTCATCCAGGACATCCGTCAGAAAGCCGCCAAGAAGTTCCTCCGCGTTGCCTTCCCCGACGCCGAGGACGTGAGAACCCTGACCGCGGCCTTGACCCTCAGGGAAAAGAAAATCGCCGAGCCCTGGCTCGTCGGGAACCCGGAGGCCGTCGAAAAGATCGCCAAGGACAACGGCCTCGCCCTCGGGATGATACCGATCATCGACCCGCTGACGCATGAGAGGAAGGACGAGCTCGTCAACTTGCTCTTCGAAAAGAGGCAGGCCAAGGGCTGGACACTCGAGCAGAGTATTGAAGCCGCCAAGAGCCCGCTCTACTACGCCGGCCTGTTGCTGGCCACGGACATGATCGGGGCCGTCGTCGGCGGAAACATCTCGGCCACGGGCGACATCATCCGCGCCGCCATCCACACGGTCGGGACGGCGCCGGGCATCTCGACCGTCTCGAGCTATTTCATCATGGTCTTCCCGGAGAAGCTTCTCTGCTACGCCGACTGCGCCGTCGTCCCCAACCCGACCGACGTCCAGCTCGCCGACATCGCCCTGGCCTCGGCCAAGAACTTCCAGGCCGTCACCGGCGAAGAGCCCCGCGTGGCTATGCTTTCTTTTTCGACCAAGGGCTCGGCCGCCCACGCCGATGTCGACAAGGTCGTGAGCGCCACCAAGATCGCCAAGGAGAAGGCCCCTCAACTCCTCCTCGACGGCGAGATGCAGGCCGACGCCGCCTTGGTCGCCTCGGTCGGCGAGCGGAAGTGCAAAGGCAGCCCGGTCGCGGGCAAGGCCAATGTCCTCGTCTTCCCCGACCTCGACGCCGGGAACATCGGCTACAAGCTGACCGAGCGGTTGGCAGGAGCCGAAGCCGTCGGCCCGATCGTCCAGGGCCTCAACAAGCCCTTCTGCGACCTCAGCCGCGGCTGTTCGCCGGACGACATGGTCAACGTCGCCGCCATCTGCAGTTTGATGGCGTAAAGAAAACCTTCGGCTCTTTCACTGTCGAGCCTAGTCCGCATCCCTGAGCTTGGGCCCGGCGGAAGATGACGGATATTGACTGCCGCGCCCCAAAAGATATATATAGGTTCCGCAAGAACAGGGATTCTATTTTCATATGACTTTTATCCCGCAAGTCTTCTGGGAGGATTTCTTCAAGGGCGGCCGGCTCGCCTGCGCCCGCCTGATCACCGCTGTCGAGAACGAGCCCGAGGCGCTCCCCGAGATCCTGGACAGGATCATCCCGGGCCAGAAAGGCGGCCTCCGCATCGGCGTCACGGGTCCCCCGGGCGTCGGAAAGAGCACCGTAACCGCCGCCCTGGCCCGCCGCGCCGTCCGGGCCGGACACTCCGTCGGCATCCTGGCCGTCGACCCGACGAGCCCATTCTCGGGGGGGGCTTTCTTGGGCGACCGCGTCCGCATGCAAGACCTCAGCGACGATCACCAGGTCTTCATCCGCTCGATGGCCTCCCGGGACGGGCACGGCGGCCTCTCCCCGGCCACACCCTACGCCGCCGACATCCTCGACGCCTTCGGCCTGGACCGCATCTTCATCGAGACGGTCGGCGTCGGTCAGGCTGAGCTCGACGTCCTCGATTGCTCCGACCTCGTCGTCCTCGTCCTCCAGCCCGGCACGGGGGATGTCATCCAGGCCCTGAAAGCCGGGATCATCGAGGCCGCCGACATCTTCCTGGTCAACAAATCGGACCTCCAGGGCACGGAGACCCTGCTCGATTCCCTGCGATTCCTCATGGATATCAGCCCCGTCCGGAAGGGCCGGCCCTTCCCCCCGGTCGTGGAGGCCTCGGCGCTCCTGGACAAGGGGATGGACGCGGCCTCCGCCGAGGTCGAGCGCCTCATCCAGGACTGCGTCGGCTCGGGACGCTATCGGGAAAAGCGCCGCTCGCGGCTGGAACGGGAGATCCGGTCGGCCATCCAGCGGGAGCTCTGGGACGGCTACTCGGCGCTGGCCGGCGCGGGCGAATCCATCCGCGCGGTCGCCGAGGCGCTGATCGAGAAGGGCGGGTCTCCTTATCCCTACATCCATGAGGCCTGCTCCCGGATCCGCATTCAACTCGTCGACGAAAGGGACAGCCGTGGGAAATAGGACCAAGACAGCCTGGGCGGAAAAATACGAGGCCGGCGGTGTCCGCGACGCGGATTTCACCTCGATCTCCGGACGGCCCCTCGAGCCCCTCTACACGTGGGAGGACCTGGCGGGCAGCGACCCCGAGACCAGGCTCGGCTGGCCGGGAGAATACCCCTACACCCGGGGCGTGCATCCCTCCATGTACCGGGGGAAGCTGTGGACCATGCGCCAGTTCGCCGGCATGGGCACTCCCGACCAAACCAACGAGAGGTACCGGTTCCTCCTCGAAAAGGGCCAGACGGGCCTCTCCGTCGCCTTCGACAACCCGACGCTCTACGGCCGCGATTCCGATCATGCCCTGGCCGCCGGAGAAGTGGGCAAGACCGGGGTCGCCGTGGACACGCTCGCCGACATGGAACGGCTCTTCGCCGGGATCCCCTTGGACCGCGTCTCGACCTCGATGACCATCAACGCGCCGGCGGCCTGGATCTTCGCCATGTTCCTGGCCAACGCGGAAAAGCGCGGCATCGGCTTCGACAAGCTCCGGGGCACGCTCCAAAACGACATCCTCAAAGAGTACATCGCCCAAAAAGAGTGGATCTTCCCCCCCGAGCCCCACTTACGCCTCATCACGGACCTCATGGCCTTCTGCGCCGAAAAGGTCCCGCAGTGGAACACGATCTCGATCAGTGGTTATCACATCCGCGAGGCGGGCTCCACGGCCGCCCAGGAATTGGCTTTCACTTTGGCCGACGGGTTCTGCTACGTGGAGCACGCCCTGGCGGCCGGCCTCGACATCGAGGATTTCGCTCCCCGGCTGTCGTTCTTCTTCAACTCCCATCTCGATTTCTTCGAGGAGATCGCCAAGATGAGGGCGGCCCGGCGGATCTGGGCCCGGGCGATGAGAGACAAGTACAAAGCGAAAAATCCCCGCTCCTGGCTGTGCCGCTTCCACGTCCAGACGGCCGGCTGCAGCCTGACGGCCCAACAGCCCGAGATCAACATCGTCCGGACGGCCCTCGAGGCTTTGGCCGGGGTCCTCGGCGGCTGCCAGAGCCTGCACACGAACTCCATGGACGAGGCCCTGGCCCTGCCCTCGGAAAAGGCGGTGGAGATCGCCCTCCGGACCCAGCAGATCATCGCCTTCGAGAGCGGCGCGGCCAACGTCATCGACCCCCTCGGCGGGTCCTATTACATCGAAAAGCTGACCAACGACCTCGAAGAGGAGGCCGAACGCTATTTCCGGAAAATCGACGAGCTCGGCGGCGTCGTCAAGGCCATCGAGCAGGGTTTCTTTCAGCGGGAGATCACCCGGGCCGCCTACGAATACGAGATGGCCCTGTCCCGCCGGAAAAAATTTCACGTCGGGGTCAACGAATTCGCCAACCTGGGCCAAAAGCTGGAGATCCCCCTGCTCGAGATCGACGAATCCACGGAGAGGGACCAGGTCGCCGCTCTCCTCCGGACCAAGGCCGAGCGCGACAACGGGGCGGTCCGGGAGAGTCTGGCGGCTCTCAAGACCGCCGCGGCCGCGGGCCGGAACCTGATGCCTCCCCTGCTCGAATGCGCCCGGCGGTATGCGACTCTCGGCGAAATCAGCGACGCGTTGACGGCCGTCTTCGGGTCATACCGCGAACAGCCGTTTTTTTGACAATCCCAGAGAAAAGGACAACGCCATGGCGGACCGAAAAATCAAGGTCATCATCGCCAAGCCCGGCCTCGACGGCCATGACCGGGGCGCCAAGGTCGTCGCCCGGGCCCTGGTCGAGGCGGGGATGGAGGTCGTCTACCTCGGGCTCCAGCAGACGCCGGAGTCCATCGTCCGGGCCGCCGTCGAGGAGGACGCCGACGTCATCGGGCTGTCCATCCTGTCCGGCGCCCACATGACCAACTTCCGCCGTGTCCGGGAGCTCATGCTGAGCTCCGGTCTCGGCGACCGGCTGCTGACGGGGGGCGGGATCATCCCGACCAAGGACCAGGAAAAGCTCCAGGAAATGGGCGTGGGGAAGGTTTTCGGCCCGGGCGATGACCTTCAGGAGATCGTCGAGTACATCCGGGCCAACGCCCGCCGCGTTCCCGGATAGATCTATAACGGGAGGAAAACATGGATTTTGAACTGTCCGAAGAGCATCGCATGATCATCGATGGGGCGAAAAAATTCGCCGAAAAGGAATTGGCCCCCCTCGCGGCCGAGTACGACGAGAAGCAGGAAACCAATATCGCGGCCCTCAAGGAACTCGGCGAGCTCGGCTACCTCGGGATGACCGTCCCTGATCAATACGGCGGGACGGGAGTTGGGGCCGTCGCCTACGCCGGGGCCATGGTCGAGTTCAGCAAGGTGGATGCGGGCGTGTCCGTCGGCGTCTCGGTGCAGAACTCCCTGGTCAACGACGCCATCATGATGTTCGGCACCGAGGACCAGAAGAAATTCTATCTGCCCAAGCTCGCCTCCGGGGAATGGCTGGGCTGTTTCTCGTTGACGGAAGCGGGCGCCGGCAGCGACCCGGGCCACATCCGGGCCACGGCCGTCCGCGACGGGAACGACGTCATCCTCAACGGCACCAAGAATTTTACGACCAACGGCGGATTCGCCGACGTCATCATCGCCTTTTTCAGCACCGACAAGGACAAGGGCGCCAAGGGGATTTCGGCCTTCCTCATTTCCAAGGATACGCCGGGTTTCGAAGTGGGCAAACACGAGAACAAGCTGGGCATCCGTTCCTCGAGCACGACGGAGTTGGTCTTCACCGACTGCCGGGTCCCGGCCGGGAGCCTGCTGGGACAGGAGAACAAGGGCCTGAGCATCGCCCTGGCGACGCTCGACTGCGGCCGGATCGGCATCGCCGCCCAGGCCATCGGCATCGCCGAGGCGGCTCTCGAAGAGGCGGTCAAGTACTCCAAAGAACGGATCCAGTTCGGCAAGCCCCTCGCAGAATTCGAGGCCCTGCAGTTCACTCTGGCCGACATGGCCGTCGACGTCGAGGTGGCCAAGACCATGCTCTACCGCGTCGCCTGGATGAAGGATTCGGGGGCCAAGCGGTTCACCAAGGAATCCGCCATGGTCAAGCTCTTCGCCTCCGAGATGGCCCACCGCGTCTGCCACAAGGCCCTCCAGATCCACGGCGGCTACGGGTTCATCAAGGACTACAAGGTCGAGCGCCTCTACCGCGACCAGCGGATCACGGAAATCTACGAAGGGACCTCGGAGATCCAGCGTCTCGTCATCGCCAGGTATCTCCTGAGCGACTAAGGAGGAACCATGGACTACGAAATCCTGAAGATGGAAGTCGCCGAGGCCGTCGCCACGGTGACGATCTCCCGGCCCCAGGCCATGAACGCGCTGAACACCCGCTTTTTCCAGGAGATGGACAGCCTCGTCGCCGAGATCGCCGGCCGCGCGGACATCAAGGTCGTCATCCTCACCGGGGACGGGAAAGCGTTCGTCGCCGGGGCCGACATCGCCGAGATGGTCTCCAAGACCCAGGACGACGCGAGAGCCTTCTCCAAGGTCGGCCAGCGGACCTTCCGCAGCCTGGAGCTTCTCGAGAAACCGGTGATCGCCGCCGTCAACGGCTTCGCCCTGGGCGGCGGCTGCGAGCTGGCCCTGGCCTGCGACGTCCGGATAGCCAGCTCGAAGGCGAAATTCGGCCAGCCCGAGGTCAACCTCGGGCTCATCCCCGGATACGCTGCGACGCAGCGCCTGCCCCGGCTCGTCGGCCTCGGCAACGCCCTCTGGCTCCTCCTCTCGGGCGAGATGGTCGGGGCCGAGGACGCGCTACGGATGGGACTCGTCCAGAAGGTCGTCGAACCTGAAGCCCTCCTGCCCGTCGCGGTCGAGCTGGCCAAGACGATCGCCGCCAAGGGTCCGCGGGCCGTCCGGCTCGTGAAACGCGTCGTCCGCGAGGGGATCTTGAAGGATTTTGAGAGCGGCTGCGCCCTCGAATCCGAGGAGTTCGGCTCACTTTTCGATAACGAAGGGGCCGAGGGGATGAAGGCCTTCCTGGAGAAGCGAAAGCCCGAGTGGAAAGCCTGAGCACGGGATAATGGGAGGTCGCCGATGAACTATGTCGAACGATTGGAAAAAGTCGCCGTCCTCGGCGCCGCGGGAAAGATGGGCAGCGGCATCGTCCTGCTCACGGCTCTCGAAATGGCCGACCTGAGCCTGGAGCCCGGGAACCGGTCCCGGGACTTCGCCCTTTACGCCGTGGACATCTCGGAGCCGGCCCTTGCCGGGCTCCTCAAATACCTTCGCGACCAGGTCCGGCGGGCCGCCGAGAAAAAGACCGTTTGGCTCAGGAGCGTCTACGCCGACCGGTCCGATCTTGTCGAGAACGAGGAGATGATCGGGCAATATATCGCGGACGTCCTGGCCGTCGTCCGGCCGGCGACGCGGCTCGAGGCCGCCTACGGCGCCGGCCTCGTTTTCGAAGCGACCAACGAAAACCCGGACCTCAAGGTCAAGCTGCTCGGCCAGATCCGGGCCCAGAACAAAAAGGACGCCTGGTTTCTGACGAACACGTCCTCCATCCCCATCCATGAGCTCGATGAGAAAGCGGGGCTCGGCGGACGGCTCATCGGCTTCCACTTCTACAATCCGCCGGCGGTCCAGAAACTTGTCGAGGTCATCCGGGCGAAATCCACGCTTCCCGAGCTGGCCGAGTTCGCCGCCCAGTACGCCAAGAAGCTGCGCAAGACCGTGGTCCCCTCGAACGACGTCGCCGGTTTCATCGGCAACGGCCACTTCATGCGGGACGCCCTCCACGGCATCGCCGAGGTCGAACGTCTGGCCCCGGAGTTCGGCTTCGTCGACGCCGTCTACATGGTCAACAAGGTCAGCCAGGATTTTCTCATCCGGCCCATGGGTATCTTCCAGCTCGTCGACTACGTCGGGCTCGACATCTGCCAGTGCATCCTCAAGGTCATGAGCGACCGGTCCGTGGGCGCGGACTTGCGGAGCCCCCTCCTCGACCGGCTGGTCTCTTCGGGCGCGATGGGGGGTCAGTTCGCCGACGGCTCCCAGAAGGACGGCTTCTTGAAATACGAGAAGGGACGGCCGGCCGGAGTCTACGACCCCGAGGCGAAGGCCTACGTGCCCTTCGCCGACGTCGGGCCGAGATGCGACGAGCGGCTGGGCCCCCTCCCCGCGTCGGGCAAGCCCTGGAAGAGCGTCATCCAAACCGTCGACCGTCCGGCCTACCTCCAGGGCTACTTCCGGGACCTCCGCGCGACGACCACGATGGGCGCCGACCTGGCCAAAAGATACGGCCGGAAGGCCAAGGAGGTCGGTCTCGGACTGGTCAAGGACGGCGTCGCCCAGAAAGAGGATGACGTCAACACCGTCATGTTGACGGGCTTCTACCACGCCTACGGCCCGGTCAACGCCTATTTCGATGAGTGAGGTCAGACCATGAAAAAAAGCCGACGAAAAGTCTACATGGCCGCGGGCTACAATACCATCTCGCTCGGGACCGGGCGGAAGGAGTTCCATCCCAAGAAGGCCCGGCCGGGCCTCGAGGATTATATCCAGGAGGCGGGCCGGGGCGTTCTGGCCCAGGCCGGCGGCGGGAAAAACGTCGACGAGGGCGTCATCGGCAATTTCATGGCCGCCCGGTTCAACAGGCAAGGCAACCTCGCGGCGCTCATACCCACGGTCGATCCGGACCTCCGCTGGAAGCCCTGCACGCGCGTCGAGGGCGCCTGCGGCTCCGGGGGACTCGCTCTGACGGCGGCGATCAAATCGGTTCTCGCGGAGACCGCCGACGCCGTCCTGACGGTCGGCGTCGAGGTCCAGAACACGGTCAAGGCCATCTATGGCGCGGATATCCTGGCCGGGGCGGGCTGGTATCGTGGCGAACGGAAGGCCGGCCACGCCTATTTTTTTCCCGCCCTGTTCAGCGATAGGGCCGGGGCCTATTTCGAAAAATACGGCCGGGACAAAACGCGGCGGGCCTTCGCCCGCTGGTACCGGAACGCCGTCGAGAACGCCCGGCTTTGCGAGACCGCCCAGGAATTCCATAATACCTGCGAGGACCTCGAGGCGCTGGGTCTGACCGAGCCCAATCCTCGAACCTTCGTCGACCATCTCAACGTTTACGACTGCTCCAAGGTCTCCGACGCGGCGGCCGGGATTGCGGTCCTGTCCGCGGAGGGACTCGACCGCTGCGGCATCTCGAAAAGCGACGCAGTGGAGGTCCTCGGCTGGGGCCAGGTCGAAGCCGACCTGACCGTCCCGCCGGCCGACCCGACCGAGCTCGAAACGTCCAGACGGGCCGTCCAAAAAGCCCTGGAAGCGGCCGGAATAGGATTGGACAAGATCGGCACCGTCGAATGCCACGACTGCTTCACCATCTCCGGACTCCTTTCCATCGAGGCCATCGGCTTCGCCGGGAAGGGCGAGGGGGCCGACTACATCCTGGCGGGAAAGACGTCACGGCAAGGTCCGGTGCCTTTCAACACCTCCGGCGGGCTCATCGGCTGGGGGCATCCGACCGGCGGCACCGGCGTGCGCCAGGCCGTCAGCATCTGGCAGCAGCTCACCGGGAAGGCCGGCAAGTGGCAGGTGGAGATCTCGCCGGAGCGGCCCTGCGCCCTGTCCGTGAACATGGGCGGTAACGACAAGACCGTCGTCGCCGTCGTCTACCGCCGCGCGGCTTGATCGGAGATTCGCGCCTAGCCGCCGATGAGCTCGCGGGCGATGACCAAGCGTTGGATCTCGCTCGTGCCCTCGCCGATCGTGCAGAGCTTGGCGTCGCGCCAGAACTTCTCGACGGGGTAGTCCTTGCAGTAACCGTAGCCGCCGAGGACCTGGACGGCGTCCTCCCCCACCCGGACGGCGACCTCCGAAGCGTAGACTTTCGCTTGGGCCGAGAGAAGGGTCGTTTTCCCGCCGCGGTCTTTTTCATCGGCCGCGCGCTCGGTGAGGAGCCGGGCGGCGTTTACCGCGGTGGCCATATCGGCCAGCTTGAACCGGATGGCCTGGAAGGCGGCGATGGGCTTGCCGAACTGGCGGCGTTCCTTGGCGTAGGCCACGGCCGCGTCGAGCGCGCCCCGGGCGATGCCGACAGAAAGGGCGGCGATGGAAATTCGCCCGCCATCGAGGATCTCCATGGCCTGGATGAAGCCGTCGCCCTCCTTTCCGAGGAGGGCGTCGCCGCCGACCTGGCAGTCCTCGAAGTTTAGGGAAGCCGTGTCCGAGACGCGCATGCCGACCTTGTCCTCGTGCTTGCCGACCGAGACGCCGGGCGTCTTCAACGGGACGAGGAAGGCGGAGATGCCGTGGTGGTCCGAACCGGGTTTGGTCCGGGCCATGACCACGGCGACCTCGCCCACGGAGGCGTGGGTAATGAAATTCTTGGACCCGTTGAGGACCCACCCCTTGTCGTTCCGGACGGCCGTCGTTTTCGTCGCTCCGGAGTCCGAGCCGGCCTCGGGTTCGGTCAAGGCCCAGGCCCCGAGGACCTCCCCGGACGCCAGCCGGGGCAGCCAGGCGCGGCGCTGGGGCTCGCTTCCATAAATCTGGACGTGGTTCGTGCAGAGGGAGTTGTGGGCGGCCACGGAAAGGCCGATCCCGCCCTCGACCGCGCCCAATTCCTCGAGGATCATCGCGTAGTGCCGGTAGGACAGGCCGACGCCGCCGTACTCCTCGGGGACGAGGATGCCCATCATGCCCAGCCCGCCGAGCCGGCGGAAGACCTCGAAGGGGCATCCCGCTTTCTCGTCCCATTCCCTGACGTGAGGGGCGATCTCCGAGCGGGCGAAGCCCCGCACCATCTCTCTGCATTCCTTCAACGAATCGGCGCATTCGGTCGTCATGGCCCGGCCCTCCTTGCTGATGTTTATTGTTTTTCGACTTCGATGAGCGGCCTTTCCGAGTCGACGAGGTCGCCGACCGCCACATGGATCTTTGTGACGACTCCGTCGATGGCGGTTTTGATTTCGTTCTCCATCTTCATGGCTTCGACGATGACCAGGGTTTGGTTCTTGCGGACCTCTTCGCCCTCGGAGACGGCGATGTTGGTGACCTTGCCCGGCATGGGCGATTTGACCCGAAGGCTCGTCTCCGCGGTTTTCTCGTCGCCTTCGCCGCGCCGGCCGGTTTCGGGGCGGAATTCGGACACGACGAAGTCCCGGCCGTCGACGGAAACGAATGTCCGCTCGCCGTCCCGGACGAGATGGGCTCTGAGAGTGCGGCCGCCGAGCCGGAACTGGAGTTCGTTCGCGGAGATCCTCCTCACCTCAGCTTCGAGGACGCAGCCCCCCTCGCGGAAGACGAAGGCCTTGTCCTTCGTCTCCACGGAGATCTTCCGGGGCTCCCCGTCGACAAGGAAATCGAGCTCGGTGACGCTCATGTCTCCCCGCCCGCCCGCCAGCGGCCCAAGGTCGTCCAGGGCGTCGCGACATCTTCCTTCCCTCGCCGTCCCGGAAGGCCTGTCGGCCCGGCCGTCCGCGCCAACGCCTCGTAAGCGGCCGCGGCCAGCGCCAATCGCCTCCCGTCCTCTTCCCCTTCTTCCGTCCCCCACGACGGGAAATATTTCCCGATGAACGACGTTGTCGACCGGCCGGCCCGGAACTCCGGATGGTTGACGACGTCCCTGAGGAAGCCGGCCGTCGTGTGGATGCCGAGGATGACGCAGTCGCCCAGGGCCACCGACATCCTCCGGCAGGCCGCCTCCCGGTCCTCGGCCCAGACGATGAGCTTGGCCAGGATCGGGTCGTAGAATACGGGGACCTCGAAGCCCTCAAAGACGCCGCTGTCGAAGCGGACCCCGGGGCCCTTCGGCTCGCGGAGGAAGGCGATGCGGCCCGGGGAAGGCAGGAAGTTCGACTTCGGGTCTTCGGCATAGATCCGGCATTCGACGGCGTGCCCCCTTTGGAGGAGGTCCTCCTGCCGAATGGACAGGTCGGCGCCGGAGGCGATCAGGATCTGCCGGCGGACGAGGTCGACGCCGGTGGTAAGTTCGGTGACCGGGTGTTCGACCTGGAGCCGGGCGTTGACTTCGAGGAAGTAGAAACGGCGGTCCCTGCCCAGGAGAAACTCGACGGTCCCCGCGTTGTTATAACCCGCCGCCCGCATGGCCCGGATCGCCGTCTCCCCCATCTCGGCCCGGAGCTCGGGGTCCAGGGCCGGGGACGGAGTCTCTTCGAGGATTTTCTGATGCCGCCTCTGGATCGAACACTCCCTCTCGAACAAATGGATCGTGTGGCCCCGGTCGTCGGCGAGAACCTGGAACTCGACGTGGCGAGGCTCCTCAATATACTTCTCTAGATAGACCGAATCGTCGCCGAAGGCGGATTTGGCCTCCCTCTTGCCGGATTCAAGCGCCGGGACGAGGCCGGCCTCGTCGCAGACGATCCGCATGCCCTTGCCGCCGCCGCCGGCCGAGGCCTTGACCATGACCGGGTAGCCGAGGGCCCGAGCCGCGACCCGGAATTCTTCGGGAGACGTGGCGACGGATGTCATCCCGGGGATGGTCGGGATCCCGGCCTTCTCCATGGTCCGCCGGGCCCGGACCTTGTCGCCGACGAGTTCGAGCGCCGTGGAGTTCGGCCCGATGAAAACGATCCCGCGCTCCTCGCAGAGCCGGGCGAAGGCGGCATTCTCGGCGAGAAAACCGTAGCCGGGGTGGATGGCCTCGGCCCCCGTCGCTCTCGCCGCCTCGAGGATCCTCTCCATGTCGAGATAGCTCTCGACGGCCGGGGGCGGGCCGACCGGGACGGCCTCGTCGGCCTGCCGGACGTGGAGGCTCGTCGCGTCGGCCTCGGAATAGACGGCCACGGAACCGATGCCCATTTCCCGGCAGGCCTTGATGACCCGGACCGCGATCTCTCCGCGGTTGGCGATCAGGATCTTGCCGAACATGCTCTTGGACTTCTTTTATTTAGACCACTTCGGTTTTCTTTTTTCGAGGAAGGCGGCCATCCCTTCCTGCCCCTCCGGGCCGACACGCAGGCCGGCGATCATCTCCGCGGTGAACCGCTTGACCGCCGCGATGTCCATTCCGGGGACCTTCCGGAGAAGCTCCTTGCAGGCCGCCAGCGCCGCGGGCCCGGAAGATATGAGGCGGCCGACGAGTCCGTCCACCGTCTCGTCCAGCTTCTCGGGCTCGGCCACGATGTTGACGAGGCCGATCTCGAGAGCCCGGCGGGCGTCGAGCCGTTCTCCCGTTAGAAAGTACCGGCGCGCCTGGCCCTCGCCCGTCCGGCGGAGGACGTAGGGGGCGATGCACGCGGGGACGAGACCGATCTTCACCTCGCTCAGCCCGAACACGGCGTCCGTCGAGGCGACGACGATGTCGCAGGCCGAAAGGAAGCCCACGCCCCCGCCGATGGCCGCCCCGTTCACCCGGGCGACGGTCGGCTTGGGCAGGGTGGAGAGTTCGTGGAGCCACTCGGCCAGCTCGAGGGATTCGGCGAGGTTTTGTTCGTAGGAAAAGCGGATGATCTCCCGCATCCAATTCAGGTCCGCCCCCGAGCAGAACGATTTCCCGGTCCCCGATAGGACGACGACCCGGATCGATTCATCCTCGCCGAGATCCGCCAGGGCCGCCCGGAGCTCCCCGATCATTTGGGAATTGAACGCGTTGTGGACATCGGGCCGGTCGAGCCGGATGCGGCCCGCCTTGGCCTCCCGTTCGACGCGGATCGTTTCGTAGGTCCTTTCCGTCATGGCCCTTCTTTACATCCTGAAGATGCCGACCTTGAAGTCCGGGATGGGGGCGTTGAGGCTAGCGGCGATCCCCAAGCCCAGGGCGGCCCGCGTGTCGAGAGGGTCGAGGATGCCGTCGTCCCACAGCCGGGACGTGCTGTAGTAGGGGCTGGCCTCGGCGTCGTAGGCGTCCACGATCGGCTTCATCATCTCGGCCTTCCGGGCCCCGGTCATCTCGACGCCCTGGTCCAGGAGCCTCTTGACCTTGACCTGGACCAGGACCGAGGCCGCCTGCTCGCCGCCCATGACGCAGATCCTGGCGTTCGGCCACATCCAGAGGAGGCGCGGCCCGTAGGCCCGGCCGCACATGGCGTAGTTCCCGGCGCCGTAGGAGCCGCCGACGATGACCGTGAACTTGGGCACGTCGGCGTTGGCCACGGCGTGGACGAGCTTGGCCCCGTCCTTGGCGATGCCGCGGTGCTCGTACTGCTTGCCGACGATGAACCCGGTGATGTTCTGGAGGAAGACGAGCGGGATCTTGCGCATCGCGCACAGGGTGACGAAGTGCGCCCCCTTGAGAGAGCTTTCGGAGAACAGGACGCCGTTGTTGGCCAGGATGCCCACGGGGAAGCCCATGATCCGGGCGAAGCCGCAAACAAGCGTCTGGGCGTAGAGCTCCTTGAACTCCTGGAAACGGCTGCCGTCGACGAGGCGGGCGATGACCTCCCTCATGTCGAACGACTTGCGCAGGTCCGGGGGGACGATGCCGTAGAGTTCCCGGGGGTCGTAGGCCGGGTCTTCCGCGGGCGCCGTATCCAATTCGAAGCGGCGCGGCGGGTCGAGGGTCTCAACGATGTTCCGGGCGATCTCGAGGGCGTGGGCGTCGTTTGCCGCGTAATAGTCGGAGACGCCCGAGATGCGGCAGTGGACGTCGGCCCCGCCCAGGTCCTCGTCGGTGACTTCCTCGCCCGTGGCCGCCTTGACCAGCGGCGGACCGCCGATGAAGATCGTGCCCTGGCGCCGGACGATGACCGTCTCGTCGCTCATGGCCGGGACGTAGGCGCCGCCGGCCGTGCACGAGCCCATGACGACGGAGATCTGGGGGATGCCCAGCGCGGACAGCCGGGCCTGGTTGTAGAAGATCCGCCCGAAGTGCTCCTTGTCGGGAAAGGTCCCCGACTGGTGGGGCAGGAAGATCCCGCCCGAGTCGACGAGATAGACGCAGGGCAGCCGGTTCTCGAGGGCCACTTCCTGGGCCCGGACGTGCTTCTTGATGGTCATCGGGAAATAGGTCCCGCCCTTGACCGTGGCGTCGTTGGCGACGACGAGGACTTCCCGGCGGTGGACGACGCCGACGCCGGTGACCATCCCCGCGCCGGGCGCCTCGTCGTCATACTGGCCGGTGGCCGCGAGCGGGCTGAGCTCGAGGAACGGTGTATTCCTGTCGAAGAGCTTGTCCAAGCGCTCGCGGACGAGGAGCTTGCCCCGGGATTTGTGGAGCTCCCGGTTTTTGGCCGGACCTCCCTCCCGGGCCGCGGCCAGCCGCTCCCGGTATTCGGCGACGACGCGGCTCATCCCTTCGAAATTCCGCAGGTACTCGGGACCCCGGGTATCGACCTTGGATTCGATCCTGAACATGTTTTATTCCGGGACGAATTTATAGCCGTAATAGATGATGCCGGCCTCCCCTTCCTCCGAAAGCTTCCGGAACTCCAGCCGGACCCGCAGGCCGACCTTGAGGTCGGCGAAGTCGCAGTCGACGACCTGGGCCGTCAGCTTGACCCCGTCGTCGAGCTCGGCGATCCCGACGGCGTAGGGGGCCTGGTCCTCGAACGGCCGCGGCGGGACGCGGATGATCGTGTAGGTCAGGATCTTGCCGCCGTCGGCGAGCTTGGCCGGGACGAATTCCCGGGCGCCGCACGCCGGGCAGACGACGCGGGGGGGGAAGGCGACGAAGCCGCAGGCCTTGCACTTCCCGGCTTCCATCCGGTACCGCTGGGGAATTTCGCGCCAGTAACGTGAGGGTGTCGGCATCGTCTCCTCCTATTCCGCCTCGAAGACGTGGACGAGGGAACTGCCGCCCGTGCCGCCCATGTTCTGGGTCAAGCCGCGCCGGGCGCCTTTCACCTGCCGGTCGCCCGCCTCGCCGCGGAGCTGCTTGACGACCTCGATGGCCTGGGCCACGCCGGTCGCGCCGACCGGATGGCCCTTGGCCTTGAGCCCGCCGCTCGGATTAACCGGGAACCGCCCGCCGCGGGCGGTCAGCCCCTCCTCGACGGCCCTGCCGCCCCTCCCCTTCTCGACGAGGCCGAGGGCCTCGGTGACCATGATCTCGGCGATGGTGAAGCAGTCGTGGACCTCGAAGAGGTCGATCTCGTCGACCTTGCGGCCGGCCATGGCCAGGGCTTTCTGAGCGGCGATATGGGTGGATTCGAGCCAGGTCAGGTCTTTGCGCGAAGCCAGGGCGATCGTGTCCGTGGCCTGGCCGCTCCCGGTGATACGGACGACGGGCTTCTTCATTTTTCGGGCCATGTCGGCCGGACAGAGGACGACGGCCGCCGCCCCGTCGGTGATCGGCGAACAGTCGAGGATCCGCAAGGGATCGGCGACGAGGACCGAATTGAGGACGCCTTCCACCGTGATCTTGAAGGGGAACTGGGCCAACGGGTTCCGCGAGCCGTTGTCGTGGTTCTTGACGGCGACCAGGGCCAACTGCTCGCGGGTCGTCCCGTAACGGTGCATGTGGGCGACCGCCATCATGGCGTAGAGCCCAGGGAAGGTCAGGCCGTGATAGCCTTCATATTCCTGGTCGGCCGCGGTGCCGAGGGCGTAGGTCGCCTCGCACCCGGTGACGTCGGTCATCTTCTCGACGCCGCCGACGAGGACGACGTCGCTCATTCCCGAGGCGACCTCGATGAAGCCCTGACGGAGGGCCAGGCCGCCCGACGAGCAGGCGGATTCGACGCGCGCCGCGGCGACGGGCGTCCGGCCGAGATAATCGGCCAAAAGCGAGGACAGATGCTCCTGGCCGACGAAGAGCCCCGACGACATGCAGCCGACGACCATGGAATCGATCTTGTCCACCCCCGCGTCCGCGATGGCCAGCAGGGCCGTCTCGGTGAAGATCGTCCGGAGCGACTTCTCCCAGAGCTCGCCCCACTTGGTCATGCCGACGCCGATGATCGCAACGTCTCTCATCGCCGCCTCCTATTCCGCTTTCCTGATCTTGCGGCGGTACTTGGCATACGCGCCGTATTCGAGATAGACCTTGTTCGTGTCGAGGAGTTTCCGGGTCCGGGGGGCCAGGTCCCGCACCTCGTCGATGCGTTCGGTGACACGGATGACGAAAGAGTCGCTCCCCGCTCCCGATCCATAGGAGACGAGGAGGATCATGTCACCCGCCGCGGCGATGTCCAGCGTCGCCGTCAGCCCCAGCGGCGAAGAGCCGGAGTAGGTGTTTCCGAGCTTGGAGACGAGCCAGCCGGGCTCGATCTGCTTCTTGGAGAATCCCAGCATTTCGCCGACGCGGAGGGGGAACTTGCCGTTGGGCTGATGGAAGACGACATACCGGAAGTCGGCCGGTTTCATGCCCGCCCGGTCCATGATGCCCCGGGCCGCTCCCGTGACGTGCGCGAAATAGGCGGGCTCGCCCGTGAACCGGCCGCCGTGTTGGGGGTAGTACTGGTATTCGCGGCGCCAGAAATCCGGCATGTCCGTCGTGTAGGAGTACGTCTCGAGGACTTCGGCCACGAGCCTTTCTTTCCCGAAAAGGAACGCCGCCGCGCCGGCCGCGGCGGAATATTCCAGCGCGTCGCCCGGCGCGCCCTGCGAAGTGTCGGCCCCGACGGCCAGGGCGTACTTGACGGCCCCGGACCGGACCAGGTTGAGGGCGATGAACATGCCTTCCGTCCCGGCCTTGCAGGCGAACTCGAGATCGGCCGTGTGCACGTCGGGCGTCGCTCCGATGGCCTCGGCCAGGACGGTCCCGCTCGGCTTGACGGCGTAGGGGTGCGACTCCGACCCGACATAGACGGCGCCGATCTCGCGGGGGTCGATCCCGGCCCGCTTGAGGGCGCGTTTCGAGCCCTCGACGGCCATGGTGATCGTGTCCTGGTCGGGGGAGGGGACGGATTTCTCCTCGAGCATCAGCCCTTTCTTGAAGCTCGGCGCGTCCGCCCCCCAGACCTTGGCGATCTCTTCGACGCGTATGCGGTTCCTCGGAATGTAGGCTCCGTATCCGATGATTCCAGCCATCAGACCTCCTTGTTGGGGCGAGGAAACCCCCGCCGATCCAAAGTATAATAAGTGCTTCAGGCCGAAAAAAATATGTATAACCCACCTCTGCAGCTAAGTCAATCAGGAAAACGGGCCAAACGGATTGATTTTTCGGAAAAGCTGGGATATAGAGTAACAACAAGGAGGCAGGGGATGCCCGGAAAGACGATCGGACTTCACCAGGCGGCGGCGCTCGTCCCCGACGGCGCGACGCTCTCGATCGGCGGCTTCACCACCCAGCGCCACCCGATGGCCTTCGTCTACGAGCTCATCCGTTTGAGGAGGCGAAACCTCTACCTGTTCGGCCACTCGCCGGGAGGCGACTGGGACGTCCTCATCGGCGCCGGCTGCGTCAAGCGGGTCGAGCTGGCCTACGAGGCCGACGAGGCCTTCAACACCGTCGGACCGCGCTGGCGCCGGGCCGTCGAGCAGGGGAAGATCGAGTGGGAGGATTACAGCAATTTTTCCATGGTCGCCCGTTTCACGGCCGGGGCCATGGGCATTCCCTTCATGCCCGTCCGCAGTCTGCTCGGAAGCGACGTCCTCCGAAAGGAGACATTGACGACGGACGAGCGGTCGGCCGACCCGCGCACGGCGGCGAAGAAGGCCCACGTCATGACCTCGCCCTTCAATCCGGCGGATCGGGTCGTCCTGGTGCCGGCCATCCACACGGAATTCGCCGTCCTCCACGTCCAAAAGGCGACGGCCGCGGGCACGGTCCGCATCGAAGGGCAGAGCTACGCCGACATCCAGCAGGCCCTGTGCGCCGACACGGTCATCGTCACGGCCGAAGACATCGTCGAGGAGGACGAGTTGCGCCGGACGCCGGAGCTCAACCCGATCCCCTTCTTCGTCGTCAAGCACGTCTGCCACGTCCCTTTCGGAGCCCACCCTTACGCGGTTTACAATTATTACGACTACGACCCCCTTCAGCTCAAGGAATACCACGAGAGCGCCCGGGACGACGCGGCTTATCGGGCCTACCTCGATAAGTACGTCTATGGGATCCGGGACCACCAGGCCTACCTCGAGGCCGTGGGCGGCCCCGAGCGGCTGGCCGGACTCAAGTCCTCACCCGAGTTCGGCTACAGTCCCGACCTGAAGCGGAGATTATGATCTCCATGGCCGCCACAAAATATTCCCTGATGGAGCTGATGACCGTGATCTCCGCCCGCGAGGTCGCGGACGGGGAAGTCGTCTTCGCCGGCACGGGATTGCCCATGCTCGGGGTCATGCTGGCCCAGAAAACCCACGCCCCCGGCTGCATCATCATCTTCGAGGCGGGGACAGTCGCCAGCCGCCTGGCCCACCTGCCGATGTCGGTCGGCGATCCCCGGGCCATGCGCGGCGCGGCCACCGCCGCCGGTCTCAACGAGGTTTTCACGTTCGTCCTCCAGGCGGGGCGCGTCGACGTCGGCTTCCTCAGCGGGGCCCAGGTCGACCGTTTCGGCAACATCAACAGCACGTCCATCGGCGCGGACCCGCGCCATCCGGTGGTGCGTTTTTCAGGAAGCGGCGGCGCCTGCGACATCGCCTGCCTGGCCAAGCGGACGATCATCATCGCCAAGCACGAAAAGCGCCGCTTCCCCGAGAAGGTGGATTATGTCACGAGCCCCGGCTGGCTCGAAGGAGGCCGCAGCCGGCAAGCCGCTGGTCTCGTCCGGGGAGGCCCGGACGTCATCGTCACCACGATGGGCGTCATCCGCTTCCGAGTCGATACGAAGTCGCCCTACCTGGCCAGCTTCCATCCGGGGCTCACGCCCCGGGGTGTCGCCGAAGAGACGGAGTTCGCCCTCGACATCGGCGAAGCCGTGGAGACCGCCCCGCCGTCCGCGGAAGAGCTGCGCATCCTGCGGGATATCGTCGACCCGGAGAGGGTCTTCTTGAAATAGGCTCAGTCGACCTGGACCTTTCCGCCGTAGGGAATGAAGCCGCGCGGCTTCTTCCCCAGGCAGAAACCGACGGGCTTGGTGAACATGGGATCGTCGTAGAGCTCTTTGAGATACTCGTCCCGGTACTTGGGATGGGCGATGCTGGCGATGGCCAGGGCCTTCTCCCCCGCCGTCAGTCCCCTCAGGTCGGCCACTCCGTATTCCGTCACGATGACCACGGGGTCGTAGGCCGAGGCCGTCAGGCTCACCCCGGGGGGGTGGACCTTGGCGATCTTGGACTCGCCCTTGTCGGTAATGCTCTTGAAGGCGATGATCGGGACGCCGTAGGCGGGGTCGTTCAGGGCCCGGACGAAGTCCGGCTGGCCGCCGACGCCGCTGTAATAGCGGCGGGCGTCGATGTAGTCGGCCCAGACGTTCCCGAAGAGGTCGACGCCCATGGCCGTGTTGATGGAGATGAACGGGCTGTTGATGCGGATGACGTGGGCGGCGTTGGTGATGGCGCAAGGGCGCATCTGGACGCCCGCCCGCATGTGGACGAACTCGTAGAGTTCCTGGGAGCCCATGATCAGCGAGGCGGTGCTGTATCCCTTGTGCTGTTTTTTCTTCCGGTTGGTGACGATGCCGGACTTCTGGAGGAGCATCAGGCCGTCGCCATAGAGCTCCGTCTGGACCCCGAGGTCCCGATAGCCGGCCCTCTTGATCGTCCCGACGACGGCGTCCGGGATCTGGCCGATGCCCGCCTGGAGCGTCACGCCGTCGCGGATGAAGTGCTCGGTGACGAGCTCGCCGATCCGCATCTCCTCGGCGGGGAGGTTGTCGAAATCGGGCCCGGGAAAGGCGTAGACGGGCTTGACGTCGTCGTCATCGATGAGGTAGTCGATCGACTGGGAATCGACGATGGTCTGCCCCTCGGTGAAGGGCATGCTGAAATCGAGCTCGGCAATGACGCAGCGGGCCTGGTCGATGGCCGTGTGCATGGCCTCGACGGACAAGCCCAGGCTGTATTCCCCGGTGATTTCGTGGGGGCGGACCTTGAAGATGGCCAGGTCCGGGGCGTATTCCCGGCCCTTGCCGATGAGGCTGTCGATGTTGGCCAGAGTGCACGGCAGGTAATAGGCGTTGCCCTCGTTGGCCGCCTTCCTCACATCGCCCGCGGAAAAGATGGAATAGGTCATGATCCGGTCCTGGAGCCCCTCTTCGACATAGGGCACCGGCCCCTGGAGGAGGATATGGACCATCCGGATGAAGGGAAGCCTGGGATTCCCGGCCTTGACGGCCGCGGTCAGGGCCTCGATGGCCGCGGTGGGCGTCGCCGCGTTGGACCCCAGATAGCAGGTGATGACGTCCTTGTCCTTGAACTCCCGGGAGATGACCTCCGCGATCTGGTCCAGCTTGATGGTCGTGGGTTTGTCCACCATTTGAGCGCTCCTCTGACGATCGGGAATCTTTATATTATAGCGAGATACTAGGATAGCCAAATCCGGAACCGCAAACAAGCCCTCCGGCCCTGGACGAAAACCCGCGTCCTGTGCTAGACTGCCGCCGGACATACGGACGATGAGATTCGGGAACTTTGACCTATCCGTCCACACCCACGGCTTCTTCCGCCTCGACGGCGGCGCCATGTTCGGGACCGTCCCCAGGACGATCTGGTCCAAGCTGGCCCCCCCGGACGAGGATAACCGGATCCTTCTCGCCGCCCGTTCCCTCGTCATCCGGGCGGGAGAGCGCGTCTTCATGGTCGACGCCGGCATGGGCGACCGCTGGACGGAAAAACTGCGCCGCATCTACGACATCCGGCCCCAGGCGGACGACCAGCCCGGCTTCGACCCGGGGAGCGTCACCGACGTCATCCTGACCCATCTCCATTTCGACCATGCCCGGGGGATATTCCGCGCCCGGCCCGGGACTGAAAACGAGGTTGATCTGCGATTCCCCAACGCCCGGGTCTACGTCCAGGCGGCGAACTACGAGAACGCTAAATCGCCGAACGCGAGGGAACGGGCCTCCTATATCGCGGAGGACGTCAAGCTCCTCGAACGGGCGCCGCTGGTCCTGACTTCAGGCGCCCAGGAGATCTCTCCGGGCATCTGGGTCCATGGAACGAACGGCCACACGCGCGGGCATCAATGGATCGAGGTCAAGAGCGACGGCCTGACTCTCGCCTTCCCCTCGGACATGGTTCCGACGTCGCGCCACCTCCCTCTCCCCTACTTGATGGGCTACGACGTCTCCGCGGAAACCCTGCTCGAAGAGAAGGACGAGCTGCTCGACCGGGCGGTCGGCGAACGCTGGATTCTCGTATTCGGCCACGACCCGGACGTCCAAGCCGGCCGGATCACGCGGGACGAAAAGGGCCATTACGCCCTCGAGGAAGAGATCGTGCTGTCATGATCTCCATCTGATCTAGGGCCGGCCGAACAGGTCGGACTTTTTGATCAGGCCGGCCGGCTGGTAGGAGAGCTTGGCGACGCGCAGGCCGGGGACCCCCATGTCCTGCTCCCTGTTGACGAACTTGTAGTCCGGCCATTCGCGGCGGACGAACTCCCGGTTGATCCACTGGGCCAACCCGGGGAAGGCCGGGTTGGCGATCTCGATGGGGATGACGACCGTGTCAGCGGTCAGGCGCATGCCGAAGGTGAAGGCCTCGATGCGGCCGTCGACCTTGACGACACCGCCCTTCAGGCCGAGGAGCTCGAACGAGGCCAGAGCTTGGATGATGGCCACTTTCTCGGCCTTCATGTAGGGGTCGCCGTTCCTCTTCTCCTCGAACCAGCTTTGGAGAAGCACGCCGCATTCGGGAGCGTCCTCACGGGCGAGGGGGAGATACTCGTGGCGGAAGCTCGATTCGAATTTCCTGATCCGGTTGCGCTTGCCGTCGTATTTCTTGCCTTTGAGCTCGACCAGGTCCTCGACCCGGTAGATGTAGTCGAAGTTGTCCGGGTCTTCCTCCGCGCGGAAGCCGGCCCCGAACCGCCGGACGAACTCCTCCGGGACGCGCGACAAGCGCGGCGCATGCCGCAGGCACGTCCCGATCGTCTCCGGGACTCGGTCGCCGCCAACCGGGGGCAGAAAATAGGGCGGCTCGAAATCCGGCTCGACGAGGATGCAGAGACTGCCGTCGAGGATCGTGTAGCTGGGGTGCTCGGAGTCCTTCCAGATAAAGATGTTGGCGAAGTTCATCTCGCAGACGCCCGACGGCTCGCGGTCGAGGTAACCCTTGAGAAGGGCTTGGTCCTCGAGGCCGACCGGCTTGAACTCGGGATAGACCGGGCGGTTCATCCTGTCTCTCTCGACATGACCGTGCAGTGCTCTTGAGGACAGCCGTCGCACCAGGTGGTTTTACGTTTTTCGGGGAAGGTCGCGGGGATATCGGCGCATTTCTCGAAGCCGCAGGCCTCGAAGAATTCGGGGATGATCGTCGTCAGATGGACGCGGCCCGGGGCCGCCGCCATGACGGCCTCGACCAAGCCCTTCCCGATGCCCTGCCCTCTGAAGCGCGGCTCGACCCCGAGCGCGCAGAGCTCGAAGCAGTCCGGGTGCTCCTTGAGGGCGACGAGGCCGACGATTTCCACGGACTCCTCCGCGACCCAGAGCCGGTCCGATTCCATCCCGGGATAATCCAGGTCCAGCCTCCGGGCAAGTTCTCCGGCGCGTGGGATATCCTCTATGCAGGCTTTCCGGATGCGCATTTCCGGCTATTATACCACGCCCGCGGCCGCCCCGAAGCGGCTCCCATCCGCATTGACAGGACTTGAAGGAATTCATTATATTGTGACTTCTTTTATCCCCTGAGGAGGTGTGTCATGTCGCTTATCCGTAAATCAGCCGTGAGGAAGTCCATTTTCCTCGTAGCGGCCGCAATTCTCGTCCTGGCGGCCGTCCCTTTCGCCCAGCAAGCAAAGAAACCCAAGGTCCTGCAATCGACGAACCCGGAGCTCCGGCTCAAGGGCTTTGAGGACTACAGGGCCATGCAGGCCGCCTCGAAATTCAAGGACCTCAAGTGGCAGTTCATCGGCCCGACGAACATCAGCGGCCGGGTGACGGACGTCGCCGTCGTCGCCCCCAAGGGCGAGAATTATGCGATTTATGTTGCTTCGGCCTCCGGCGGCCTCTGGAAGACCGAGAACGAGGGCACGACCTGGACGCCCATCTTCGAGAACCAGGCGACGGCGGCCATCGGCGACATCGCTCTCGCCCCGTCCGACCAGAACACGATCTGGGTCGGGACCGGCGAGCACAACATCTTCCGCAGCTCCCAGGCCGGCGCCGGCATCTTCAAATCGACCGATGGCGGCAAGACTTGGACGCACATGGGTCTGGCCGATACGAACACCATCGCCCGGATCGTCGTTCACCCGACGAACCCGGACGTCGTCTACGTCGCGGCCGGCGGGCACGAGTGGACGAAGAACGCCGACCGCGGCGTCTACAAGACGGTCGACGGCGGCAAGACCTGGGAGAAGGTCCTGTACGTCAACGACGAGACCGGCGCCTACGACCTGGTCATGGACCCCCGCTCGAGCGATACGCTCTACGCCGCGATGTGGCAGAGGACGCGCAAGAAATGGAACGACCCGCGCAACGATGCGTCCTCCGTCGGCAGCGGCGTTTGGAAGACGACCGACGGCGGCAAGACCTGGACGGCCATCAACACGGGCCTGCCCGACGCCCGGTGGCGCGGACGGATCGGGATCGACCTCTGCCTGACGAAGCCCGACACTCTTTACGCCCTCGTCGACAACTACGAGATTTCCCGCGAGCCGACGCCTCAGGAGATCACGGATTCCTACGGCATCCCCTCCTCCGGCTTCATCAAGGGGGCCACAGTCTACCGTTCCGACGATGCCGGCGCGACCTGGGCCCAGACGAGCGGCCTGACGCCCCAGCAGAAGACCTTCATGGAAAGGCACTCCGGGACCTACGGTTGGGTCTTCGGCCAGATCCGGGTCGACCCCAACGACCCGAACACGTCCTATCTCATGGGCGTGCCCTTCAGCGTCTCGACGGACGGCGGCAAGACGTTCGCCCGCCTGCCCGGCCCCGGCCATGCCGACCACCATGCCCTGTGGATCGACCCGGCCAACTCCAACTACCTCCTCAAGGGCTTCGACCAGGGAGTGGCCGTCTCCTACGACAAGGGTAAGAGCTGGCGCTATTTCCAGGATGTTATCCCGGTCTGCCAGTTCTTCAATATCAACTACGACATGGCCACCCCGTTCAAGGTCTACGGCTCGATGCAGGACCACGGCAGCTTCCGGGCGCCGGTCGACCTCAGCCGGGGCCGCGACCGGATCCCGGCCCAGAAGTTCGAGAACGCGCCCGGCGGCGAGGGCTCGAACCATGCCATCGACCCGACCAACCCGGACATCGTCTATTCGGCCGGCTTTTATGGGACGATCTCCCGGGCCGAGTACGACAAGCCCGGCCCGTTCCCCGGCTATCCCTTCACGAAGGAGCTCCTTCCCGTCCTTTTCGAGAACGAGCCGCCCCTTCGCGGCCA
>MEYF01000012.1:0-3993 GCA_001775755.1 Candidatus Aminicenantes bacterium RBG_19FT_COMBO_65_30 | reverse complement strand
CGCACAACCCGAATATCCTCTACCACGGCATGCAGTACGTCTTCAGGTCGCTCGACAGGGGCGACACTTGGGAAAAGATCAGCCCCGACCTGACGACGAACGACCCGGCGACGCGGGGCGATATCCGCTACCAGACGCTCTTCGCCATCTCCGAGTCGCCCATCAAGTACGGCCTGATCTACGCCGGGACCGACGACGGCCGGCTCTGGGTGACCAAGGACGGCGGCAAGGCCTGGCAGGAGATCACGGCCGGCCTGGCCCAGGGCAAGTGGATGTCGCGCGTCGGCGCCTCGGCCTACAAATTGGGCACGGTCTACCTGACCCAGAACGGCAAGCGCGACGACGACTTCACACCCTACGTCTGGAAGTCCGCCGACTACGGCAAGACCTGGACGAGCATCGCCGCGGGCATCCCGGTCGGGCCGGTCAACGTCATCCGCGAGGATCCCGTCAACGAGAACATCCTCTACGTCGGCACGGACATGGGCGTCTATGTCACGACGGACGGCGGGAAAACTTGGATGGCCCTCGGCGGGAACCTCGCGACCGTCTACGTCCACGACCTCGTCATCCACCCGCGCGATAACGTCGTCGTCATCGCGACTCACGGCCGGGGCATGTGGGCTCTCGACGCCAACACCGTCAACAACAAGTCCGCCCGGCGGCGGTTCTATTTCGAAGACTGATCGTAAAGGCCGCTGAATTCGCACGCGCAAGCGGCGATCTTCCTGGGGCCCTCAGGGGCCGGCGGGGGGAAGAAGCTTTTCATTAGCCGGGAATTGTTATAGAACTGACTCCGGAAAGCGGCACCTGCCCATGAACGACAACGCGTCCCCTCCCGCGTCCTCTCATTTCCCTCCGGCCTCGCGGCGTTCGCCCGGCATGGTGGCGCTCGTCCTGCTGACCTTCTTCGTCATCTCGCTCCTGACCAACATCATCGGGCCTCTCGTCCCCGATATCATCAAGAGTTTCGAGCTCAGCCTGACGCTCGTCGCCCTCCTCCCTTTCGCCTTCTTCATCGCCTACGGCGTCATGTCCGTCCCGGCCGGCATGCTCCTCGAGCGCTGCCGGGAGAAGCCGGTCATGGTCGGGGCCTTCGCGCTGGCCTTCGTCGGAGCACTCCTCTTCTCGACGCTCCCCCGCTATCCGACGGCCATCGTCTCGCTTTTCCTCATCGGCGCCGGCATGGCCGCCCTCCAGGTGGCCATCAACCCCCTGCTCCGCGTCGCCGGGGGCGAGGAACACTACGCCTTCAACTCCGTCCTGGCCCAGATCATCTTCGGCGGGGCTTCGTTCCTGAGCCCATTCATCTACACCTACTTCGTCCGGAATCTGGGCCGGCCGGGGAGCGAAACGAAGCCGCTCATCGGCCTGATGTCCAAGCTCGTCCCGCCGGCCCTCCCCTGGGTCGCCGTCTATTGGATCTTCGCCGCCCTGGTCGTCGTCATGGTCGTCGTCCTGGCGGTTGTCCGCTTCCCCGTCGTGGTCAGGAAAGAGGAGGAACGGGCCGGCGCCTGGGCCGCGCATAAGGAGCTCTTCAAGAACCGGACCGTCCTTCTCTATTTCCTCGGCATCTTCGCCTACGTCGGAACGGAACAAGGAGTCGCCAACTGGATCTCCCAGTTCCTCCTGGCTTACCACAAGTACGACCCGCAGACCGTCGGGGCGGGCAAGGTATCGCTTTTCTGGGGGCTGATGACGGTCGGCGGCATCCTCGGCCTCATCCTCCTGAAGTTCCTGGACAGCCGCAAGGTCCTCCTGGGCTTCACCGTGGCCGCCCTCGTCTTCCTGACCCTGGCCCTCTTCGGGCCCGGATCGCTGGCCCTGGTCATGTTCCCGCTCGTGGGTTTCGCCGCCTCGGTCATGTGGCCGGTCATCGGTTCGCTGGCCCTGGTCATGTTCCCGCTCGTGGGTTTCGCCGCCTCGGTCATGTGGCCGGTCATCTTCTCGCTGGCCCTGAACTCCGTCTCGAGCCGCCACGGCTCATTCTCCGGCATCCTCTGCACGGGCATTGTCGGCGGGGCGCTGGTGCCGCTTCTCATCGGCCGGCTCGGGGACGCTTTCGGCCTGCGCCAAGGTCTGCTCGTTCTCTACCTGACCCTCGGCTACATCCTGTCGATCGGCATCTGGGCCAGGCCGCTCATCGCCAACGAGACGCTCGCCATGAAGAAGAAAGGGGAGGCGGCGTGAGCAACGCGGCCGTCATCGGCGTCGACCTCGGCGGGACGAACGTCCGGGCCGGGCTCGTCGTGGCCGGCCGTCTGTCCGACGTCCGGTCCGTCCCCGTCCGGAGCCAAGGCTCGGAGACGGACGTCCTCGAAGACATGTTCAGCGTCATCGACCCGATCTTGCGGAGCGATGTCGCCGGCATAGGCGCCGGAGTGCCCTCGGTCATCGACCCCAAGGCCGGGGTCGTCTACGACGTCCGGAACATCCGCTCCTGGAAAAGGGTCCCCCTCAAGGCCCGTCTCGAGGAGCGCTACCGCTTGCCCGTCTACGTCAACAACGACGCCAACTGCTTCGCCGCCGGCGAAAAATATTTCGGCAAAGCCCGGCCCTTCGACCACGCCGTCGGGCTCATCGTCGGGACGGGCTTGGGGGCCGGCATCATCGCCAACGGCCGGCTCACCTCGGGCGCGAACTGCGGCGCCGGGGAGTTCGGCATGCTGCCCTACCTCGACGGGAACTTCGAGGCCTACGCCAGCGGCCAGTTCTTCGGGCGCGTCCACGGCGTCTCCGGCCGCGATCTCGCCGTCCGGGCCGGCCGGGGCGACGTCCGGGCCCTGGAGATCTTTTCGGAGTTCGGCCGCCATCTCGGGGAAGCCGTCAAGGCCATCTGCTACGCCGTCGATCCGGAGATCGTCGTCCTCGGCGGGTCGGTCAGCAAGTCCTACGGCTTTTTCCGGGCCGCCCTATGGGAAACCTTCGAGACATACGCCTATTCCATCGCCAAGGAACGGCTGAAGATCGAGGTTTCGGAGACCGAGAACATCGCCATCCTCGGCGCCGCCGCCCTGTCCTACGACGCGGCGCCGTGATCATCCGGTTCGCTTTCTCCTTTCTGTTGACAGCCCTCCGGCACTCCGGTATTTTATGACATCCACGATGTGATTGCGATCGGGAGCGATGGACATGTCCATAAACGGAAAACGCCTTATCAAGGCGGCCGCGGCGCTCGGGCTGACGGCTTTTCTGGCCTCGGGACCCGCGCCCCTCCGCGGCCAGGATAAGAAGCCCGGGCTTCTCGGCCCGTGGGTGGCCACGGCCGAGATCAGCTACGTCGTCACGGGGGGCAATACGGCGACCTCGGCGCTCAGCCTCGGCACCTCGTTCACCCGGAAATGGGCGAACGACACGCTCCTCGTCAAGAGCTACATCCTGAAAAGCAACGCCACGACGACGACCCGGACCGCCCGGGGGACGGAGACCGATTTCGACATCATCGAGGACACCATCACGCGTAAGGTCGCCGAGAATTACGTGCTGGCCGGCCAATACGACCGCCGCATCTCCAAGAGGCTGCTCGGCCAGGCCGGCCTGAGCTGGGACCGCAACCGCTTCGCCGGAATCGACGACAGGGTCATCTTCACCACCGGCTTCGGCTACGAATGGGTCGAAAAATCCAGGACTCAGGTCAAAACCTCCGCCGGTCTGACCTACACCTTGAGGCAATACGTCGGGCAGGACACGGCCTCGTTCGCCGGCTTCCGCTTCAGCGTCATCGCCATCCAGAAGGTCCTCGAAAACTCCTCTCTGTCGACCCAGTTCGTCTTCGACGAGAACCTGAAGGAGATGAACGACTGGCGGTTCGACTGGGTCAACTCGGTGTCGGCCTCCATCTCCAAGTCGCTGGCCCTCAAGCTCAGCCTGCGCATGCTCTACACGCACCAGCCCGCCCTCCAGGGCCTTCCTCTTTACGACCTCGGCGGCCTGCCGACGGGGCTGACCGTGTTCGTCCCCCTGAAGAACCTCGACACGTTCCTGACGACCTCT
>MEYF01000011.1 GCA_001775755.1 Candidatus Aminicenantes bacterium RBG_19FT_COMBO_65_30 | reverse complement strand
GAGCTTGACCTTGAGCCGGTCGACGATGGCCAGGGTGATCTCGTCCTGGATGGCAAAGACGTCCTCGAACGTCCGCTCGTACTTCTCGGACCAGAAATGGTAGCCGGTGGCCACGTTGATGAGCTGGGCCGTGACGCGGAGCCTGTTGTCGCCCTTGCGGACGCTCCCCTCGAGCACGGCGGCCACGCCCAGCTGGCGGCCGATCTCGCGGACGTCCAGGTCCTTGAACTTGGCGGAGAAGGCCGAGCTCTTGGCCGCGACCTCGAGGTTGCGGATCTTGGCCAGGGCCGTGATGATCTCCTCGGCCAGTCCTTCGCAAAAATATTCCTGGTCCTTCTGGGGGCTGAGGTCGGTGAACGGCAGGACGGCGATGGAATTCATTAGCCGCGTCCCCCCGGGCGTGAGGCTTTCTCCCGCGGCCTGGGGACGGACTCTCCCGCCCACGCCGAGCGCTTCGGCGATCCCGTGGAGCTCGGAGGCGAGCTCTTCGATCTTCTGAAAGCGCGCCCCCCTGTCCTTCTCCAGGCATTTCGCGATCACGGCGCTCAGCCCTTCGGGCGTTTGGACGTTGAGGTCCCGGGGGTCCGGGGGCCGGGCCGTCTTCTGCATCAGGGCGACGCTCAGAGGCGTCGTCCCCTCGAACGGCACCCTTCCGGTCGCCATCTCGAACAGGATGATCCCCAGCGAGTAGATGTCGGCCCGCCGGTCGACCTCTTTGCCCTCGACCTGCTCGGGCGCCATGTATTCGGGCGTCCCGACGAGCGTCCCCCGGTCGGTGATGCCCTTCGTCTCGGCGGCGCGGGCGATGCCGAAGTCCATGATCCGGGCGCTGCCCTCGCGGTCGATCATGATGTTGGCCGACTTGAGGTCCCTGTGGACGACTCCGAGGCGATGGGCTTCCGCCAGCCCGTCGCAAACCTGTCCGGCGACCGCCAAGGCCCGCGCCGGCGACAGCGGCCCCATCATCCGGATGATGCTCTTGAGGTTGTCGCCGGAGATGTATTCCATGGTGATGAAATACGTCCCCTCGCAGTTCCCCAGGTCGAAGATCCGGCAGACGTTCTTGTGGGAGATCCTCCGGGCCAGCTTGAGCTCGTTCCTGAAGCGCTCGATCATCCTCTCGTCGAGGCTGATGTCGGGGCTGAGGATCTTGAGGGCGACGGCCTCGCTGATCTCGCCGTCGAGGACTTTATACACGCGGCCCATGCCGCCGCGGCCGAGCTCGTCGCAGATGCGGTAGCGGCCGGCGAAAGTGGAGCCGGGGACGATCTCGCCGCAGGGGACGCGGACGGTCATCGTCGGCGGGGCCGGAGGCGACGGCGGCGGGGTGGTCATCGTCGGAGAGGCCGGCGGGGAAGGCGCCTGGCCGGGCCGAAGGAGGGCGGCGCAGTTGCCGCAGAACCGGGTGTCCGAGGCGTTCTCGAACTGGCAATGAGGGCACTTCATTGGACAAACCCCTCTCAAAGAGCGCGCCAGAACCGTCCCATCGTCCGGCGTTCGCGCGCCGATGTGCCCAAATCTTATGACAGAGAAACGGCTCTGTCAATCGATTTTGCCCTTCTTCGGAAGACCCTTTTTATAGTATGATGAGGCGGCCTCAACCGAGGCAGGAGTGATCTCATGGGCATCATGGACAAGAAGACAGCGACGGATCGGATCAGCCGTCGCGCTTTCCTCAGATCCTCGGCTGCGGCTGGGCTCGGCGTCGCATTGGCCGGGCCGGCCCTCGCCCAAGCCCCGCCCCAGGCCGCGCCCGCGGCCGCGAAGAGTGCCGACGAGCTCCGAGTCGCCGTCATCGGCTGCGGCGCCCAGGGCCGGGTCCTCATCGAGTCGATGCTCCGCATCCCGTCTGTCCGGATCGCGGCCATCTGCGACATCTGGTCCTACAGCCGCCAGTACACGGGGAACTACCTCAAGAAATACGGTCACGTCGCCAACGTCTACGAGGACTACCGGGAGCTCCTGGCCGCCGAGAAAGACCTCGACGCGGCCATCGTCGCCACCCCCGACTGGGTCCACGCCGAGCAGGCGAACGCCTGCCTCCGGAGGGGGCTCCCCGTCTATTGCGAAAAGGAGATGGCCAACTCCCTCGGCCAGGCCCGATCCATGGTCCTGGCCGCCCGCGAGACCGGAAAGCTCCTCCAGATCGGCCACCAGCGCCGCTCCAACCCGCGCTACATCCATGCCATCGACCGCCTCATCCGCGAGCGCCGGCTTCTCGGACGGGTCACCGTCGCGTACGCCCAGTGGAACCGGGCCAAGGCCGACCTCCTCGGCTGGCCGGAAAAGTACGTCATCGACCAGGCCACGCTCGACAAGTACGGCTACGGCTCCATGACCGAGTTCCGCAACTGGCGCCTTTTCAAGAAGTTTGGCGGCGGCCCTATGGTCGACTTGGGTTCCCACCAGATCGATCTGTTCAGCTGGGTCTTCGGGACGCGGCCCAAGTCGGTCGTGGCCAGCGGCGGCCTCGACTACTACAAGAACTGGGAGTGGTACGACAACGTCATGGCCATCTACGAGTTCGAGACGAAGGAGGGAACGGCCCGCGCCTTCTACCAGGTCCAGACGACGACCCAGCACGGCGGCTTCTACGAGACCTTCATGGGCGAGAACGGCTCGCTCGTGCTGTCCGAGATCCCCCAGCGCGGCAACTGGGCCATGCGCGAACCCCACGCCCCCGAATGGGATTCCCTGGCCAAGGCCGGCCTTCTCCAGTCCGAGACCTTGCCCATCCAGAAGTCGACGACGAAGAACGTCTTCGTCGACGTCCGGGTGACGGCCGAGGCCGGGCGCTGGCCCCTGCCGGTCGAGCTGGCCAGGCCGGCTCACCAGCCGCACCTCGAGAACTTTTTCGACGCCGTGCGGCACGGCACACCGCTCACCTGCCCGGCGGAGCTCGCCTACGAGTCCTGCGTCGCCGTGCTCAAGGCCAACGAGGCCGTCAAGGCCCGGCGGGTCATGGACTTCCGGCCGGAGCAGTTCAAAGCATGAGCCGCGCCGGACGATCGGTCCTCCCATTCTTAAGCCTCGCGCTGGCCGCGGTTCTCACTTTTGCCGCGAACGGCCTTGCCCAATCCGCCGCGAAGGATTCGAAGAAGGCGGTCTGGGACGGCGACCGGACGATTCCGGCCCACCTCATCCCGCTCCGCGACGAGAACGACGAGCTCATCGTCCCGACCGAGACCAACCCTCTGCCCTATTCGGCCCGCTTCACCTGCGGCCCGTGCCACGACTACGGGACGGTCCGGAGCGGCTGGCACTTCGGGGCCATGACGGCGGCCAAGAACGGCCGGCCGGGGGAGCCATGGCTCCAGTTCGACCCGAAGACGGGGACGATCCTGCCCCTCTCGTACCGAAAATGGCCCGGAAGCTATGACCCAAAGGCCGTGGGCCTCACGGCCTGGGATTTCACCCTGCTCTTTGGACGGCACATGCCCGGCGGCGGCCCGGCCGAGCCCTCCGACGAAGAGGTCCTGGCCCATCCCGAGGCGCGCTGGACCGTCTCCGGGAAAGCCGAAGTGAACTGCCTCGCCTGCCACAACAAGTCGGGACGCCAGGATCCCAGCGAGTGGGCCAAACAGGTCCTCCGCGAGAATCTCCGCTGGGCGGCCACGGCGGCCGGCGGCGTCGGCGAGGTCGGCGGCATGGCCTCCCGTCTCAAGGAAACGTGGGACATCTACGACGGGCCCAACCTCGACGACCACGAATGGGCGGTGGTGCCTTCGGTCAAGTATAGGACGGTCGATTTTGACTCCAAGCACCGCTACTTTTTCGACCTCGACTATAAGCCGGCCGACGGCCGCTGTCTGGCCTGCCACTCGGTCTCGCCAAAGGACGAGGCCCGGTGGAGTACGGACGCCGACGTCCACTCGACGGCCGGCCTGAAATGCGCCGACTGCCACAGGAACGACCTCGGCCACGGCATGGTCCGCGGTTACGAGGGCGAGGCGGCCGAGACCGGGAACCGGACGGCGGCATCCTTCACGTGCCGGGGCTGTCATCTCGGAGAGAGCGCGGCGGGCGAGAAGTCGGTCGTCCCGGGCCGGCTCGGCGCGCCCTACCCCAAACACACAGGCATTCCTCTCGTCCACTTTAAGCGGCTTTCGTGCACCGCCTGCCATTCCGGGCCGAGGCCTAAGGACGGTTTCACCCGAGTGAGGACGTCGCGGGCCAACCGCCTTGGCATCTACGGGGTCGCGACCTGGGCGACGGACCTTCCCCAGGTCATCGAGCCCGTCTACGCCAAGGACGAGCGACACAGGATCTCGCCGCACCGGCTCGTCTGGCCGGCATTCTGGGCGAAGTTTGAAGGAAAGGACGTCACGCCGCTCAAGCCGGCGGTTGTGGAAGCCGCGGCGGGCGACATCCTCGGGCCGGAAGCGCGCATCGCCCGGATCCTCGTCGCCCTCAATCAGGTCCTGGCCGAGGACGAAGTACCCGTGCTCATATCGGGAAATTTCGTTTTCGCCCCAAACGTCGACGGCGGCATCGACGCGGCGGAGCGTCCGGGAGCCAAGGCGGACACGGCCCCATTCTGGGGCATCAGGAAAGGCGGGGACGTTCTGCCGCTCGTCCCCGATTTCGACCCGGCCGCGGCCGACAAAGACCCGGCGGTCGAAACGCGGATCCAGGAGTTCCTGCAGGCGCTGGGGACGATCGTCGGCACGCCGGGCCCGCCCGTCATCGTCGTTAGGAAGACGCTCTACCGGATCGTCGACGGCTACCTGGACATATCGGAGGCCCCGGCCGAGCTCGCCGAAGTCTCTGGGACCGGCTGGCTGACGGAGGGAAAATTCCTGCCCCTCGCCTCGGACTTCGACCTCCGGACCGTGACCGCCAAGGCCGGGACCGAGCAGACGCTGACCGAGGAGCAGGTCGCGCTCGTCCTGGGAGCCCTCTCGAAAACGTCGGAAGAGACCGACTTCGTCTACGTCTCCGGCGGCCGGATGTTCCGGCTCACCGCGGGCGGAAAGCTCGACTCCGGAAAACACGCCGCCGCCGAACCGGTGACCTGGCCGCTAGCGCACGACGTCCGGCCGGCCCAACAGTCGCTCGGCTGGAACGGCTGCACGGACTGCCACAGCGTCGGTTCGGATTTTTTCTTCACCAAGCTCAAGGGCGCGGGTCCGCTCCTGACGGATAAGGTGGAGAAGCGCTCGGCTTCTTCGTTCATGGGATTGGGCGGGCTCTTCCAGAGGTTCTTCGGGCTGTCATTCATCGTCCGGCCGGTCTTCAAGGTCGTCCTGGGCGTTTGCGCGGTCGTCGTCGCGTCGCTCGTCTTCCTGGCCGGCCTGCTTTTCCTCGGCCGCCTGGCCGGGTTCCTCGAGAAGAGGTGAGAGGCATGCTGTTCACGATCATCACCATCCTCTCGGCGCTGGGGCTTTTCGCCGGCCTAAGCTTCCGCCGCTTCTGGACGACCCGCGAAGAGGCCCGATCGACCATCCTCTACGCCGAGATCTTCAAGAAGTACCTGGCCTGGCTGGCGCTCCGGACGGTCCAGATATCCAGGAAAACGTCGCCGAAGGCCTGGTGGGAATATGTCAAGGCCCTGCCGTTGTGGCGCCTTCCCGTCCTCGAAAAATGGCTCTCCATCTGCTTCTACGGAAGCTTCCTCTATCTCGCCGCGAGCGGTTTTTTCTTCGCCATGTTCATTCCCCGCGGGCTTTATGGCTATCCCCTCGTCGGCCACGTCATGGCCGGGGGCCTTTTCGCGGCTTGCCTCACCGTCATCGTCATCTTCAAAGGCAGAAATTTCATCTCCATCCCCAAGCCGGCGAGTCTGAGCCTGACGCTCCTCGACCCCCGGCGGATGGGTATCACAGCGGCCCGGGTCAAGATCGCGGCATTCTGGCTCTTCGTCGCGGCCGGATTCCTCCTGACCTTGTCCGCCCTCCTGCCCATGCTCCCGCTCCTCCGCACCCCCGGGCAGAAGTTCATGTTCGAATTCCACCGCTACAGCGCGCTCGTCTCGGCCCTTTCGGCCACCGCCTTTGTCACCCTCGAGGCCTTCGGCATGCGCCGGCCCTAGGCCCGGAGTCCTCTGGAAAGCCTCAGCCAGCCGCTTACTTCGTCCGCGGCGAGGGTTCCCGCCGGCCGTCGTCATAGAGACCGACCAGCACGACCGCTTTCCCGTCCTTGACCGCGAATTCCACCCGGAAATAGTCGAGGCCCTCGACTGCGAATAGGGTTCCGGACATCGGGATGAGGCGGTATTTCGGCCCGGTCCGCTGATAGTACAGGGTGCCGTTCTCGAAGGTGACCTTGCGCTCCCCGTATACGCCGGCATAGGTTCTCAGGGTTTTTTCGTCGACCCGCGGCGGGCTCTGCTTAGCCTTCTCGCCGGTCAGGATCCACTCATACTCGGCCCTTCGCTCCGGGTCGGCCGCCTTGGCGGCGAGCTTCTCGACGGCCATCGCATAGGCCTTGTCGAAGGCCTCCGCGGCCGGACAGGCGATGTCGGGCGCGACTCCCGTGCCCTCCCAGTTCGTCTTGGAGACCGGGTTGATGGCCCGGGCGAAGGGCACCCGGAGGATGAAGTCGCGCTGGACGATCCTCGTGCCCGTCGGATGGGCGCCGCCGCCCGTAGTCTCGCCGATGACGGTCGCCCGCTTGAGGTTCTTCATGTTGTAGGTGAATTCCTCGGCCCCGGAGAAGGTCCGGGCGCTCGTCAGGATGTAGAGGTCGGCGTCCGCGGCTTTCGGGCCGGGAACGTAGGGCAGGGTCCAGTAGTTATCGGTCCGGTCCTCGGCCCGGGCGTAGAGGTCGTTGAGATGGACCGGCTCGTCGAAGAAATAGGTGCTGATGAGCTGGATCTGGGCCGGGTCGCCGCCGCCGTTCTGGCGCAGGTCAACGATGATCGCGTCGCAATAGGCCAGGAAGTTCATGGCCGCGACGGCCGTCGGGCCGGCCTGGTCGGGAGAGGCGAAGCTGCGGAAATCGACGTAGCCGATGTTCCCGGGGAGCCGTTCCACCTTGCGGAAGCCGAAGTTGTTCCGCCGGGCCTCCCGGAGCCGCCTCTCGCGGACCTTCTTCGCCTCCTCCTCGCTCTGGCCGTCGAGACGCCGCATGTCCTCGGCCAACGCGGGATTGAAGGTGAAGCCGATGTGTCCGTCCCTGCTCACTTCAGAGAGTGTCCTCGAGACTTCCTGGGCGAACGCCGGGGCGGCGTTGAGCTTGTCGAAATCGCCGTTCTTGAGCCGGGCGCGGAGCGCCTCTTCCATCTTCTTGGCCGTCTCGGCGAATATATAGTTCTTGTTCATGAGCGTGGCGATCTCTTCTATGACAGCCTGCTTGCGGGCCGGATCAAGCGTTGGGGCCGCCGGCTCCTGTCCGAGGGCAAGGGAGACCCAGAGGGCCAGGATCGCGCCGATGATGACTATCCATCGAATTATCTTGGACATGTCGAACCTCCTCGAGTTCGTTTTAAAGAGTGTTCGTGTCAGCGCGTCCAGCTGGCCGGGCGCGATTGACACGGAAGAAGACCCTTAATGAGCAGGTCGGCGATGCGGCCGACCTGGTCCTCCACGTCCTCCCTGCGGCCGAGCTCCTTGGGTGAGAGGCTGAACGGCAGGAGCGAATTCGTGCTCTGGATGAGGATGAACGAGGTCATCCTGGGATCGGGGCAATCGAGCGCACCGACCCTTCCCCCCTCTCGGAGAACGTTTTCAAAAACGGCCGCCTCTTTCTCGAAGTAGGCCTGCCGCCGAACGATCAGGGCCGCCCGGACCGAGGACAGGAGATCGCCGAGGCTCTGGGAATAGTGGGCGACGCTGTCGAAGCGGTGAAGGACGCGGATGACGAGCATGTGGCGGAGCCGCCTGTCGGGGGAGTCGGTCAACCCGGCAACCTCTCCAAGCTTCCGGACGACCGTCTCGGCGATGCGGTCGATATGGGCCAGGACCAGCTCTTCTTTGGAGGGAAAATGGAGATAGATCGTGCCCTTGCCGATGCCGACCTGCCTGGCCACGTCCTCCATAGTCATCTTCTTATACCCGAACCTGGCCAAAAGGATGTCCACGGCGTCCAGGATCAAGTCTCGAATATCATCTCGTCTGGCTATTTGTCTCATAGTGACTTATGACCATTATTATACAATAGTCATATTTATTTGTCAAGCCCCCATTATTAGGGATTTATGATTAGAGGTTGGCGCTCGGGATGAGGTGCGCTCAAAATGAACCCGATGTCCGTTAGCGAGGGCTTTGCCGTTTGAGCGGCGACGAGAGGAGGTAAACGTGCGTGTCAAGATGAATCCGATTCCTTTTGTAGCCGGTCCTGTCTTTGTCCTAGCCATAGTTTTGATAATCTTGGCCGTCACACCGATAACCGGGGCCGATCCGGGGCAGAAGATCGGGATCAAAACCGAGGGAGGCGTCACCGTCGTCCGGAACCCCAAGGCGCCCGTCCCTCAGCCCGGCGGTCCGTCGATGCTCGTCCTGAAGGAGGACCTCGTCATCGGCAAGGATCCGGCCGGCGGCCCAGACCTCTTTGCCGAGCTCCGCTCCGTGGGCGTCGACGACCAGGAAAACATCTGGACGCTCGACTGGGAGGACATCAAGGTTCGGGTCTTCGATAAAGCGGAAAAGCTCGTCAGCACCTTCGGTAAGAAGGGGCAGGGCCCCCGGGAATGGGAGAATCCCAGCCGGATGATCGTCCTTCCGGACGGAACGGGCGTCATCCTCGACCTCAACAAGCTGACCTTCTACGCCCTCGACGGCACCTGCCTCAAGGAGATCTCCACGGCCAAGACGCGGATGTCGCGGTACAAGATCGACTCCCGGGGCATGATCTACGGCGATCAGATGGACTTCGGCGAGAAGTTCCTGCTGAGACTGATCAAGCACGACCCGGCCCTGAACCCGCTGGCCACACTGGCCGAGGTCGAGGAGCCTTTTAAACCCGGCGCCATCAACCCCATCGTCATCCTTCTCCTCTGCCACGTTACCGCGGACGACCGGCTCATCTGGATGTCCAACTCGAAGTACGAATTCCACGTCTTGAGCCCGGAAGGAAAGCTCATCAGGAGGATCGTCAAGGATTACAACCCCGTAAAAGTGACCGGGGCGGACAAGGAAAGGATCCTTGAAGGACGGGATGCCCAGATGCGAAGCATGCTGGTCTTCCCGGACTACTTCCCTCCCGTTTACTTCTTCATCGGAGACCCGGAGGGCCGTCTCTACGCCCAGACCTACGAGACGGACGCCCAGGGCCGGCTGTTGTACGACGTCTTCGACCCGGAAGGACGGTGCATCACTCGATTCTCGCTGCCGAGGGAAGAGATGCCCTTCGTCGTCAGGAAGGGGAAGATCTACGTCCTGATCAACGAAGACGCGGACGGCGTCCCGCGGGTCAAGCGCTACGCCATGGAATGGAGATGATCCCGTCCCGTGTTTTAAGCCCGCCGCAGGGACCTCGCTCCGGCTGGAAGGATTACCCTGACGGCCGGGGCCGGGCCGCCAGCTAACGTTTCGGCGGGCAACGGTTTTCAGACGGCTATCAGCCCTTGACCTGCGCGATAAGCCTATCGCCCGTCGTCACGAAGGCGAACCCGAAGGCAAGGTTCAAGAGGCTCGCCAGGTGCATTTCCTCGGTGACCGTCCCCGTCCCGTCGGCGGGAATGAACACCCGGTAATCCCGGAAGTACGCGTCCCGCGCCGTCGATTCACAGCACAGGTTGGTCATAATTCCTGAAATGACCAGATCCTCGATTTTCAGGCAGCGAAGGACCATTTCGAGGTCGGTATTGTAGAAGGCGGAGTAGCGGTGTTTGACGATGACCTTTTCGCCAGGGCGCGGCCCCAGTTCGGGATGGATCTCGCTTGTCTCGCTCCCTTCGAGGCATCTGCCCTGCCACCACCAGCCCATTATTCCCAGGTCCATTCCGTTTGGATGATGGACATGCTGCGTGAAGATCACGGGACGCCCCGCCGCCCGGAAGGCCGCCGCCAGACGTTTGATACCCGGGAGTGCGGCCGGGCCGCCGCACGTGTAGGTGGGCGATGCGGGGTCCAGGAAAAACATCTGCATATCGACGACGAGCAAGGCGCTGGCGGCGGCGTTCAGGCTCATCCCGTGCTGGTTATAGCGTTCGATCTTCGCCAGCCAGCCCGTGGTTTTCGATGCGATGGTCCGCGCGGTAACATAGGGTTTCATGATGATTGATCCTCTAACCAACGTTTCTTGAAGTTGAGCCGGCGCCAGTGCCGCCAGGCATAGCTCAGGCCGAGGGTTTTGCTCAGCCTTCTTAAAAAACCGCTCATGGTCCCCTCAATGCCTCAGTCGAGCTTCGGCCGCCTGAGGTGGAAGTCCGTCCTCTGCTGAAAGCCGTGGGCCAGGAGCAGGATGTCGGCGTCA
>MEYF01000010.1 GCA_001775755.1 Candidatus Aminicenantes bacterium RBG_19FT_COMBO_65_30 | reverse complement strand
TCGGAGGGGGCGGGTGATAGGGTTATTTTTCTTGGTCCCCAAATTCCTAGAGGAGGGCACGCCCATCATGATGATTTCCCCACGTCACCTCAGGAGGCATTCTTCTCTCGTCATCGCCTTCGGCCTCGCCGCCGCTTTCCTTTTCACGGCGGCCGCGTGTAAGCCGGCCGGAGAAGCGGCGAGCGGTCTCAAGCCGCCCAAGGCCGAGATCGTCCCGAAAGACCTGACCATCCACGGCCACACGCGCGTCGACAACTATTACTGGCTCAACGAGCGCGACAACCCCAAGGTCATCGAATATCTCAAGGCCGAGAACGAGTACACGAAGGCGGTGATGAAGCCCGTCGAGGCCTTCCAGGAAAATCTCTACAAAGAGATCATCGGCCGCATCAAACAGACCGACCTGTCCGTGCCCTACCGCTCCGAAGGCTTCTACTACTACACGCGCTATGAGGAGGGGAAGGACTATCCCGTCTACTGCAGGAAGAAGGGCAGTCTCGAGGGCGCCGAGGAGGTCCTCCTCAACGTCAACGATATGGCCCAGGGGCACAACTATTACTCGGTCGGCGGCCTGGCGGTGAGCGCGGACAATACGCTCATCTCCTTCGGCGTGGACACCGTCAGCCGGCGGAAATACACCCTCCATTTCAAGAACCTGGCCACGGGCGAGATCCTGCCGGACGCCATCGTCAACACGACCGGCTCCGCGGCCTGGGCGAGCGACAACAAGACGGTCTTCTACACCCAGATCGACGACACGACGCTCCGGCCCCAGAAGATCTTCCGGCACGTCCTGGGGATGCCGGTCGAGTCCGACACCCTCATCTTCCACGAGGCCGACGAGACCTTCGGCACCGGCGCCTTCAAGACCAAGTCCAAGAAATACATCTTCATCGCCTCGTCGAGCACGCTGTCGAACGAGTACCGCTTCATCCCCGCGGACAAGCCCGAGGCCGAGTTCAAGGTCTTCCAGCCTCGGGAGCGGGACCTCGAATACGACGTCGACCACTACCGGGACAAGTTCTACGTCCGGACGAACATGGGCGCCAAGAACTTCCGGCTGATGACGGCGGCCCTGGATAAAACCGGCAAGGCGGACTGGGTCGAGCTCATCCCGAACCGCGACGACGTCTTCCTCGAGGGCTTCGAGATGTTCAAGGGCGCTCTCGTCCTCGAGGAACGGAAGAACGGCTTGATCCAGATCCGGGTCATGCCCTGGGACAAGGGCGCCGAACATTATCTGGACTTCGGCGAGGAGACATACAGCGCTCGGATCTCGACCAATCGCGAGTTCGACACCGAGTGGCTCCGCTACGGCTACACGTCGTTGACGACGCCGTCGTCCACGTTCGACTACAACATGATCACCAAGGAGAAAAAGCTCCTCAAGCAGGAGGAGATCCTCGGCGGCTTCGACGCCGCGAACTACCAGGCCGAGAGGCACTACGCCACGGCCCGCGACGGCGTCAAGGTGCCCGTTTCGCTCGTCTACAGGAAGGGGCTGGTCAAGAACGGCGCGAACCCGTGCCTCCTCTACGGCTATGGGTCCTACGGGGCCAGCACCGACGCCGGCTTCAGCTCGGCCCGCCTCAGCCTGCTTGACCGCGGCTTCGTCTATGCCATCGCCCACATCCGCGGCGGGCAGGAAATGGGCCGGGCCTGGTACGAGGACGGCAAGCTCCTCAAGAAGAAGAACACATTCACCGACTTCATCGACTGCGGCGACTACCTCGTCGCCCAGAAGTTCACCAATCCCGGGATGCTCTTCGCGAGCGGCGGCAGCGCGGGGGGACTGCTCATGGGCGCCGTCGTCAACATGCGGCCGGACCTGTTCAAGGGCGTCGTCGCCGGCGTGCCCTTCGTCGACGTCGTCACGACCATGCTCGACAAGACGATCCCGCTGACGACGGGCGAGTTCGACGAATGGGGCAACCCCGAGATCAAAGAATACTATGAATATATGCTGTCGTATTCGCCCTACGACCAGGTCGAAGCCAAGAAATACCCGGCCCTGCTCGTGACCACGGGCTGGCAGGACTCCCAGGTCCAGTACTTCGAGCCGGCCAAGTGGGTGGCCAAGCTGCGGGCGATGAAGACGGACAAGAACCCGCTCCTGCTCTGGACGAACTTGGAGGCCGGGCATGGAGGCGTAAGCGGCCGCTTCCGCAGGCTGAAACAGACGGCCATGGAGTACGCCTTCATGCTCGAGCTGGCCGGGATCAAGGAGTAGGGGAGGGACGAAGATAAGGCGTGGCTACGGGCTCCTGGGACGGGCCGTTCCGGGGGCCTTCCGCTGTTTGACAGGAGGCCTCGACTCATCTAGACTGGAGGGGATTTTTCGGCCCGTTAGCTCAATTGGTAGAGCAGCAGACTCTTAATCTGCGGGTTGTAGGTTCGAGTCCTACACGGGTCATTCTATTTTCCCCCTCTCCATGCATCACCCCTCTTGTTATTGTATAATTACGGCGAAATCTCATTCGGATAGGAGGAGGGACCCATGTCAGGCTACTTTGGACCGATCGAGGAACAAACCCTCAAGAACACGTACTTTCGCCAGGTTCTCTTCACCGGCACGTACTGCCAGCTCGTGGTGATGTGCCTGCAGCCGGGTGAAGAGATCGGCAACGAGGTGCATCCCGCTGTCGATCAGTTCTTTCGCGTCGAGCAGGGGGAGGCCAAATTCGTTCTCAATGGTTCGGAAGAGCACGTGGTCCGCAAGAACGAGGCCGCTATCGTGCCGGCCGGCACGTTCCACAATGTCATCAACACGTCGAAAACCACCCGGTTGAAGCTGTATACCGTCTATTCGCCACCCAACCATCCGGCCGGCACCGTGCATAAGAACAAGGCCGAGGCCGAAGCCGCGGAAAAGCTCGGGCACCATTAATTATCATTGAGAACCTCGGGCGGTGACGGCCGTGCCATAATCGGGCCGGTTCATGCGCAACGCCCTCCTGGTCTTCGTCTATCTCTTTCTTACGCTTCTCGCTGTTCCCGTTCTTCTCGTCTGCGTGGTCTTCGGGCTGCATGACGTGTTCCTCGCCTACGGCCGCTGGATGATGCGCGTCGGGCGGCTTATCCTCGGCATCGACGTCGAGGCGACGGGGCTCGGCCGGCTCGACGCGGCGACCCCCTACGTCTTCATGTCCAACCACCTGAGCTTCCTCGACGGGCCCCTCCTGATGACCGTCATAGACCGGCCGGCCCGGGTGATCGTCAAGCGATTCGTCTTCCGTATTCCGGTTCTCGGGCTGGGCATGCGCTTTTCCGGGTATGTCCCGTTGGACAAGGAAGGCGGGGGCGCGGGGCGAAGGAGCATCGCCCGGGCGGCGCAGCTGATCAAAGAGAAACGATACTCATTCCTCATCTATCCCGAAGGGATGCGGAGTTGGGACGGGAAAACGCAGCCGTTCCGGAGAGGCGGATTTTTCCTGGCCCTTGAGGCCGGAACGCCCATCGTTCCCGTATCGATCAAAGGCACCTACGCGCTGATGCCGCGCGGCACGTGGCGCATCCGGAAAGGTCCCGTCGAGATCACTTTCCATGAGCCCGTCGTCGTCACCGGCTACACCCAGGACTCCATGCCGGAGCTCATGGAAAAGGTGAACGCGGCCGTATTGTCGGCCCTGTGAGCGAAGCGCAATCCTACCGGACCGGCACGGGCTTCCAGTCCTTGTCGACGGCGACATAGACGACGTCGGCTTCAGTCACTCTGACCGTCTCCTGGGAGTCGGCTCGGGTGGCCTCCACGATCACTCTGGTCGTCACCGAGGTCCGGCCGACCTTGAGCGTTTCCGTATACAGGCTGACGACATCCCCCAGGAATACGGGCTTGTGGAAGACGACATGATCCAGGGCCACCGTCACGAAATTCAGGGGGCCGCACGATTTTCGGGCTTCGATGGCCCCCGCCAGGTCGATGTGGCTCATGATGATGCCGCCGAAAATCGTGCCGTGCCTGTTCGTGTCGCGGGGCATCAGGGTCACGCGCAGCGTCGGATCTCTTTGAACGTCCATCGAATTCCTCCTTGTGGCGCGGGGGTCTCACTTGATGAGGCCGGCGACGACCTCCGCCACCCTGAGGTTGAATTCGCCGGGCCGTTCGAGCATCGGTTTGATTTCTCCTGTCGGTCCAACTAGAATCAGTATATCAAAAATCGCCCGTGTCCATGAATTCCGAAAGGGGCGAGCCATGAGCCGAACGCGCATCCGCCGCCGGATTCCATATGCACATGCCGGGATTCGGTGCTCTCATGACTGAAGGGAAAGAACCGATATCGCCCTTCCCTAAGTAGCGTCGGCATGCTATTAATAGACGCTGGAGTCCAGGAATATTCTCAGGATGACACGGAGCATCGCCGTATGACCATACGGAACATGATGAAAGCCCTACTGAAGAGGCCGGACGCCTCGCCCGGGGACGATGCCTGCGCCCTCGTCCAGAGTCCCGAAGAACTGGAAGCGGCCATCAAGTCCCGGGACAAGCTCATGGTCCTCTTCTATGCCTCCTGGTGCCCGTATTCTCGGGCCTTCCTCGGAACCTACCGTAAGCACGCCGCCGCCGGCGACCCCTGCTACGTGCGCATCCTCGTCGACGAAAGGGACGCCCTCACCGAGAGATATTCCATCGAGGTCTTCCCGACCGTTCTCTTTTTCGAGAAAGGGAAACTGGCCAAACGGCTGGACGGAGCGTATCACCGCGGGCTGAGCCAGGGCCAGCTCGAGGACTTCGCCCGCCGCTGCGCCGTCAAGTAGCCCGATGGGAAGGCGATCGGGCGCGGCCGAGCGCGGCATCCCCTTGCGCTGGATCGCCCCGTTTGACAGGGGGCGCTTATTCTGTAAGAGTGATTATTAAGCGTCGCGCGCAACGAAAGGCTCAACCCATGAAAAACAATAAGTCCCTGGCCGTCCTTCTCGCCGGCTTCGCCTGCCTTCTCCTCGCGGGGTGCCAGGCGAAGGATGAAGAGATCCCAGAGGGCACGTTCCGGTCGCTCCTGAAGCTCACGGCGAGCGACGCCTCCGACAACGACGGCTTCGGCCTGTCCGTCGCCG
>MEYF01000009.1:12973-13240 GCA_001775755.1 Candidatus Aminicenantes bacterium RBG_19FT_COMBO_65_30 | reverse complement strand
CTCTGCGTCGAGGAAACGAGGTTGACGTTCATGACCTGGGGGCTGGCCTCGAGGCTGTCGATATAGTCCGAGATGAGATTGTTCGACAGGGCCCGTCCCTTGATCTGGATGCCCTTATCGTCGTAGGTCACTTCGCTCAGCCAGACCCAATCCGGGAGGCGGCGGCTCAGCTCGTCCATGAGGCGGGGGGCCAGGTCGCGCTGGGCGTTGAGGCTCTCGATGAGGGGGATCTTCAAGTCCAAGGATTCCCGGGCTTTCCGCTGCTCA
>MEYF01000009.1:0-12889 GCA_001775755.1 Candidatus Aminicenantes bacterium RBG_19FT_COMBO_65_30 | reverse complement strand
TGCTGGAAGAAATAGAACAGGCCGAGCCCGATGACGAGGAGGAGAAAGATCAGATTCCCGAGGTTCGGGCCCTTCTTGCCCTTATCCTCGGATATCCCGGTGACGATGGTTTCCCTGATGTCCTTGGTTTCCGGCTTGAGGAGGTTGATCCGTATCATGGTTACTTCTCCACCTTTCGGGTTGCCAAACCGACGGCGACACCGAAGATCGGCGCCATGTCGCTGAAGTAGATGGCGTCGAACTTCTTGTCATCGACCCGGATATTGCGGAAGGGATTGAGGATCTCCGTCTTGATCCGGAACTTGGTTTCAAAGGCGCTGACTATGTTCATGACGTTGGCCAGGCCGCCGCTGAGGACGATCTGCTCGATCTTCCTCTCCCGTTTCTCCGAAGCCTCGTAGAAGGAAAAGGTCTTTTCGATCTCGTCGAGGAGGTCGCGGACGTTCATCGACAGGAGCGTCGCAAACTGGTCCGCGGTCGTCGATTTCCCGGGGATGCCCTTGAGGAGCTTTTCCGCCTCTTCGAACGAGATGCTGAGCTCCTTGCGGATGTTCTCGGTGAAGAAGAAGCCGCCCAGGGACAGGTCGCGGAAGAGCTGGGGCGTGCCCCGCTCGACGATGACGACGTTGGTGATGTTGGCGCCGATGTTGATCAGGGCGATCGTCTTCTCGGAGAAGATCTCGGGGTAGCTCGTCTCGAGGACGTTCTGGAGGGCGAAGACGTCGACCTCGATGCTCTGGAGGTTCTTCCGGGCCTGGTTGACGACGTTGCTGTAGTTGGCGATCTTGTCCTTCTTGGCGGCGACGAGCAGGATGTCCAGGTTCTTCTCGTCGGTCGAACGCGACGGCTTGAGGATCGCGTAGTCGACGTTGGTCTCCTCGTAGGGGTAAGGGATGTTGTGCTTCGCCTCCCAGATGATGGACTCGGCGAGTTCCTGCTTTTCCATGACCGGAAGGGAGATCTTCTTGATGATGACGGAGTTGCCGGAGATGGAGATGGCCACGTCCTTGGTCGAGATCTTGTTCTCCTCGAAGACCAAGCGGATGGTCTCGACGACCGCGGCCGAGTCGATGATGGTCCCCTCGACGATGGCGTCGTGAGGCAGCGGCTCATAACCGATCTTCAGGACTTCGTAGGCCTCGTCCGAACCCTTTTTCCGGGCCCGGAGCTCGACGACCTTGACGGAATAGGAACCGATGTCCAATCCGACCACGCTTTTTTCTCGAGAGATACCGAACATGTTTCCCTGCCTTTATGGATTTTGGACTTTTTTGGGCCTGTTGACCTTATCCCCGAGCTTCCGGGCAACCGGCTCCGGAACGAGGCCCTCGACCGAGCCGCCGAGCGCGGCGACCTCGCGAACCAGGTTCGAGCTGAGGAACGAATAATTGACGCTGGGCATCATGAAAAACGTCTCAATGTCCGGGGCCAGGCTCCGGTTCATCAGGGCCATCTGGAATTCGTACTCGAAGTCCGAGATGGCTCGCAGACCTCGGATGACGACATGCGTCCCCCGGGCCCGGGCGAAGTCGACGAGGAGGCCGTCGAAGGCCCGGACCTCGACCTCCTTTTTCGAGGCAAAAATATCTTGAATCATTCTTACCCTCTCTTTAGTCGTGAAGAGGGGTCGTTTTTTGGGATTTTCAAGGACGGCGACGATGATCCTGTTGAAAACCCTGAGACCACGCTCGATGATGTCCACGTGCCCGTTCGTGATCGGGTCGAAGGACCCGGGGTATACGGCCCTCGTTTCAAGCATCTGGACTCTCAGTTAGTTCCTCAACGCGATTTATTATCCAAATATCAAAAAAAAAGAGGCTTGTCAACGAAAATTCTCGGGGGAACAGGGGCGGGGGAGGCTTGGCGACAAACGGGGATTGTGCCATAATTTAGGGAAGAAGGACAGCCGATGAAAATAACGGGAGCGGAGGGGGGCTCTAAAAGGTGGTCTCGGACGCCCCGGCCGTCTAACCTGATGTCACCGCTGGGGGTGATATTTCTCGGCCTGGGAATCGCCGCCGCGGCCGGTTTGGCGAGGACGCAGGACGACGCGGCCTTCGCCGCGAAACGGAAGAGCATGGTCACCACCCAGGTCGCGGCCCGAGGAGTCCGTGACCCTCTCGTCCTGGGGGCCATGTCCGACGTCCCCCGGCATCTTTTCGTCCCCCCCATGTCCATCGACCGGGCCTACGATGACCACCCTCTCCCCATCGCCGAAGGGCAGACGATCTCCCAGCCCTACATCGTAGCCCTTATGACCGAGTGCCTGGCGTTGAAGAGAGGTGACAAAGTGCTCGAGGTCGGGACGGGCTCCGGCTACCAGGCGGCCGTGCTCGGCCGGATCGTCGATAGGGTCTTCACGATCGAGATCCACGACAAGCTGGCCCGCCGGGCGGCGGAGACGCTCGAGCGCCTGGGCTTCCGGAACGTCCGGGTCCGCTCCGGCGACGGCTTCTTCGGCTGGCCCGAAGAGGCGCCCTTTGACGGCGTCATCGTCACCTGCGCCGTGCCCGAGGTCCCGCCGGCCCTCTTCGCCCAGTTGGCGGAAGGCGGCCGCCTGGTCATCCCCCTCGGCGACACGCAGACCTACCAGCGCTTGACCGTGATCACCAAGACGGGCGGCAAGCCCCGCGTCGAGCAGGTCCTCGACGTCCGCTTCGTCCCCATGACCGGCGAAGTGCAAAAGAAGAAATAATCCGCATTTCCTCTTTCCGTCATTATTTCTGGCCGAACGGGGATAGCCGGAAGGAACCAGATCGCACAGGGATGTTCCCAGAGGAGGCCGCCGGATATAGGGGCTGAGGGTGTCGTCGGAGGGAGCATAAAGCGGCGATTTAGCCGTCCCGGGCCGGATACGAGGAAATTTCCCGCCGAGAATCCGGCCCGGGAACGGCGTTAAGAATCGCCGCAGCGGACGGAGACGATGCCCGCTGCCCCTCCGCGGCCGACGAAGTGGCATCCCCCGAGCAACGTTGCTTTTAGCCGGCGACTATGCTACTTTTTGGGCGATGATGATCCGATTCGGCACCTCCGGCTGGCGGGGGGTCATGGGCGAGGAATTCACCTTCCACAACGTCCGCGTCGTCGTCCAGGCCATCGCCAATCATCTCCGCAAAACCTTCGGGGACGGGCCGATCGCCGTGGTCGTCGGCTACGACACGCGGTTCCTGTCGGATCGCTACGCCCTCGAAGCGGCCAAGCTCCTGGCCCGGAACGGGATCCAAGTCTTCCTGTCCGACCGGGACGCGCCTTCGCAAGCCTTGGCCTGCCAGGTCATCAAGAGAAAGTGCCAGGGCGGGATCAACTTCACCGCCTCCTTCAACCCGCCGCGCTACAACGGCCTCAAGTTCAACGTCGAAACGGGCGCCCCGGCCCTGCCGGAGGTGACCGATGCGATCGAGGAGGAGGTCCGGCGGCTGATGCCCGGCTTCTCCACTCTGGCCGTCCGCGCCCGGGACGAATCCATCTCCCGCATCGACCTCCAGGCGGATTATCTGGCCGACCTCCAGGGAAAGATCGATTTCGGCGTCATGCGGAAGGCCGGTCTCCGGGTCGCCGCCGACCTGCTCTACGGCACCGGCCGCGAATACCTCGACGAGATCCTCGAGGAAAACGGCGTCGAAGTCGAAGGCATCCACGGCTACATCGACCCCTACTTCGGCGGGGTCAGCCCCTCCTGCACGGAGGAGAACCTGGCCGAGCTCAAGACCCACGTCGTCCAGACCAAGTGCCACGTCGGGCTGGCCACGGACGCGGACGGCGACCGGTTCGGGATCATCGACGAAAAGGGGGGATTCGTCCACCCGAACATCATCCTGGCCCTGCTGCTCGACTACCTCGTCAGCGTCAAGGGCTGGCGCGGAGGCGTCGCCCGTTCGATCACCACGACCCACCTCCTCGACCGCATCGCCCGCAAGTACGACCTGCCGCTGACGAAGACGAAGGTCGGCTTCAAATACATGGCCGACCTCTATCTCAAAGGCCGGATCATGTTCGGCGGGGAGGAGAGCGCCTGCATCGCCGTCAAGGACCATCTCCCCGAGAAGGACGGCATCTTCGCCGGGCTCCTGGTCGCGGAGATGATCGCCGCCACCGGCCGGAGCCTGGGGACCCTCCGCGCGGATCTGTTCAAAGAGTACGGGGCGATGACGAGCGGCCAGCGCACGCTCCCCCTGACCCCGGAGCGGGCGAAGAGGCTCAGGGCCCTCATCCAGAACCCGCCGTCGAAGCTGGGGCGCCGCAAGGTCGTGGCCGCGGAGACGATCGACGGCCTCAAGCTCGATTTCGAGGAGGACCGCTGGGTCGTCCTCCGTCTGTCCGGGACCGAGCCGCTCATCCGCTGCTACGCCGAAGCCGAGACCCGTGAGGACGTCGAAGCCATATTGAAAAAGGGGCTGGAGGCCGTCAAGTGAAGAGACAGGCCCCTCCGGCCGGAACGGCGTTCCGCAGGAAGATCTTCGTCCTCGGCGTCGCCTGCCTTCTCCTGATCATGATCGTCACCGCGCTCTTCGGCAAGAAGGGCGTCATGGACCTGCGCCGGGCCCGCCGGACCCTGGAGGCGAGGGCCGTGACGATCCGGGCCCTCGAAGCGGAGACGGCTAAGCTCGAGGCCGAGATCATCCGGCTCGAGAACGACCCCCGGGCCATCGAAAAGCAGGCCCGGGAGAAGCTGGGCCTCGTCAAACCCGGCGAAAAGGTCGTCGTGGTCCCCGCCCCGCCCGTCAAGAAATAGATGCCCCGGCCCGCCAAGACTCGAGGACAGCCGGAAGAGCGGACCCTCGTCGAAGACCTCAATCCCGCCCAGCGCCGGGCCGTTCTGCACGGCGAGGGGCCTCTCCTCATCATCGCCGGCGCGGGGACGGGCAAGACCAAGGTCATCACCCACCGCATCGCCCGGCTCATCGCCGCGAAGGCGGCCCGCCCGGACGAGATCCTGGCCGTGACCTTCACGGAGAAGGCGGCCAACGAGATGGAGGCCCGGGTCGACGTCCTCGTTCCGTACACGTCGTCCTTCGCCGAGATCAGCACGTTCAACTCCTTCGGCGAGAGGGTCCTCCGCGATTACGCCCTGGACATCGGGTATCCCCCGGATTTCCGGCTTCTCGCCGACATCGACCAGGCCATCTTCTTCCGCGAGAATCTCTTTCGCCTGCCGCTCGATTACTACCGGCCCCTCGGCCAGCCGACGCGCCACATCCAGGAGGTCCTCGAAGCCATCCGGCGGCTGAAGCAGGAGGACGTCCGGCCGGAGGACTACGTCCGCTACGCCGAAGGGCTCGGGGAACGGGCTTCGAACGAGAGCGAGAATGAAACGGCCCGCAAGCACCTCGAGATCGCTCGGGTGTTCGCGGCCTACCAGTCGCTCCTGCGGTCGCAGGGCCTCATCGACTTCGAGGACCAGGTGACGCTCGTCGTCGACCTTTTCCGGCGGCGGCCCTCCGTCCTCGAGGAGCTCCGGCGCCGCTACCGGTACATTCTCGTCGACGAGTTCCAGGACACGAACTTCGTCCAGTTCGAGCTCCTCAAGATGCTCGCCGCGGAGCACAGGAACCTGACCGTGGTCGGGGACGACGACCAGAGCATTTTCCGCTTCCGCGGCGCCTCGCTCAGCAACATCCTCGATTTCGAGGAGGTCTTCCCGGAAGCGAAGAGGGTCGTCCTGACGCGGAACTACCGTTCGACCCAGCCCATCCTCGACGCCTCGTACCGTCTCATCCAGCACAATAATCCGAACCGGCTCGAATCCAAGGACAAGGTCGACAAGCGGCTCAAGGCGGCCGCGCGCGGCGGCGGCAAGAGCATCCACATGCTGGCGTTCGACACGCTCTCCCACGAGGCCGACGCCGTGGCTGACCGCATCCTCGAGATCCACGCGCAGGGAGCCGCCTGGAGCGACATCGCCGTCCTCGTCCGCCGCAACACCGATGCCGACCCCTACCTGCGCTCCTTCAACATGAAACAGATCCCCTTCCGCTTCTCGGGCAGCCGCGGGCTCTACCAGCAGGAGGAGATCAAGGTCATCATCGCCTTCATCCGGGCCCTGACCGACTTCGACAACAGCCGCGACCTCTTCTACCTCGCCCTCTCGGACGTCTACAGGGCCGGCTCCTACGACATGAGCCGGATCGCCGGGTACGCCGAGAAGAAGAACCTGTCCCTCCACAGCGTCCTCAAGACGATCGCCGAGGGCGCGAGCCCGGTGGAGATCGCCGAGGACACGGTTGCGACGGTCAAGAGGATCTTCACCGACATCCTGTCGTTCGTCGACCTCGCCGGCGCGAAGAACGCCGGCGCCGTCGTCTACGCATTCCTCGAGAAGAGCGGCTACCTCAAGTCCCTGGTCGGCCCGATGACCCTGGAGTCCGAGGTCCGGGTCAAGAACGTCCGCCTGTTCTTCGACAAGATCAAGGGCTTTTCGGACCTCGTCGAGAACGACTCCATCCGCTCCTTCGCCCGTTACCTTGACCTCCTCGGCGAGGTCGGTGACAACCCGGCGACGTCGGAAGCGGAGCTCGATGAGGACGCGGTCAACGTCCTGACGGTCCACAAGGCCAAGGGGCTCGAGTTCGGCACTGTATTCCTGACCGGCCTCATCGAGGACCGCTTTCCCGGCCGGGAGCGGCGGGAGCGCATTCCGGTCCCGGACGGCGTTCTCAAGGAGAGCCTGCCGGGCCGGGAAAACTATCTCCAGGAGGAACGGCGGCTCTTCTACGTGGCCATGACCCGCGCCCGCCGGGCCCTGTACCTAACCTGGGCCAGGGATTACGGCGTCAAGCGCCCGAAGAAAGCTAGTCCTTTCGTCCTCGAGGCCCTGGACATCCCCAAGATGCCTGAGGACGTCCTGCGGGCCTCCGTCCTCGAGGAGATCCGGCGTTACGCCCTGTCGGCGGGCCGCCCGAAGACGCCGGCCACGATCCGGCCGGCGGGCGCGCTGAGGCTGAGCCACGTCCGGATCGAGGACTATCTCCTCTGCCCGCTCAAGTACAGGTTCCGCCACGTCATGCGCGTGCCCGTCATGCCGCACCATTCGCTCGTCTTCGGACGCGTCCTCCACGCGACGATCCATTCCTACTTGAGGCGGAGGATGAAGGGCCGGAGCACGAGCGAGCAGGCCGTCATCGACGAGTACGGGAAAAATTGGGTCAACGAGGGGTTCCTGAGCCGGGAACACGAGGAACTGCGCAAGGCGGCGGGCGAGCGGGCCCTCCGTCTCTTCTTCAGACGGGAGGAGGAGTCGGGGCGCCGGCCGGCTTTTCTCGAAAAGCCCTTCCGCTGGCAGGAGGGCGGCATCCGCTTCTCGGGACGCTTCGACCGGGTCGATTTCGAGGCGGCCGGGCCGGTCATCATCGATTTCAAGACGACCGAAGCGTCCTCCCAGAAGGAGGCCGACCGCGCCGCCGCCGAGAGCCTGCAGATGGACGTCTACGCCCTGTCCTTTTTAAAGACGGAGGGGATGCTCCCGCTCGAGACGCGGCTCCATTTCCTCGAATCCGACATCGTCGGGCGCGCCGCGAAAGGGGAGAAGGAGCTCGGCCGGGCGGTGGTGAAAATTCGCGAAGCGGCCGAAGGCGTTCGCGGCGGCGATTTCACGGCCCGCCCGGACTGGCACAACTGCTCGATCTGCGAGTTCAAGACGATCTGCCCGTCGTCCTACGCGTATTAGGTAAAAAGTGACTGTTCCCTTCAGGGGGACAGTTGCCCTTGTTTACTGCGGTTTGACCCAGAACGGCATGACCGCCCAGATCTTCGTCTGGTTCATCAAGCGGACCGTCTCCAGGATTTTGTCCCGTCCGGCGGCGCTCCTTAGGTCGAGCCCGATCCCTGGCCGTCCGAAGACGCTCTGCCAGAACGAGCGCTTCCTGGGCCAGACGTCCAGGCGGACGTCCTCGTCGGCGTCGATCCCGGCCTCCTTCTTGGCGATGCCGAGGGCCATCGTCAGCCCGCCGAGCTCGTCGACGAGCTTGAGGTCCCGGGCCTGCCGTCCCGTCCAGACGCGGCCCTTGCCGACGGCATCCACCTCGTCCCGGGTCAGGCCCCGTCCCTCGGCGGCCCTGGCCAGGAACTGCTCGTAGGTCCACAGGATCTCCTCCTTGAGGACCTTCCGCTCGTCGGGGGTGAACGGCCGGAAAGGCGAGAAGACGTCGGCCTTCTCCCCGAAGACGAGCTTCTCCGAGGTCACGCCGAGCTTCGTGAGAAGGCCGTCGATGCTGAACTTGCCGGCCAGGACGCCGATGGACCCCGTCAGGGTCTGCGGCTGGGCGACGATGCGGGTCGCGGACATGGCGATCCAGTAGCCGCCCGAGCCGGCCACGTCCGACATAGAGACGACGACGGGCTTCACCTTTTTGGCCAGGGTGACCTCGCGCCAGATGACGTCCGACCCGACCGAGGACCCGCCCGGGCTGTCGATGCGGAGGAGGATGGCCTTGACCGACGCGTCTTTCCGCGCCGTCCGGATCCATCGGGCCACCGTCGAGCCGCCCATGATCTGGGGCAGGCTCTCGCCGGTCATGATCATCCCGACGGCGTAGACCAGGGCGACCTTGTTCCGGCCGGTATCGAGGCCGACCGAGGCCGGCTTGACCCGCGTGTAGTCGTCGAACCTGACCCGGGCGAGCGGCCGTCCGTCCCGCCGCAGGAGGTCCTGGACCTGGTCCTCGTAGAGGCAGTCGTCGACGAGCCCGGCGGCCTTGGCTTTCTCGCCCTGGAAGAAGCCCCGGTCGACGAGCGCCCGAAACTCGGGTTCGGTCTTGCCGCGGGCCTTGGCCGCCGTAGCCACGTACTGGGCGAAAAGGTCCGAGTAAAGGGACTCCATTTCTTCGCGGTGGGCCGGCGTGAAGCCCTTTTCCGTGAACATGTTGGCCGCGGTCTTGTATTCCTCGACGTGCTCGAACTCGGCCCGGACGCCGAGCTTGTCGAGGGCGCTCTTGAGGAACGGAACATAACCGCCTAGACCGTTGACGCCGAGCCAGCCCAGGGGGTGCAGGATGATCCGGTCGCAGGCCGTGGCCACGAAGTATTCCATGTCGAAATCAGGGGCCTCCTCGATCAAGGCGTAGATCTTCTTGCCGGAGCGGCGGAAATCGAAGATGGCCTCGCGCATCTCGCTGGCCTTGGCCCAGTCGCACTGGAGGAGGCCGAGCCGCAGCAGGACGGCCTGGATCCGGCCGTCGACCTTGGCCTTGCGAAGGTTCATCCAGAAGTCATGGACGGCGAGCGGCTTCGTCCCCAGGAGGAAGGAGGCGATGGCGTTGGGCGGGGCGACCTCGGCGACGGAACCGGAGAGCGGAATGTCGAGATAGCCGCGGGCGGGGACGTCCACGGCCGTCCCGCCGAAATCCGCGACGATCAGGAAGAAGACGCTCGCGGCGGCCAGCAGGAAAAAGAACAGGACGATCAGACCGACATAGGCGGATTTTTTCATGGCGGCTCCTCGTTTCCGGGTCTTCCAATCTATAACAGAAACGCGCTTGATTTCAATCTTTGAATTATGGACAATAAGCTCTCCTTCCGCCGCGTCCTTCCCGCAGCGTGGCCGGCGATGGCGGGAGAGACAGGAGGTATTCTGAATGTCCTTTTCAAAGCTTTATGTCGGTAACCTCAACTACAAGACCACCGACGAGACGCTGAAACAGCTGTTCGCGCAGCACGGCGAGGTTACCTCGGTCAACATCCTGCAGGGCCGCGGTTTTGGGTTTGTCGAGATGGCGACACCGGAAGCGGCCCAGGACGCCAAAGGCAAGCTCAACGGCACCGAGTTCGACGGCCGCAAGCTCATCGTCAACGACGCCCGTCCGAGGGCCGAGAGACCCGGGTCCGACCGGCGTCCCGGCGGCGGCGGCGATAGAAGAGGATTTTCCAGGTTCTGACCGGCTCCTGAGCCCCGCGCTCTTCGCCTAAACCTTCCAGAGGGGACATGCATCCCCCAGGGGTACGTGTCCCTGTTCTTGCCGGTTCCTTTCCCCTGATTGGCCGGTGAACCTTTGGCCATCTCGCTTCGTTGTAACCTGTGAAGTCCCCGGAGAGGAGTTTTAAGGTGTCGGACCGGCTGAGCGTTCCCTTGACCGACGGGGCGCATCGTCATAGAGTTCCTTCAATGGCCGCATAGAGGGCGCGAAAGCTCTGCGGGCGGACGATGATGTACGAACCGAGGGACGCCGAGATCAAGAACGAGCCGGCCGAGATCGGTGCGCTCTTGAAACGGATCCAGGAGGGGGACCGGGAGGCGTTCATGACGATCATCCGGCTCTACCAGCAAAAAGTGTTCGTCATGGCCTACTCCATCCTCCGCGACCGCGAAGACGCCCTCGACGCCGTCCAGGAGACGTTCCTCAGACTCTACCAGAAGGCCGGCCTCTACAAGCCCGGCAATTCGTTCCAGGGCTGGCTCCTGCAGATGGCCAAGAACATCAGCATCGACAGCTACAGGAAGCACCAGATAAAGCGGCGGGAATGGGTGACAACCAAGCCCCTCGATGAGATCCCCATTGCAGCCGAGGACCGGGCCGGCGATTCGGCCGCTTCGGACCTTCGGAGCGCCTTTGCGCGGTCCGTTGAGAAGCTGGCCGAAAGGCAAAAGATGGTTTTCGTCATGAGGCACTACAACGAGCTTCAATTCAACGAGATCTCCGAAGCCATGCGGATCTCGGTCGGGACGGCCAAGTCGCTCCATTTCAAGGCCGTCCAGAATCTCAGGAAGCGGCTGGCGCCGGCATTGGGGATCGAACCATGAGCAAATGCGCGATGACAAAGGTTGATCGGGCGGACTTCCTCTCGAGCGCTCTGGAGGAAGGAAGGAGAAAGGCGATGACCGAACATCTCGATAAGTGCCCGGAGTGCCGGGCCGAGGCCGACGAGGTCGAGCGGCTCCTGAAGGAAACGGACGCCGTCAGATCCGAGATCCGCGCGGCGGTCGCTTCCGTGAATTGGGAGGCGCTCCCCGCCGTGATCGCCGACCGGGCCTTCGCCGCGACCGGAAAGCCCGAGCGCATTTTACCGGCCGTACGGCCGTGGGCCTGGCTGTCCGCCCTCCGCATGAAGCCGGTCCTGGCCGGGCTCGCCGCCGGCCTCATCGTCGGCGCGGCGGCCATGTACTTCGCCCTGAAGACCCCCGGGCCCCGGCCGGGGAAGGATACCGGCTATCATGCCTCCGGAGAATTCCTGGACAGGGCCGAGCTCGAGATGGCCCGCCGGAACACCCTGGACTACCTGGAGAAGAGCCAATTCGTCCTCCTCGACGTCTTCGAATCGGCCGGAGACGTCGCCGCGGGGCCGGCCGCGCTCCGTTCGGAGCGGGCCCGCGACCTCCTGTCGAGGAAAAAGTACCTCAACGCCCAGCTCGAGAGGTTCCAGATGGCCAAGGCCAAGGCCATCTGCGACCAGATCGAGATGCTCTTCCTGGAGCTCTCCCAGATCAGCGACGAGCTGCCCGCGGCCGAGCTCCAAAGGATCAGGGGATTCGTCGAGGAGCGCCAGCTCCTCCTGAAGATCAACCTGGTCAGGAAAGAACTGGAAAGCGAGATCTGATATGAAGAAAACGACCGTCCTCATCAGTTTATTCGTCGTCCTGTCCCTGGGGTCGGGCCTTTATGCCCAGACGGCGCCCGACAAGATCATCTTCCAGGAGGCAAAGATACTCCTGTTCGACAAGGATTGGCGGGCCGCCCTGGACAAGATCGATGATCTCCGCGAGAGGTTCCCCTACAGCCCCTGGGCCGGACAAGCCCTCTTTTATAAAGGAGAGTGCCTGAACGGCCTCGGCGGCCGGGAGAGGGACGCCCTGCGGGCCTATAAGGAATACATCCAGCTCGTCGGCGCCCAAGTCAACCTCATCGAAGAGGCCGAGGGCCGGATCATCGACATCGCCTTCGACCTCTATGAAAGCGGAGACGCCGCGGCGCTGCGCGACATCGAGGCCCGGCTTGGGGCCGTCAACAATGTCGTTCGCTATTACGCGGCCTACAAGCTGAGCTTGGTCAAGGACAAGAAGGTCGCGGCCAAGGCCGCGCCCATCCTCATGAAGATCATCGAAGACGAAAAAGACCCCGAGCTCCTCGACCGGGCCCGGATCGCCCTTCTCCGCGTCTCGCCCGCAAGCCTGAAGTCCGCGGAGGATCGGAAGCCCAGGTCCGAATCTCCCCGGATGATCAGGATCCGCATCCGCAAGGCGGGCCAAAAGGAACCCGCCTTCTCGCTCAACATCCCCTTCGCCTTGGCCGGCCTGGCCCTGAGCGCCCTGGACGAAGACGACAAGGCGGCTATCCGGAAAAAAGGTTACGACATCAACAAGATCATGAACGAGCTGGTCAAGTCCAAGGAGAGCATTCTCCGGATCGCGGGCGACGACGGCTCGATCATCGAGATCTGGATCGATTGACAAAGATAAAGAATAGAGGAGAAAAGTCATGAAAAAAGCGGCACTCATCATCCTGGCCATCATGGTTATCGGCCTTGTCGCCGGCCCGGCCATCGCGGCCAACCGTAACGATTTCAAGGCCATCCAGACGGCCGTCAAGCAGAACCCGGCCTACGAGGAAGGCAAGGAAGTCAAATGGTTCAAGGTCCTGATCACGGACGGCGAGACTAACGAAGCCAAGGTCAAGGTGACCCTGCCCATCGCTCTCATCGAGGTCCTCATCAACTGCACCGACAGCCGGCACTTCAAGATCGACGACGGAGACTGCGATATCGACCTCAAGGCCCTCTGGGCCGCGCTGAAGAAGGCCGGCCCCATGGCCCTCATCGAGATCCAGGACGACGGCGCCATCATCAAGGTCTGGCTCGAATAGCTTGCGGCGAGCCCGCTGGGGCCTCGGGCGTCGTCTCCGTCCGCGCGGACGGAGACGATACCCTGAGGCCTTCCGTTGACAAGGCCTCCGGGCCCCCATAA
>MEYF01000008.1 GCA_001775755.1 Candidatus Aminicenantes bacterium RBG_19FT_COMBO_65_30 | reverse complement strand
AGCTCGCCAAGATCTACGACACCAACAACGACGCCTTCCAGGAGCAGGGTAAGCTCCTGTTCGAGTCCCTGGCGGCCATGCTGGAGGAGAAAGGCGAGGCGTCCTTCCGCGTCCGTCACGGCGCCCTGCTCCTCAACGGCGTGCGCCTGAAGTTCGGCGTGGGGACCTACGGCATTTTCAAGTCCGTCCTGGAGGAGCTTCGGACGCGGGGCGTCGAGGCCCTGGCATTCCTTCCCGGACTCGGCCTGGACGAGCTCTTCCGCTTCATATCCCTCTTCGCCAAGCGGGAAAAGAAGGACGACGCCGTCTACGCTCAGCTCGAAGCCGACCTCGACGCCGCGGGGGTGGAGCACGTCGAGCTCGAGAAGATCTCGGGCGAGGAGGTCGCCCCGTCGCTCCACAAAAACACGGCCCGAATGTTCTTCCTCAGCATCGTCCATCTCAAGGAGTCGTTCGCCCGGGACCAGAGGAAGGAACCCATCAAGATCAACACGACCCGCCGGCTGATGCAGTCCATCTACAACCATATCGTCGAGGACGAGGGCTTCGTCCACGGCCTGACGAATATCAAGAACCACGACGAGTACACGCTCAACCATTCGGTCAACGTCTGCCTGCTGGCCACCGCCCTGGGCCGGAGGCTCGGGCTGAGCCGGTCCGAGATCGTCGACCTGGGCATGGCCGCCTTCTTCCACGACCTCGGCAAGACCGAAACCCCGCTCAACATCCTGAACAAGCCGGGCCGGCTCACCGACGCGGAGCGGACGGTCATGGAAAAGCACCCCTTCCACGGCGCCGAGAAGCTCGTCCTGCTCAAGGAGTTCCGGCACTTGCCCCTCCGGGCCATCCACGTCGCCCTCGAGCACCACATCAAGGAGGACCTCTCCGGGTATCCGCGCTACTTCAAGAAGGACGACGTCAATCTCTTCAGCAAGATCGTCAAGGTCGTCGACGTCTTCGACGCCATCACCACGAAACGGGTCTACCGGACGCTGGACTTCACGAGGGCCGAAGCCCTGAGCTTCATGCTCGAGCGGAGCGGCACCGAGTTCAACCCGGTCATCCTCAAGGCCTTCGTCAACATGATGGGCGTCTTCCCCATCGGCTCGCTCGTCGCCCTGAGTTCGGGCGAGGTCGGCATCGTCCACGACATCAACCCGGACCCCAAGCTCCTCCTCCGCCCGTCCGTCAAGCTCATCACCGACGCCGAAGGCAAAAAAGTCGACGGCGAGGTCGTGGACCTGGCCGAGCGCGACACGGAAACGGGCCGTTTCCGGCGGACCATCGCCGCTCCCCTCGACCCCGCCAAGTACGACATCGCGGTCGCCGATTACTTCCTGGCCCAGGCCCAATGAGGACTTGAAGGGGGGTTCGCCATGACGCCCGGCCCGCCGGTTCGTCTCCGCTGCGAGTATCTCACCGAGCCGCTCGGCGTGGACACCCCCGCGCCCCGCCTCTCCTGGCTCGTCGAGAGCCCGACCCGGGGAGACCGTCCAAAGGCCTGCCATGTCCTCGTCTCATCCGCCCGCGAGCTTCTCCAGAGCGGCATCGGCGACTTTTGGGACACGGGGATGATCGACCCGGAATCCTCCTCCGGCCTCGAGTATCGAGGGGAGGCGTTGCAGAGCTGTGCCCGCTATTTCTGGAAGGTCCGCTGGTGGAACCGCGAGGGCGCCGCCAGTCCGTGGAGCGGGCCGGCCTCGTTCGTCACGGGCTTCCTCTATGAAGGCGATTGGAAACCCAAGTGGATCGGCGCCCGGGAGGTCCGGGAGTTCCGGTCCAAGGGAACGGTCCTGCTGGGGCATCCGGGCGCCGACGACACACAGGCCTGCGCCATCTACCTGAGGCGGGCTTTCGCGCTCAAGGAACGAGCCGCGCTGGCCATGATCTTCATCTCCGGACTCGGCCACTACGAGCTGCGTTTGAACGGCGAAAAGGTCGGCTCGAGCGTCCTCGACCCCGGCTGGACGGACTATAATAAAAAAGCCCTCTACGCGTCCCACGATGTGACCCTCCTCGTCCGCGATAAGAACGCCGTCGGGGTCATCCTCGGCAACGGCCGCCACATCAAGAGCTATGGCTACGAGGCGCCCCGGCTCACCTGCCGGATCGAGGTCGAATACGAGAGCGGCGAACGGACGGTCATTTTCTCGGACGAAAGCTGGAAGACGTCGGGCGGGCCTCTCCAGGAGAACGGCCTGTACTTCGGGGAAAGGCACGACGCGCGCCTGCTCCTCGACGGCTGGGATCAGCCCGGATTCGACGACGGCGCGTGGGCCAAGGCCCTCGCCGTCGCCGGCTATCCGCTCGTCTCCCAGATGATGCCGCCCATCCGGGTGACCGAACGGCTCGCGCCGAAATCCGTCAACCGTCTTCCCTCCGGCGCGTTCGTCTTCGACTTCGGGCAGAATTTCACCGGCTGGGCCCGACTGCGTGTCGACGGGCCGATGGGTACGGAGGTCAGGCTCCGGCACGCCGAGCTCCTCAACGACGACGGGACGCTCAACTTCGGGCCCAACGAGAACGCCGAGGCCACGGACGTCTACATCCTCGGGGGCGGAGGGCCCGAGGTCTACGAGCCTCGTTTCACCTACCACGGTTTCCGTTACGTCGAGATGACGGGATACCCGGGCGAGCCGGGCCCCGACGCCCTCGAAGGCGCTTTCGTGCATTCCGACGTCGAAAGAACCGGGACGTTCAAGTGCTCGAACGAGCTTCTCAACCGCGTCCACAGGAACATCGTCTGGGGCCAGCTCTCCAACCTCATGAGCATCCCGACCGACTGCCCCCAGCGGGACGAACGGCACGGCTGGCTCGGTGACGCCCACCTCTCGGCCGAAGAGGCCGCATACAATTTCGACATGGCCGCTTTTTACGCCAAGTTCCTCGACGACATCCGCCTGGCCCAGAAAGAAGACGGCAGCCTGCCCGACGTCGTCCCGCCCTATCTCCCGCGGCTCTACCCCGCCGACCCGGCCTGGAGCTCGGCCTACGCGACACTGGTCTGGCTTCTCTGGGAGCACTACGCGGACAGCCGGCTCATCGCCAAGCACTATGCCGGCCTCAAAAAATACGTCGACTTCCTCGGTCAGAACGCCGACCGGCAGATCGTCCGCAAGCTCGGCAAGTACGGCGACTGGTGCCCGCCCGGGGGGATCGTCCCCAAGAAGACGCCCGTGGACCTGACCTCGACTTGGTACTATTACCACGACGTCCTCATCCTCGCCCGGCTGGCCTCCGTCCTCGGCCGCGGCGAAGACGCCCAACAATACGCCCGGCTCGCGGAATCCATCAAGTCTGCCTTCAACGAGACCTATCTCGGCGAGACGCAATACGCCGCGATCCGGGTCAGTCCGGTCGACAACTACCCCAACCAGACTTCCAACGCCCTGCCTCTTTACTTGAACATGGTCCCGGCCGAAAAAAGGGACAAGGTGCTGGCCAGCCTCCTCCAGAGCGTCGTCCGCCAGCAGGATTACCACGTCGACACCGGCATCCTGGGCACCCGCTACATCCTCGACGTCCTGACCGACAACGGCCAGGCGGAGGTCGCCTACCGCATGGCAACACAGAAAAGCTACCCGGGCTGGGGCTACATGCTCGCCGAGGGAGCGACGACGCTCTGGGAGCGATGGGAGAAGCTGACCGGGCACGCCATGAACTCCCAGAACCATATCATGCTCGGCAGCATCGACGGCTGGTTTTACCGGGTTATCGCCGGGCTCGTCCCGATCCTGCCGGGATGGAAAGCCGTCCGGGTCCGGCCCTACCTCCTAGGCGACCTCACCTTCGCCGAGGCCAGGCTCGAGACGGCCGCCGGCAAGGTCGGCGCGGCCTGGAAAAGAGCCGAAGAAGAGTTCTCGCTCGAAGTCGCCATCCCCGTCGGCGCCGCCGGCGAGGTCCACGTCCCCCTGCTCTGGCCCGGGGCCCGCATCTTCGAATCGGGAAAGCTACTGTGGCGGGCGGGGTCCGCCGTCGAATCCGTCCCCGAAGTGGTCCTGGCCGGCGACGACGGGAATCGCGTCGTCTTCAAGATCGGGAGCGGCGATTACAGGTTCGAGCTGAAGAAGAACAGATGACCTCGGCCGCCCGGCCGCGTCATTACAGGTATTTCTTGAACAGCCGGGCCGCTTCCCCGTAGGCGGCGATCGTCGCGTCGATCTCCCTGTCGCCGTGGGCTGTTGAAACGGCTCCGCCGCCGTGGACGACGTTGACGCCGTTGACGAGCAGGGCGAGCTTCAGGATCTCCTCCCTCAAAGCGACGTCCGACCGGCGGTCGTCGTGGATGTCCTCCGGATGGTCATAGGACACGTTCTTCCGTCGGGGGAAATGGACCATGAAGAGGGAACTGCCGGGGACGACGGCGTTCCCGTCGCCCGTCAAGTGGACGGGGACGCCGGCTTCGGCGAAAACGCGTTCGACGCCCCGGCGGAGCCTGTCTCCGGAGCGCGCCAGCTTCGGATAGATCGTCGCCGCGCCTGCCACGAGGCGGCCGAGCATGATCAGTCCGGCCTTCATGTATTCCGAGTGCGCGGAGAACGTCCCTCCCTCGAAGAGGACGCGGCCGCTGAGGCCCCGGCCGCGCTCGCACGCCTCCATGATGTCGCGGGACCCGACGACCGCGGCCACGGCATGGCCGCCGCCGATGATCTTTCCGAAGGCCGTCAGGTCCGGGCGGACCCCGTAGAGCGTCTGAAGGCCTGTCGGACAGAAGCGGAATCCCGAGATGATCTCGTCGAAGACGAGGAGGATGCCGTGCTTCGCGGTCAGGCTCCGGGCCAGCTCGAGATACTCTTTCGAGGCCGGGAGAAAGCCGCCGACCCCGAGGAAGGGCTCGACGATGAAGCAGGCGATGCGGTCGCCGTTCTCATCGATAATCCTCTGGAGGTCGTCGCCGTCATTGAACCGCGTGACCAGCGTCCGCCGGACGATGTCTTCGAGGAGTCCGGCCGATTCGCACCCCCCGAACCCCTCCCCGACGTGGTACTTGACGCCCTTCAGCAGATACGGCGAAGCGCCGTGCCAGCCGCCGCCGATCTTCAGGACGAGGTCCCGCCCCGTCAGGCCCTGGGAAAGCATAACGGTGTACATCGTGGCCAGGGTCCCGGAGGTCGTGAAGCGGACCTTGGCCTCCCTGCCGCCGAGCTTGCGGACGAGCGTCTCGGCCAGCTCGATCTGGTGGACGGCCTCGAACCCCGTGTGGAGAGCGCCCCGGCTGAGGCAGGCCGCGATCTCCCGGCGGATGAGCCGGGGATTGTGCCCGAGGATGTTGGCGTAGTGACCTTGCCAGTAGTCGATGTAGGTGTTGCCGTCGACGTCCCGGACCGAGGGGCCCTCGGCCCCCGAGGCGAAAAAGGGATAGGGCCGCCAGAGCCGGATCGTATGGCTTCCCCCCTCGATCATGACCTTCTCGGCCCGGTGGAAGACCGCCCGGCTCTTGGCTGTCTTTTTCCTGTACTCCCGGACCAGATGGTCGCGGAGCCTGTCCATTCCTGCCATGGGTCCTCTTTTTAAAACCCTCATTTAACTCTCTCATAAGGGCAAAGTCAAATCTTGCCGATTGACCGCCCCCCCAACTTGATGTAAAATAAACATTTCAAAGTGGGATAAAGCCGGAATATGCCTGTCCTGAAGAGTAAAAAGACCAACCGGGCCTGCGTCATCGGCCTCGACGGAGTCCCCTACAGCATGATCGTCGATCTGGCCCGCCGGGGCGTCATGTCGACCATGGCCCGGCTCATGGACCTCGGCAAGATCCATCAAATGAAGGCCAGCCTTCCCGAGATCTCGGCGGTGTCCTGGACGAACTTCATGACCGGGACGGATTCGGGAACCCACGGCATCTTCGGCTTCACCGATTTCAAGCCCCGTTCCTACGAGATCCGCTTCCCCAATTTCCTGGATGTCAAGGCGCCGACCCTCTGGGACAAGCTCGGGGCCAAAGGCAAAAGGAGCATCGTCATCAACCAGCCCTCGACTTACCCTGCCCGGAAGATCGACGGCGCCCTCATCTCCGGCTTCGTCGCCCTCGAGCTGGCCAAGGCGGTCTGGCCGATGACCTACCGGGCCCCCCTGGAGCAGATGGGCTACCAGATCGACATCGACATCCTTAAGGCCCGGGAAAGCCCTGAGGTCCTTTGGCAAGAGCTGAGCAAGACCATGGCCGGGCGCCAGAAGGCCCTCAATTACTTCTGGGAGGAGCCGTGGGACTACTTCGAGTTCGTGGTCACGGGGACAGACCGCCTCCACCATTTCCTGTGGAAGGCTTATGAGGACCCTGCCCACCCGTCCCATCAGAGCTTCCTCGACTATTACCGTCACATCGACCGCCTCATCGGCAAGATCGTCGCCGCCTATCACAAGCTCACGAACACCTACGACGGGTTCTACATTCTGTCCGACCACGGCTTCGCCGGCATCGTCCAGGAGGTCTACCTCAACGCCTGGCTCGCGAAGAACGGTTACCTGAAGTTCGCCAAGGCTGAGCCCGGGAGCCTCGAAGACATCAGCGCCCGGACCAAAGCCTTCGCCCTCGATCCCAACCGGATCTACCTCAACCTGAAGAACAAATTCCCCAAAGGGTCCGTCGAGAGATCGGCCAGGAGAGCCCTCAAGGAAGAGATCGCCGGGAAGCTCGGGAAGCTCGAATACCAGGGGCGCCGTGTTGTCCGCAAGGTCTTTTTCGCGGAGGACGTCTATTCCGGGCCGCACGCCGGCAAGGGGCCCGACCTCATCGTCGTCGGCGAGCCGGGCTTCGACATGAAGGGCTCCGTCAAGAAGAAGGAGATCTTCGGCCGGTCGGGCCTCCAGGGCATGCACACCTGGGAAGACGCCTTTTTCTGGGCCGCGAAAGACCTCGGGGACGATTTGAACATCGCGGACGTGGCCTCGGTCATCCTAAAAAACTTCTGATGAAGAAAACCGGCGCTTTATTCGCGGCGGGAGCGCTGCTCGCTCTCGCTTCTCCCCTCGACGCCTATATCGGTCCGGGCGCCGGTTTCGCCTTCCTTTCGTCTTTCCTTGTCCTCTTCCTGACGTTCATCCTAGCCCTCTTCTCTTTCCTCTCCTGGCCGTTCCGCTTTCTCTGGAAGGCGGTCCGCGGCCGGAGGGCCTACAAAAAAAGTCCGGTCCATCGCCTGGTCGTCCTCGGCCTCGACGGCATGGAGCCGACGCTCGCCGAGAAGTTCATGGCCGAAGGGAAACTGCCGAACCTCGCCCGCCTGAAAAAGGAAGGCGCCTACGCGCGGCTGAAGACGACGACGCCGGCCATATCGCCCGTCGCCTGGTCGTCCTTCATGACCGGTTGCGAACCTTCGAAGCACAACATTTTCGACTTCCTCAGCCGCGACCCGCGGACCTACCTCCCCGACCTGTCCTCGGCCCGGATCGGGAAGCCGAAACGGACGATCCGTGTGGGCAAATACCTCATTCCTCTCTCCAAGCCCGAGATCCGGGGCCTGCGCAAGAGCGTGCCTTTCTGGAAGATCCTCGGGGAAAAGGGCATCTTCAGCACCGTTCTCAGGGTGCCGATCACCTTCCCTCCGGAAAGATTCAAGGGGCATCTCCTTTCCGGCATGTGCGCCCCCGACCTCAAGGGCAGCCAGGGAACATTCGCCTTCTTCACCGAGGACGCGGACAAGGTCCGCAGGCGCGAGGGCGGCGTCGCCGTCCTCGTCCGCAGGGAAGGGACGGCCATCCGGACCGAGATCTCAGGTCCCGAGAATTCGATGCTCAAGAAGCCGGAAGATATCCGCCTGCCCCTGACCATCACCATCGACCGGGAGGCCGGCGGGGCCTGGCTCGAGATCAAGGGGCTGAAAAAATTCTTTTTGAAGGAAAAGACCTTCAGCCCCTGGATCTCCATCGTCTTCAAGCCCGGGCTGGGGATGAAGATCCGGGCCATCTGTAAGTTCTATGTCGTCGCGCTCGAACCCAAGTTCGAAATGTACGTGACGCCCCTCAACATCGACCCGGAGAAGCCGGCCCTGCCGATCTCCCATCCTTTCGTTTATTCGGTGTACCTCTCCAAGCTTCTCGGCCGTTTCATCACGCTCGGCGAAGCGAACGACACCTGGGCCCTCAACGAGGGGGCCCTCGACGAGAAGGCCTTCCTCGAGCTCACATACGCCAACCACGCCGAATGGGAAGCCATGCTCGAGAACGCCCTGTCCAAGACCCCCCGGGGCATGGTGGCTGTCGTCTTTGAAACGACCGACAGCATCCAGCACATGTTTTTCCGCTAT
>MEYF01000007.1:22753-22881 GCA_001775755.1 Candidatus Aminicenantes bacterium RBG_19FT_COMBO_65_30 | reverse complement strand
ACCCCGGTCATCATCTTCAGGGCGCGGTTGCCGATCCCTGACGGGAGGCCGCCGACCGTGAGCGTCCCCGAGGTCACGGGCGATACGCAGTGGATCATGCGGACGGGCGTCGTCTTCCCCGCGCCGTT
>MEYF01000007.1:3734-22685 GCA_001775755.1 Candidatus Aminicenantes bacterium RBG_19FT_COMBO_65_30 | reverse complement strand
CGCCGTATTTTTTGGTCAGCCCGGAGGCCGTGACGAGGTCTTTTTCCGGATTCATCGCCTTTTTTCTCCCTATGACACTACAAGAACCGCCGAACCGCTGTCAACCTCGGCCTTAGAGCGAACCCACTCTCGAACGCTCGGGCTATTCCCGCCTTCGGCCGCATAGGGGCCTCGGGCATCGTCTTCGTTCGCTGCGGTGATTTTTTACGCCGTTCCCGTTCCGGATTCTCGGCTTGAGATTTCCTCGTATCCGGCCCGTGCCGGCTAAATCCCCACCTTATGCTCACTCCGACGATACCCTCAGCCCCTTCTTTGCGGCCTCCTCCGGGGACGTTCGGCAGGCAGGGTCGAGCCCGCGTAAAACGCGCAGGGGTGTTCAAATACCTGTTAAGAAACCAAGCTCAAGGCTCACTTCAGATATTTCCCATAAGTCAGGCTCCGAGCTGCTACGCCTGACTTATGTTGGTCGCTCCCCAGAGTTCGCTCCCCGCCGGAGGGCTGAGCGGGCTTGTTCTTGTCTGCCTGATCGTATTGAATGATGTAGGTGTGAGGTGTTAAGATAAGGATGCGAGACCGACAGGAGGAGAGTGCTATGAGCGATGTGACATATACGTGTTCGGTGTGCGGCAAGAAGGCCACGGTCAAGAAGGGGAAACCCATCCCCCTTTGCTGTCATAAGGAGATGGAGCCGTTGCCGTTCTGCACGACGGCCCCCAACCCCGAGATGGCCCGCAACAACGATGAAGACCTGCCGTGCGACGACGGCACGCAGGCCAAGAAAAAATAGCCCTCCTGCGGGTCAGACCTTCTTTTCCTTGACGACCACCCGGTCGTAGATCGCGAGGCCGACGATCGAAGCGACGCCGATGACGACGATGATGAGCCACATGGTCACGGTGTCGACAGGCCGGCCTTCCTTGAGCGGCGTGTTGATGTAGCGCTCGAAGAGGCGGCCGCCGATCGGCCCGCCGATGATGCTGGCCAGGGCGATGGGCAGGCTCTGGTATCCCAGGTACAATCCCTCCTGCCCCTTGGGGGCGATGGCCCCGATGTACTCGTAGACGCGCGGCGAGGCCATCATTTCGCCCACGGCCATGGACGCGATGGAGACGATCATGAAGATCCCGGCGATGGGCAGGCTCAGCCCGAGGACGCCTGTTTTTTGGGCGGGGTCGGCGAAGAGCAGGGGCGGCAGGACATTGACGAGCATCCCGAGGGTCACGACGATGGCCCCGAGCATGATCGTCTTGACCGGCAGCCACCTCTTGACGAGGCGCGTGATGAGGAGCTGGAAGCAGACGATCATGATGGGATTGGCCAGGGTGTAGAGCTCCATCGGGGCGTCGGGGTCGACGTAGCGCATGAAGAGCGGCATGAGGTTGTAGAGCTGGATGTAGAGGAACCAGAACAGGCTCAGGACGATGATGAGAAAGAGAAACTTGAGGTTGCCCAGGACGACGAAGATGCCCAGCAGGGCCTGGCGCAGGCTTCTTTTCTGGACCTTCTGGCCGTCCTTGATGCCGTCGCTGACGTACTGCGGCTCCTTGTAGAAGACAAGCGTGACGACGAGCCCGATCAGGGCGAAGGCGGTCGCCGCGTAGGTAAAAATGGCCGGGATGCCCAGGCTCGTCCGGATGAAGTAGGAGACGCTGCGGCCCGTGATCGAGCCGATGTTGATGACCATGTAGAAGATGCCGAATGCGAGCGTGGCCCGCGTCCCCGCCGTCTTCTGGACGGTGCCGGCGATGCAGGGCTTGACGATCGAGCCGCCGATGCCGATGAGGACGATACCCAGGACGACGGGCACGGTGAAGTCGACGGTCTCGGCCGCGCCCTTGCCGATGAGGCCGGGCCAGAGCCGCTGCAGGTTGCCCATGATGAAATAGCCGAGCGAGATCAGGACGAACGAGACCGAAAGCGAGCGCTTAAAGCCGAACTTATCGGCCAGCGTCCCCGAGAGGATGGGCATGAAGTAGATGATGCCCCAGAGGAGGGAGCCGTTGAGGAAGGTGGCGAAGCTGGGGGTCATGCCCAGGGATTCCTTCAGGTAGATGACCATGAAGGAGGCCATGGAATAGTAGGCGGCCCGCTCGAAAAGCTCGATGGTATTGGCCGTCCAGAAGGTGGCCGGGAACTTCGGCTTGACGGTTGGTTGTTCGGTCATGGGGGTTTCCTCCCGCCCGTGAAAAATAGGACAGCGCCTAAAATAATCCAGGCTCCGCTCCCGAATCAAGGATTATTTGGGCGGGGGGATCCCTAGAAGAGGGCGAGCGCTTTCTCTTCGACGCGGCGGAGGAGGTCGTCGCAGCTTTTGCGGTCCGGCGCTTCCAGGACGACGATGAGGACGGACCGGGCCAGGACGACCGCGGCGTAGTCGCCGGTCTCGAGCTTTTCCAGGAATCGCGGCGACTTCGGGTCGAACTTCCCCGAAAAGAAATCCCGTCCGAACCGCCCGTAAACCCGCCCGGCGTCCTCTTCGGAGGGATAAACGACGGCGAGAAGCAGCGCTTCCCGGCCGCCCATCCGGTAGCGGGCGAAAACCGCGTCCGTTTTCCGGTTGAGCCCCAAAACGGTTTCGTCGGCCAAATAATAGTGGGCGTTGAGGGCCGCTTGGTCTCGGATAGAGACAACGCTCGATCCGATCAATTCCTCGGCCGGGAGGATATCCCGGAGACGGTTCCCGCCCGGCGCCTGACCCGGCGCGGCGGAAGGAGAGAGAAGCAGTGCGGCAAGGGTGAGGAGAAAAAGGGTTTTTCGCATTGTTTACACCACATACCTGTCCACGAGATTGATGAGGGAATAGGCGACCCCGGCCGCCAGAGCGGCGCCGGGGATGGTGAAGATCCAGGACCAGACGATCTTCAGGGTCACCCCCCAGCGGACGGCCGACATGCGCTTGGCCGCCCCGACGCCGGAGATGGCCCCGGTGATGACGTGGGTCGTGCTGACCGGGACGCCGGCATGCGTGGCGAAGAAGATGCTGATGGCGCTGGCCGTCTCGGCGCAGAAGCCGTCGATGGGGCGGAGCTTGGTGATCTTCTGGCCCATGGTCTTGACGATACGCCAGCCGCCCGAGAGGGTGCCCATAGCGATCGCGGCGTGGGCGGAAAGGACGACCCAAAGAGGGATGTGGAACGTCTTGACCCATCCGGCCGCGTAGATCAGGCTGGCGATGATGCCCATCGTCTTCTGGGCGTCGTTGCCGCCGTGGCCGAGGCTGTAGAGGGCCGCTGACAGAAGCTGGAGGCGGCGGGCCGCCTTGTTGATCCGGGCCGGGTTCTTTTTGCGGACGATCCAGGTCGTGACCGTGATGAACACGACGCCGAGGACCATCCCAAGGATGGGGGCGACGAAGATGAACAGGAGCGTCTTGACCCAGCCGTGGGCGATGATGACGCCCGGGCCGGCCTTGACGACGGCCGCCCCGGCGTAGCCGCCGATCAGGGCGTGGGAAGAGCTCGTCGGCAGGCCCAGCAACCAGGTGAAGATGTTCCAGCCGATGGCGCCGATGAGCCCGGCGAAGATGACCTGGGGTGTGACGATCGAGATGTCGATCATCCCCGCGCCGATCGTATGGGCCACACCGGTGCCGAAGAGGAGGAAGGCGACGAAATTGAAGAACGCGGCCCAGATGACGGCCTGGCGCGGCGTCAGCACGCGGGTCGAGACGACGGTGGCGATGGAGTTGGCCGCGTCGTGCATGCCGTTGGTGAAGTCGAAGGCCAGGGCGACCAGGATGATGAAGGCGACGAAGAGGAGGCCGGCGTCGGGCATGAAACTCAGCTGGACTTGACGATGATGCCCTCGATGACGTTGGCCACGTCCTCGCAGCGGTCGGCGGCGATCTCGAGCCGGGTGTAGATCTCCTTGAGCTTGATGAGGTCCTTGATCTCGGCGGGCGTTTCGGCCTTATCGAAGAGGTCGGCGATGGCCTCGCGGCAGACGACGTCGGCCTCGTACTCGAGGATGTTGATCTGCTTGCAGAAGGCGTGGACGTGCCCCAGGGATTCGAGGTTGTCGATGGCCTCGAAGATCTGCTCGACGGCCTTGCGGATGACGTCGACGAGCTTTTTCACCTCGGGTGTCGGCCGGGAGAGCTTGAAATAGCACATCCGGCTGGCCACGCCCTCGATGCAGTCGAGGACGTCGTCCAGGCCGCTGGCCAGGTCGTGGATGTCCTCCCGTTCGAGGGGCGTGATGAAGGTCTCGCGGAGCTTGGTGAAGATCTCGTGGGTGATGTTGTCGCCCTGGTGCTCGATCCTTTTGATCCTCTCGTACTTCGCCTCGACGTCCTCGTAGTGGTCGATGAGCTCCTGGAGGGCCAGGGCGCCCTCGCGGAGGTTGGCGGCGTCCTGGCGGAACAGCTCGAAGAACTTCTGTTCCTTGGGAAACATGCGGAATTTCATAGCCTTCGTCTCGGGTCTTTTCGTTCCGGGAAGCCCATCCTAACGAAGGCCGGGGACATTGTCAAATGGCCGGCGGACGGCCAACTTCAAATCTTTAGGAAGAGCCCGGCGGCCGTCGTCATGCGTCACCTCCGTCTCTTCCCGGATGCCCGGTTCGAGCCCCGCTCGAGGCGGCCAGGATCCCCCGGACGTAGCCGACGGATTCGGCCAGGCCCGGCATAGGGTCCTTGCCGTCCTTCTCGTATTCGAAGGCGGCCGTCCCCCGGAAATCCGCCGCGGCCAGGGTCCGCAGGAAACCGGGAATGTCGACGACACCGCGGCCCGCTTCGACCGCGACGCCGTCCTCCGTCGCGGCCGTGACATCCTTCATGTGGACGTCGAGAAGGCGCGGGCCGCACTCGGAGGCCGCTTCCGAAGGATCGATGCCGGAGCGTTGGCAATGGCCGACGTCCAGGCAGACGCCGACCCGGCTGTCGAGGTGTTTGATCCTGTCCAGGATCGTCCACGGCGTCGGGTAGAGAAGGTCTCCCGGACCGTGATTGTGGATAGCCAGCCTGATCCCCGTTTCCCGGGCTCTCTGTTCGGCCCGGCCGAGGAGTTCGTGGTTGGGGACTCCGACGACAATGCCCATCCCGCCGGCCCGGGCATATGAAAAAGCCCGGTCGACCTCGGTTTCGTTGGTCATGTAGACAACGCCGCAGCCGTAGAGGACGAAGCCGGCCGCCTTGACCTTGGCCGCCGCGGCCCGGATAGCCTCTTCCGGGCTTTCGAGCGGGAGGTGGACGCTCTTGAGGGCTATGCGGGTGAGCCCGAGCCGCCGGGCCATGGCCAGGGTGGATTCGAGGTCGAACTCCCGGAACGTATAGGAGGCCAGGCCGAGCTCGAAGCGGGGAGCCGGCCCCGGCGCGGCTGTCCCGCCGTCCCGGCCGCAGGCCGCTCCCGCCAGAACGGTCCCTGCCGCCGCGCCCATGGAACCGCCGAGAAAAGCCCGCCGCGTGATCTTCCTCATGCGGGCCTAATATAATGGTATTTTCCGGCGCCGGTCAATTCCCTTGGGGCCGGCACAGGATCACCGTCTACGGCGACCTCAAATAGCCCGTCTACGGGCTGGCCGACGCCCTCGGCCGGCGGATCCTCGAAGAGGCCTGAATTTTCAGTATCGTGTCCCAGGAATTCTCCTAAGCTACAACTCAAACGATAGATCCAGATAAAAAAGGGCTCTATCGGCAAATTCGAGAAGACGCCTGAAGGTTGAACGGGTCCTCATATTAAGGTAGTATGAAGCGAGAATCGACGGACCACGAAAGGATACCGCCATGGCCGAGCCGTTCATCGAAGAAAAAACACGGAAGATCGCCCTCCTCATCGACGGCGACAACGCCCAGCCCTCGCTCATCGGGCAGATCCTGACCGAGGCGGGGAAATACGGGCTCGTGACCATCCGCCGCATCTACGGCGACTGGACGACCGTCAACATGTCCGGCTGGAAGACCGCCCTCCACGATAGCGCCATCCAGCCCATCCAGCAGTTCCGCTACACGATCGGCAAGAACGCCACCGACAGCGCCATGATCATCGACGCCATGGACATCCTCCACGGCCACCTCGTCGACGGCTTCTGCATCGTCTCGAGCGACAGCGACTACACCCGCCTCGCGACGCGCGTCCGGGAGATGGGTTTCTTCGTCATGGGCATCGGCAAGCGCTCGACGCCCAAGGCCTTCGTCAACGGCTGCAACATCTTCATCTACACGGAGAACCTCGTCCCCCGGGGCCGGGAAAGGGAAACGCGGCGGCGGGACCGGGGCGGCGCGGGGCGGAAGGGCGGCGGCAAGGAGACCCGGGAGCAGAAAGAGGAGCGCGAGGAGCACGAGGACCGGGAGGACCGCGAGGACAAGAGCGGCAAGTACGATCCCGTCCCCCTGCTCAAGGGCGCCTTCGACATGGCCGTCCACGAGGACGGCTGGGCCAACCTCGGCGAGATCGGCTTTTACCTGCGGCAGCTCGACCCGGGGTTCGACCCCCGCACCTACGGCTTCAAGCAGCTGTCCCAGCTCATCAAGAGCCAGCAGGCTCTCTTCGAGGTCCACTCGCGGGGCGAAGAGGGGGGCGGCGCCGCGATCTACATCCGCATGCGCGAGAGCCGCGACTAGCCTCCGGCCTTTCCTTTCTTCAGAAACGCGGCGAGGAGGAAACCGCCGCCGACGACGAGCATCAGGATCCCCCAAACCAGGTTGAGGTTGAGGCCGAGGGAAATCGCGTACATCTCTTTTTTGGTCACCAGCCCGTAGACCGTGAGCAGGACGCCGTAGGCGCTGAGGAGCCAGCCGATCGGGAGCTTGAGGTCGAGGACGTGGCCCTGGCCCATTCCCGTCCCTTGGTCCTTCGTTTCGATCTTGTCGTTCATGGTTCCCTCCTTGAGGGTCACGGTCCCGATCACCAGAAGATGATGTTGAGGACGATGGCGATGACGATGGCCAGGGTCCCCCAGACCGCGGGCCGCGCGAGCCAGCGGGCGGCGGCCTTGGGCTTCGGCGTCAGGCCGAAGACGAGGCCGGCGAGCTCCTTCGGGTCCCGCTTGGCGGTGAAGAGGCTGACGCCGATCGTGACGACGAAGTCCGCCAGCCAGGCCCACCAGGCCTGGTAGAAATTGGCGGCCATGTCGCTGGCGTAATGGACGACGCCGAGCTTGTAGAGGAGGTAGTGCCCGGCGGCGACGAAGATGCCGACGAGCAGGCCGAAGAAGCCGCCCCAGCCCGTGGCGCCCTTCCAGAACATGCCCAGGAGGAAGGTGGCGAATAAGGGCGCGTTGAAGAAGGAGAAGATGAGCTGCATGTAGTCCATCAAGTTGGGGAAGGACTGAACGATGTAGGCGGTGCCGACGCTGATGGCCACGCCGAAGACCGTGGCGTATTTGCCCATCTTCAGGTAATGGGCGTCCGGTTTCCCCTTCTTGATATAGCTGCCGTAGATGTCGTAGGTCCAGATGGTGTTGAAGGCCGTGACGTTCCCGGCCATGCCGGACATGAAGCTCGCCAGGAGCGCCGTGATGGCCAGCCCCAGAAGGCCGTTCGGCAGGTAGTGCTTCATGAGGAGGATCAGGGCCGAGTTGTATTCGGTCGAGGGCAGGGCGCTCTGGCTGAATTCGGGCAGGACGAGCAGGGCGACGAGCCCCGGGATGACGACGATGATGGGGACGAGCATTTTCGGGAACGAGGCGATGATCGGGGTCATCCGGGCGGAGTTGATGTTCTTCGAGGCCAGGGCCCGCTGGACGACGAGGAAGTCCGTCGTCCAGTAGCCGAAGGACAGGACGAAGCCGAGGCCCATGACCACGCCGAACCAGTCGACGCCGAGCGGATTGTTGCTCGTCCCCAGGTATTTCGCCGAGTGGAGGAGGGGCTCCTTGAGCTTGGCCACGAACCCGGCGAAGCCGCCCACCTCCTTGAGGCCGAGGAAAACGATGGGCAGGAGGCCGAGCCAGATGAGAAAGAACTGGATGACCTCGTTGTAGATCGAGGAGGACAGACCCCCCCAGAAGACGTAGAGGAGGACGACCGCGGCGGCGAAGAGGATGCTCCCGGTGAGCGACCAGCCGAGCATGAGCTTGAAGAGCAGAGCCATGGCGTAGAGGCTGATGCCGCTCATGAGGACGGTCATGATGGCGAAGGAGATGGCGTTGAGACCCCGGGTCGCCTCATTGTAGCGGAGCTTGAGGTACTCGGGCACGGTCCGGACACGGCTGCCGTAATAGAAGGGCATCATGAAAATCCCCAGGAAGACCATGGCCGGGATGGCCCCGACCCAGTAGAAGTGGACCGTGGCGATGCCGTATTTGGCCGAGTTGGCCACCATGCCGATGACCTCGAGGGCGCCGAGGTTGGCCGAGAGGAAGGCCAGGCCCGTGATCCAGCCGGGGAGCGAGCGGCCCGAGAGGAAGAAATCCTCGCCCGTCTTCATGTATTTCTTGAGCGAATAGCCGACGAGGATCATGACCAGGATGTAGCCGCCGATGATGGCGTAGTCGACGGCGTTCAGGGTGATGACGGGGTCCATCGCGCCCTCCTTTCTGGCGGGACGCCGGAGGTCCTCTTTTGGCGAGGGGGAGCATAATTCACGCCCCGGTTGTTGTCAACGCCGGGCAGGCTGCGGGCCGCCTCACGGCCCGGGAAGCGTCCCTTAGCCCGACAAATGGCCGATGACATGAATGGCCGGGGACGTGTGCCTGTGGTGCGCGTCCCGGTTCTTGTTGTATAGTTGGGTGGCCGGCGCTTCCCGGCCGTCGAATCCTCGAAGGTCCGGGTGCGTCTCTTGAGAACACGGGGCGGGAACTTTCTGTGGACGCCCGAGCGCTTCGGGCTCTTTTTCGATCCCGAAATTCATTAAACCTCCGGGCCGATTTGCCGTATAATACCGGAGAAACCCGCCCCCGGGTTCATCCGTCGACGGCGACATATTCGAGGGAGGCCGGCATGCTTCGAGACATCATCAAAAAAGAGATCCTGGACAACATCACCAGCCCTAAATTCGTCTTCACCTTTCTTCTCTGCACCATTCTCATCCTGCTCTCGGTCTATACCGGGGTGACCAATTACCGGGCGGAGAAGAAAGAGCACACGGCGTCGCTGGCCCTGAACAAAAAGAACATGGAGAGCCAGCCGAACTTCTCGTCGCTCGCCGGGATCGGGGTCAAAGTCAGCAAGCCGCCCCAGGTCCTGGGAACGGTCGTCAACGGCATCGAGGAGGCGGTGGGCCGTGTGGCTCCGGTCAACATCGTCGCCGATCCGAACCTCGTCGACTCCAAATACAGCAGCAATCCGGTTTTCGCCGTCTTCGGCCCCCTGGACCTGATGTTCATCGTCAAGATCGTCCTCAGCCTCTTCGCCATCCTCTTCACCTATGACGCCATCGTCGGCGAGAAGGAAAAGGGGACGCTCAAGCTGGCCCTGTCGAACGAGGTGCCGCGCGACCGGCTCATTCTCGGCAAGGCCATCGGCGGCTACATCAGCCTCCTTCTGCCGCTCCTCATCCCGCTCGTCCTGAGCCTGATCATCCTTCTCATCACGCCCGACATCTCGCTCGGCGGTGAGGACTGGGGCCGGCTGCTCCTCATCTTCCTGATGTTCTTCCTCTATCTGTCCGTCTTCTTCAGCCTCGGGCTCTTCGTTTCGGCCCGGACGTCGCGGTCGTCGACGAGTTTCCTGGTCCTGCTTTTCATCTGGGTCGTCTTCGTCATGGTCATCCCCAAGGTCGCGGTCATCACGGCCGGGCAGATCCGGCCCATCCCCTCGGTCCATGAGATCACGGCCAAGAAGGACGCCTTCCTCCAGCAGATCCAGACCGAAAGCCAGAAGGGCTATCTCGATTGGGTCCAGAAGAACCGGACCGACGCCCAGAAGGACCCCAAGGCTTTCGAGGAGAAATTCCGGCAGTTCTTGCAGAACTACCAGCAGGAGATGACCTCGAAGATCGACGAGAACAACTCCGCGATCGAACGGGACTATCAGCAGAGGAAACGAGCCCAGCAGAACCTGGCCATCAACATGTCTCGCATCTCGCCCGCCTCGGCCCTGACCTTCGGCTCGATGACCCTGGCCAAGACGGGGGTCAATGACTTCGACAGGTTCCTGGCCTCGGTCCGGGCCTACAAGCCGATCTACACCAAGTGGATCAACTCCAAGCTGGCTCAGAGCATCAACTTCCAGACGGGCGAGCAGCCCAAGATCAGCCTCGACGACATGCCCCAGCACACGATCGAGCCGGAATGGCTGAGCCGGTCCCTCGTCCGGACCATCCCCGATTTCGCCCTTCTTGCCGTCATGATCATCGTCTTTTTCGTCGGCGCGTACGTCTCGTTCCTGCGCTACGACGTCCGTTAAGGAGTGAACCCATGCTCGAAGCCATCGACCTGACCAAGCGTTACGAGGACGGCGAACTGGCCCTCGACGGCCTGACCTTCAAGGTCGAGCCGGGCGAGATCTTCTGCATGTTCGGGGCCAACGGAGCCGGCAAGACGACGGCTATCAACCTCTTCCTGAACTTCATCCCGGCCACGTCGGGGACGGCCCTCATCGAAGGGATCGACGTGGCCAAGGATCCGCTCAAGGCCAAGCGCCACGTCTCTTTCGTCTCCGAGAACGTCATGCTCTACGGCAATTTCACGGCCGTCCAGAACCTCGATTATTTCAGCCGCCTGGCCGGAAAGCGGACGCTCAAGAAGAAAGACTACGCCGAGGTCCTCGACCGGGTCGGCCTCCAAAAGGAGGCCTTCGATCGCCGGGTCAAGAATTTCTCCAAGGGCATGCGCCAGAAGCTGGGCATCGCCATCGCCCTGGTCAAGGACGCGCCGAACGTCCTCCTCGACGAGCCGACCTCCGGGCTCGATCCCCAGTCGGGGCGGGAGTTCCTGGAGATCCTCGTCCAGATGCGCGACAAGGGGAAATCCGTTTTCATGTCGACCCACGACATCTTCCGGGCCAAGCTCATCGCCGACCGGATCGGGTTCATGCGCAGGGGCCGGCTGGTCATGATGAAGACGGCCATGGAGCTGGCCCACGAGGACCTGACCGACCTCTACATCCAGTACATGGAGGAGCAGCCGGCCCAGCCGTCGGCCGCGCTTTCCGCCTGAGAGACAGGCCCGGTCAGTTATCGCGCGGGGCGGGCGCCTTTTCGAGCAAGCCCATCTTCTTGAGGGCCATGTCGCCGCGGCTCATCTCCGGCCCTTCGCCCGGGATGTAGAGCATGACGCCGCCTTTGACCGGCCTGATGAAGATTTTCCCCAGCCGGGCCAGTTCGCCGGTCGCGTCGATGGGGTTCGCGCCGTCGAAATAGGTCTTGAAGGCGTCGTTGAAACCGCTGTAGATCGAGTGGATCCCCTTGTAGTTTTCGAGGCGCAGCCGGGCAATGGCCAGCTTGACGAATTCCTCTTGGGTCAGCTTGTTTTTCATCCGTTCCTCCATTCCGTCGTCTTCGAAGATAAAGACGATGGAGGCCCCGGAGCTTTCTCACTCCGCTACTTGATCTCGGCCAGCTCCCTGTCGAGGTCGAGCGGCGGCTTGGCGCGGAAATACTCGCTCGTCTCCCAGAGGGTCAAGGCCCGCGTCCCGGAGCGTCCGTACCGGCCCCGGGCGTAGGTGTAGCGGAAGACGACGGACATGTCGCCGCCCTGCTTCCAGTAGGTCTCGAGCCCGGGGTAACCGCCGTCGGATTCCCGGCCGATGAAGATGATGGTCCCGATAACGACGCCGCGGCCAACCCCCCTGGCCGGATCGAAGACGAGCCACTGGTAGCCTCCGGCGGCCGAGGGCGCGCCGCAGAGGACGAATTTCTCCTCTTTTCCGTCGCCGTCGAGATCGATCGGCACGGACTTCAGGGGGGTGCCGTCGTCCTTTTCGAATTGCCCGCGGAGGACCGCCGGCAGGGTATTGTCGGGCCGGGCGGAGCGGACGCTGAAGAACGTCCTCATCAACGGGTCGGCGGGCGGCGCGTCGATCTGACCGCCCGAAGGGACGCCCAGGACGAGGCCGGCGAAGACGGCCACCGCCAGCCGCAGAGGCGTTTCTCTCATCATCGACAGGAAGTATAATCCCGGGTCCGCAAAAGTCAAACGGCGGCCTCGAGGCCGGGCGCACCGATTGACAATCCGGGAGCATTCTATACAATGGATATCTGTTTAGTCGGAATTAGCCCGTAGGGGAAACGGGCGATCCAGCCGCGGAGGAGAGAATGATGAGGAAAGAAACCGGATATAAAAGAAGGACCTTTCTGAAGAAAGGCCTGACCGGACTGGCCGCCGTCGGGGCCGTCCCGGGCGCGGTCAAGGCTGCCGTCCTCGGCGCCGCCGGGACAGGGCAGGCCGTCGCCGGCGGGGCCCAGGCCAAGCCGATCGTCCGGACGTTGGGCCGGACCGGCCTCAAGATCCCCGTCGTCAGCATGGGCGTCATGAACGCCGACAATCCGGCCGTCGTCCAGGCGGCCCTCGAGACCGGCATCGTCATGCTCGACACGGCCCACGGCTACCAGCGCGGCCGGAACGAGCAGATGATCGGAGAGATCATCAAGGGCCGTCCTCGCGACTCCTACATGATCATGACCAAGGTGCCCGGGCCGAACAGGGAGAAGGCCATGCAGGGGCTCGACGGCGCGGCCGTCCGAAAGGCCTTCCTGGAGAGGTTCGACCTCAGCCTCCAGAGGCTCGGCCTCGACCACGTCGAGGTCCTCTACCTCCACAACAACTCGGCCCCGGATCACGTCAAGAACCCGGACATGATCGGGGCCCTCGAGACGGCCAAGAAGTCGGGCAAGGCCCGGTTCATCGGCATCACCACCCATTCCAACGAGCCGGCCGTCATCCGGGCGACGATCGAGGCCAAGGCCTACGACGTCATCCTGACCGCCTATAATTTCCGGCAGGACCACCGCGAGGAGGTCCGCAAGGCCGTGGCCGAAGCCGCGGCGGCCGGCATCGGCGTCGTGGCCATGAAGACCCAGGCCGGCGCCTACTGGGACAAGGAGAAGCTCCAGCCGATCAACATGCGGGCCGCGCTGAAGTGGGTCCTCAACGACCCCAATGTCGCCACGGCCATCCCGGGCTTCACGACGTTCGACCAGCTCAAGGAAGACTGGTCCGTCGTCACCGACATCGCCCTCACGCCGCAGGAGCTCAAGGACCTCCATTTCGAGGAGCAGGTGGCCGGCCTCTACTGCCAGCAGTGCGGCCAGTGCGTCGCCGGCTGCCCGAAGCGCCTCCCGATACCGGACCTGATGAGGGGCTACATGTATGCCTACGGCTACAGGAACCTCGGGCTGGCCCATGAGCTCGTCGGCTCCCTCGATCTCGCCGGGGACGCCTGCGGATCCTGCGCCTCCTGTTCGGCCGTCTGCGCCAAGGGTTTCGACGTCGCCGACAGGGTCAGGGACATCAGTCGGCTGAGGACCGTCCCCGGCGATTTCTTCGCGTAGCTGCAGGGAGCGGCGGGGAGCGGAGTTTACGGAACGACCGGCAGAATTGCGGCGGAGCAACTCGGAGCCGCAATTCTGGTAAATATTCGGATAAAGTAACCACCCCCAAACAACCTGCTGTAAATGAAGGAAAGAGGGACACGTACCTGAGGTACATGTCCCTGTGCCATGCCCAAAAAAATCGCTTGACGAGGACCGGCGCCGTTGACTTCCCGTCCGGGCTGTTTTACCTTGGAGCCGATGAGGACAGGAGCTCGGTCCGGGGGGAGGCCGTGAAGCGGGCCATCCAGGCCGGGCTCGTCGTCGTCTTTCTCGTGCTGGCCGTGCTGGCGCTCTTCGTCGGCCGGCCCGGCCGGGACGCGGGGAACAGGGTCGATCTCGCGCCGCGTTCCTCCGCCGCCGCCTTCAGGCAGGACGCGACCCTGCGGAACGTCACCCGGAAGGACATCGTCTACACGATCATGCCCGGACCCGGCCGTCGCGGGCCGCTGACCCGGACGCTCGCCGTCGGAGCCGTCGACAGGCTCTCGACCGACCTGCCCGTCGAGATCTCGTTCGACAACGGGAAGCGGACGGGCACCACCCTCGTCCATCCCGGCAAGCCCTATTCTTTCCGCTACGACGAGGACGACATCATCAAGATCTATCCCGGCTCCCACGGCCGGGATGACGCGGCCGACCTCGCTCCCTTCGTCCCCACGCCCCGCCCGGTCGTCGAACGCATGCTAGAGATCGCGGCGGTCGGCCCGGAGGACGTCGTCTATGACGTCGGCTGCGGCGACGGCCGCATGGTCATCACGGCGGCCAAGACGTTCCGGGCCCGGGGGGTGGGCATCGACATCGACGCCGCCCTCATCGAGGAATGCCGTGCCGGCGCTAAGCGGGAGGGCGTCGAGAAGCTCGTCCGATTCCTCCTTATGGACGCCACCAAGGCCCGGCTGACCGGGGCGACGGTCCTGGCCCTTTACCTCCTGCCGGAATCGCTGGAGACCCTCGAGCCCGCCTTCGAGCGGGACCTTCGTCCGGGCGTCCGCATCGTCTCCCACGACTACATGATCCCCGGCTGGGACGGCCGTCTTGTCCGGAGCGAGGTCGTGACCGACGAGAGCGGCCGCGAACACAAGATCCACCTCTACCGGATGCCGGTGACGAAGTGAAGACGAAGTCCAAGGTCTCTCCAAAACCGGCGGCCCGGGCGACGAAGCCGGCGGCGCGGACAGCCGAACCGCCCAGCACCACGATCCGCTTCCTCGCCGCTTTCTGCCGCGACCATCCGCTCGACGAAAAAGTCTTCGTCTGTCCCTCTTTCGTCGCCGGCCGCCAGATCGGAGAGGCGCTGGCCCGCGAGGCCGGGTCCTGGGTCAATCTCCGGTTCGTCACGCCGTCGATGCTGGCCGAGGAGGTTCTTGAGAGGAGCGGAGATGCGGGCGCGGGGAAGCCGATGACGTCAGCGGCGGAGCTGGCCCTGACGGACCGGCTCTTCAGGGAGCTCCTCGCCGCCGGGGACCTCGAGTACTTCGGCCGGGCCGGGTCTTCTCCCGGCCTGGTCCAGGCGCTCTACCGCGCCATACGGGATCTGAGGCGCGACGGTCGGACGAGCGGCGAGTTGCGTCCCGAGCGCTTCCTCGTCGAGCGCAAAGGAAAAGAGCTGTCCCTCCTCCTCGGCCGCTACGAGCGCGCCCTCGAAGCGGACGGCCTCCTCGACTCGGCCGCCCTTCTCGCCGGGGCCGTCCGGGCTTTAGCTCGGACGCCATGCTCTTCCGCCCGGATCCTCTGCCTGGCGAACGCTCGCCTGAGCCGGCTCGAGACGGACCTCGTCCGGACCGCGGCCGGAAATCGCCTCATCCTCGTCCCGGGCGATCCTGTTTTCGGTTTGGAACGGCCGCGCCATTGCTGGCCCGCCCCCGGTCCCGCCGAGGCCGCCGGAGCGGGACGCCTGTCTTGGCTTTTCGCGCCCCGCGAGGCGCCTCCTCCGGAAAACGCCGCTGGCATCAGCATCTTCAAGGCGCTTGGACCCGCCAACGAATGCCGGGAGATCCTGCGTCGCCTTTACGCCGAAAAGATCCCCTTCGACCACGCCGAGATCCTAACGCCGCCGGGTTCGGCCCATCAAACGGTCTTCTACCTTCTCGCGGCCAGGACGGGCTTGCCGGTGACGTTCGGGGAGGGCGTTCCCGTCTCCTTCACCTCGCCCGGGCGTCTCTTTTTTGGTCTGGCCGACTGGCTGAGGAACGACTTTTCCGGCGCCTACCTCTGTCGCCTGCTCGAGAACGGCGACCTTGTGCTTCCGGCCGGAGCGTCCGGGACCCCGCTCGCGGCCCGGGCGGCCTGTCGTCATCTCCGGAGCGCGATGATCGGCTGGGGCAGGGGGCGTTATCTCGACAGGCTCGAGGCCCTCCGCGAAAAAAAGGAGGCCGATCTCGCCTTAAAGGAAAGGGGAGAGGGCGTGGAAGGAGGGGAGGCCGACGATGCGCGCCGGGCGCGCCTTTTAGCGGAAGTGGCCGAGATCGATGAGCTCGCCGCCGCCGTAGGCAGACTGTTGGCCGTCATCCCCGAGCCGGACGCCGCTCCCGCCTACGATTTTCCGGAGCTCTGCGAGACGTTTCTCCGGGTCATCCGGGATTACGGCCGGGCCGATTCCGACCTCGACCGCAAGGCTAGGGAAGTCCTGTGCCTCCGCCTGGCCGAGATCCGGGGCGAAAGCCGCTTTCCGGCCCGTTCGCTGAAGGAAGCCCTCGACCTTCTTTGGGCGGCCGGTTCGCCGCTCCGCGTCGGCGCGTCGCCGCCGCTTCCCGGCCGGCTCCATATCGCCGGATTCGCCTCGGGAGGGTATTCCGGCCGGCCGGTCACGTTCGTCGTCGGGCTCGACGAAGCGACCTTTCCCGGACGCGGCCTCCAGGACCCGGTCCTTCTCGACGAGGAGCGCGCCGCGGTCTCGGATTCCCTGCCGACGGCGGCCGACGTCCTCCACTCCAACCTCTTCGGCCTGGCCGCGGCGCTCGCTTCCGTCCGAGGACGGGTCGTGCTGAGCTATCCCTCCTTCGATGTCGTCGAAGGACGGGCGTCCTTTCCGTCCTCGGTCATCCTCCAGGCCTTCCGGCTCCGCCGGAGCGACCCCGATCTCGATTATGCCTCCCTCGAGCGGGAGCTCCCCGAGGCGGCGGGTTTCCTTCCCGGCGGCCCCGACAGGACCTTCGACGAGATCGACTGGTGGCTCGACCGGCTGGCCGGAGCGGAAACGCTCCGCGACGGCGCGCGTTCCGTCGCCGCCAATTTCCCTCACCTTGCCGCCGGGTTGGCCGCCGCCGCCGCCCGGGCCGGGGATCGGCTGACCGAGTACGAGGGGATCGTCGATATCGGGCCCCTCCGCGCCGACGTCGACCCGGTCGCCGGGGGAAGGGCGATCATGTCCGCGTCGCGCCTTGAGCTTTTGGCCCGCTGTCCCTATGCCTATTTCCTCCGATACGTGCTCAAGGTCGAGCCGCCGGAGGAGGTCGAATTCGACCGGTCGCGCTGGCTCGATCCGCTCCAGCGCGGCAGCCTCGTCCACGAGATCCTCTGCGAGTTCATGACCAGGGTCAGGGACAGCGGGGAGGCGGTCGCGCCGGAACAACATGCCGGGCTCATGGACGAAGTCGCCGGCAGGCTTCTCGCCCGGACGAAACAGGAGATCCCGCCGCCCTCCGAGGGCATCTACGAGAGCGAGAGGCGGGACATCATGGAGTCGCTCGGCATCTTCATGGCCGCGGAGGAGAAGCGCGAAGAGAAAGGCGAGCCCTTCGAGTTCGAGAAAGAGATCGATGGGGAGAGGATCGAGCTCGGAGGCGGACGCTCCTTCCGCCTCCGAGGCTACATCGACAGGATCGACCGGCTCGGGAAGGACCGCTACCGGATCCTGGATTACAAGACCGGGAGTCCCGCCGCATACGAGGATCTGGTCGAGTTCGGACGAGGCCGGGCCATCCAGCATGCCCTCTATGCCGTCGCTCTGGAAAAGATCCTGTCCGGAAAGCCCTCCGGCGGGAAGGCGCGGGTCACGGCGAGCGGCTACCTCTTCCCGTCGCGCCGGGGCGAGGGCCTGGAGATCATGGTCAGGGACTTCGACCGGGACCGGCTCCGGAACCTCCTCAACGATCTCCTCTGTCTTCTCGAAAAAGGCTACTTCATCGCCGGCCCGGAGGCCAAGTGCCGCTTCTGCGACTACGCCCCGGTTTGCGTCTCCGGCGGCCCCGGCGAGGCCGACAGGAAGCGGGAAGGAAGTCCGGAGATCTTCGAGGCCTACGACAAGCTCGACGAGTACAAGTGATGAGCGCGAAGAAGAGGACGCCGCCCGACCAAACGATCCGCGACAGGATCAAGCGCGACCTGGGCACGACGTTCCTGGTCGAGGCGGGGGCAGGATCGGGGAAGACAAAAAGCCTCGTTGACCGCATGATCGCCCTGCTCGCTTCGGGCCGGGCGGCCATCGACACGCTGGCCGCCGTGACCTTCACCCGCAAGGCGGCGTCGGAGCTCAGGGGGCGTTTCCAGGTCGCGCTGGAAAAGGCGCGGTTCGAGGAGAAGGACGCCTCGGTCCGGGCCCGGCTCGACGCGGCCCTCATGGGCCTCGAGAGGTCCTTCATCGGGACGATCCATTCGTTTTGCGCCCGGCTCCTGCGGGAGCGTCCCGTCGAGGCGGGGATCGACCCCGATTTCCGCGAGCTCGAAGAGCACGAGGACCGCGTCCTCCTCGAAGAATCCTGGGATGAATATCAAGCCAAGGCGCGGCTCGAGGATGAAGCGGCCTTGCGCGGCCTCGACGAGGCCGGGCTCGAGCCCGCCGAACTCGAACCGGCTTTCAAGGCGATCGCCGATTTCCCCGACGTCGAGGCGGTCCCCGGACGCGCCGCGGCGCCCGGCTTCGGGCCGGCGCGCAAGGCCTTGGAGGAGCTCCTCGATCTGGCCGCGTCGCTCGTGCCGAGGGAGCGGCCGGAGAAGGGCCGCGACGGCCTCCAATCCCTGCTCGTCCGCTGTTTCAGGCGGAGGCGCAATATCGGCTTCGCGGACAACCGGCGGCTGATGGAGACGATCGAGCTCTTCGACAAGAAGCTCGGTGTCACCAAGATCCGTTGGGCATCCAAAGAGGACGCCGACAGGATGCTGGCCGCGGCGGAGGCCTTTCAGGAAAAGGTCGCGCTTCCGACGCTCCGCGAGTGGCGCGAGTTCCGGCACACGAAAGCGCTGGCCTTCCTGCGTCCGGCCGTCCGATTCTACGCCGAAAGGCGGCGGGCCGACGCGCGGCTCAACTTTCAGGACCAGCTCATGCTCGCGGCGCGCCTTCTCCGCGAGAACCCCGAGGTCCGGGGCTATTTCCGGAAGCGTTTCCATCCCATCCTCGTCGACGAGTTCCAGGACACCGACCCCATCCAGACGGAGATCCTGTTTCTTCTCACCGGGACCGACGACGCCGAGCGCGACTGGACCCGGCTCGCGCCGGCGCCCGGGTCCCTCTTTCTCGTCGGCGACCCCAAGCAGTCGATCTACAGGTTCCGGCGGGCGGACATCGACATCTACAACCTGGTCAAGGAGCGGATCGAGGCGG
>MEYF01000007.1:0-3723 GCA_001775755.1 Candidatus Aminicenantes bacterium RBG_19FT_COMBO_65_30 | reverse complement strand
ACGCTCGAGCTCACCGCCAACTTCCGCTCGATCCGGTCGATCGCCGACTGGGTCAATCCGCTCTTCGATCCCGGCCGGGGCGGCCTATTTCCGCCCCGGGCGGACGCCCACCAGGCCGGCTTCATGCCGCTCGAGGCGATGCGCGGCAGCGGCCGGCAGGCGCTCGCCGGAGTCCGCAAGGTCACGGTCCCAGCCGTGAAGCGCAACGCCAAAGAAGACATCGCCGAATTCGACTCGCGACGTTTAGCCGAGTTCATGGCCTGGGCTCTTGCCGGGAACCTCGTCCTCGAGGATGGGGACGAGGGGCCGCGGCCGGCCGAGCCCGGCGATTTTCTCGTGCTTTTCCGCTACAAGGACCGGATGAACAAGTACGCCCGGCGGCTCGAGGAGCTGGGCATCCCCTTCGAGATCGCCGGCAGCGACGCCTTCGCCGACAACGGGGAGATCGACGAGGTCATGAACCTCCTCCGCGCCCTCGACGACCCTGACGACCCGGTCGCGACGGTGGCCGTCCTGCGCGGACTCTTCTTCGGGCTGAGCGACCAGGAGCTCCTGGAGCACAGGGCGGCCGGAGGCGGATTCTCCTATCTCACCCGAGCCGCCGGGGAACGCGGTTCGGCGCGGGTGCGGCGCGCGTTCGGCGTTCTTCGCGGCTGGCGGGACATCGCGGCGAAGGCCCCGCCATCGGCGGCCCTGGAGTCGATCCTCCAGAGCTCGGGGCTCCTCAACCACCTGGTGACGGCCGAGATGGGCAGCAGCCGGGCGGGGAACGTCTTCAAGCTGGTCGAGGTGCTGCGCGGCCGCGAGAGCGAGGACATGACATCCTTCGCCGCCGCTGTCGAGTTCATGGGCGAATGGGTCGGTGCCCAGCCGGTCGAGGAGATGAGTCTCACGCCGGGCCGCCGCGACGCCGTCCGCCTGATGAACCTTCATAAAGCCAAGGGGCTCGAGGCGCCGGTCGTGTGGCTGGCCAATCCGGCCGGCGTCCGTGATTTCGAGCCGGATAGGCACATCCGGCGGACGGAAGGGACTCCGCGCGGGCATTTCCGTTTTTCGAAGCCGCTCGGTTTCGTGACGAGAACGGTCTCCCAACCCGTTGGCTGGGAAGAGAGCGCGGCCGAGGAAAAAAAGTACGAGGAGGCCGAGGAGAACCGTCTGATGTACGTGGCGGCAACCCGGGCCCGGGACCTCCTTATCATCAGCGCTTACGAAGGCGATCTTGGCGCGAGAAAAGCCTGGGGTCCGCTTGAAATTGGCTTCGAAGGGATCGCCGAGCTTCCGGAATGCCCTCCGGCCGAGGGCGCGGCGTCCCGACGCCTGGAGCCTCAGGGCCGGAAAAGGGACTTCGTCAGGCCGGACGAAGTGAATAAAGGACGGGAGGCCCTGCGGCGGAGGATGGCCGAGGCCTCGCTGGCCGGCGCGCTTCACGAGACGGTGACCTCGCTCGCCAGGCGCGACCAGGAGCCGCCCGAGTGGGCCAAGGGAGGGCTGGGGATGTGGGGGTCCGAGGTCCACGTCATGCTGAAGACCCTGGGCGAGGAGTGGCCGGCGGCCGGATGCGGCAAGACCGGAGCGATCGCCGGGGAAGACAGATTGTCACGGATGGCCAGGGACGTCCTGGTCGCCGCGGAACGGGATTCGACGGCGAGCCTGGAGCTCGCCGGCCTTGTCGGCGCCATCGTCAGCTCCGAATTCTGGCTGAGGGCGATGCGGGCCGAACGGCGCATGTTCGAGGTGCCCTTCTCGGTCAATGTGGGACCGGAGGACGCCGAATACAAAGACCTCGCCGCCAGGGTCGGCTTCGTACCTCTCGCCGGAGGCAAGCCCGTCGTCCCCGTCCGCGGGGCGCCGGTTTTCCTGTCGGGCGCCATCGACCTCCTCTTCAAGGAAAAGGACGGCTGGGTCATCGCCGATTATAAGACCGACCGGCTCCCCAAAGCCTTCTCGGAAGGAGGGGGCGGAACAAGGGAGAACGCCCTCGACGGTCTCGTGGATTATTACCGGCCCCAGGTCCAGCTCTATACCAGGTTCTGGGCGAAGATCACGGGGGAGAATGTCAAGGAGTCCGGGCTCTATTTCACCGCTCTCGACAGGTGGATCAGGATCGAAGGATCCTGACGCCCGGCCTTCCGTCGGCCTCAGGCGGCCGGCCTCGTCCGGCCGGCGTCGAGGCTGGTGTAGCCGAAGTAGGCCTTGAGCTCGTCGACCTTGTCCGTCCGCTCCCAGGTGAAATCGGGGAGCTCGCGGCCGAAATGACCGTAGGCCGCGGTCTTCTTGTAGATGGGCCGGCGCAGGTCCAGCATCTTGATCATGCCCGCCGGCGTGAGCTGGAAGATCGAGCGCACGGCCTTTTCGATGGCCTCCTCGCTGACCTTCGCGCCGCTGTGCACGTTGACCATGAGCGAGAACGGCTCGACGACGCCGATGACGTAGGCCAGCTGGATGGTGCAGTGCTCGGCCAGCCCGGCCGCGACGATGTTCTTGGCGATGTAGCGGGCGGTGTAGGCCGCCGACCGGTCGACCTTGGTCGGGTCCTTGCCCGAGAAGGCCCCGCCGCCGTGGGGGCAGCTGCCGCCGTAGGTGTCGACGATGATCTTGCGGCCGGTCAGGCCGGTGTCGCCGACCGGGCCTCCGATCTCGAAGCGGCCCGTCGGGTTGACCAGGTACTCGATCGTCTTCGACCGCAGCTCGGCCGGGATGACTTTTTCTATGATCTCGGCGACGACGCACTCACGGATCTCCTTGTTCTCGACGTCGCGCGAGTGCTGGGTCGAGAGCACGACTTTTTCGACGGCCACGGGCCGCTTGTCCTTGTAGCGGACCGCAACCTGGGACTTGGCGTCAGGCCTGAGCCAGGGGAGACGGCCGCTCTTGCGGACCTCGGCCTGTTTCTGGACGAGACGATGGGCGAGGCGGATGGGCAGGGGCATGAGCTCGGGGGTTTCGGTCGTCGCGTAGCCGAACATGAGACCCTGGTCGCCGGCCCCGACCTCGCCGTTGGCCTGGTCGACCCCCCGGGCGATATCGGCCGACTGCCGGCCGAGATAGGTATGGACTTCACAGGTTTCCGCGTCGAAGCCGATCAGGGGATCGTGATATCCGATCTCCCGGGCGGTTTCACGGACGATGGACACGGGATCGATCTTCGCCTTGGTCCGGAACTCGCCGGCGATGACGGCGACGTTCTTGGTGACGAGCGTCTCACAAGCGACCTTGCCGAGGGGGTCTTTCGCCAGGACCGCGTCGAGGAATGCGTCGGAGATGAGGTCGGCCATCTTGTCGGGATGGCCCTCGGAGACCGACTCCGAGGTGAACACGAAATCTTTGGCCATCGAAGCCTCCTTTCCGGATAAGCGACGTTGTTCGGCTCGCTCAGGGGCTGGGATGGGGCCGCGACGGGCTTTCGGTCCGGCGCTAAAAAACCCGCTCCACGGATATCAGGAGAGCGGGTCTTTCGCCGTGGACACTTGGTTGCCGCTTGCGCTTTCGCGACCACATCCTCGCCGCTGGCGAGTGAGCACCTCGGGTGTCCGTCCCAGGTTGCCGGGCCCGGCCGGTTAGGGTCGGGCCTCTCCTGATGCAAAACAGAATGATACGCTCAATTTCGGCGGATTTCAAGTCGAGGGGGAAAAAAATGGTTCATCTCCGATTTCCGGGAAATCCACCCGGAGGCGGCGATGGATGTCGCCACGAAGCCCCCGTGAGGGAAGGGGGACCCGCCGG
>MEYF01000006.1:28765-33733 GCA_001775755.1 Candidatus Aminicenantes bacterium RBG_19FT_COMBO_65_30 | reverse complement strand
CCTACCAGGATTCGAACCTGGGACCTGCCGGTTATGAGCCGGTGGCTCTACCACTGAGCTATAGGCCCTCGGCCACCTTTTATAACATAAATGGCGGCAACGCTCAACTAAACGCCGTAAATTCTTTGTGATAGCCCGGCGGGGATCATCTTCCCGTTCCGAGCCGCTCCACCGCACTCCTATCGGTCGCCCCCCAGAGTTCGCTCCCTGCCGCTCCCCCCATCGACTCCGGACCGGGAAGGCGTTAAGAATCACCGCAGCGAACGGAGACGATCCCCGAGGCCCCGCTGCGGCCGATGGAATGGCGCGCCCAATGCCAAAGGGTCCCTCAAGCAAGCGAAGATAAATCCCGAGGCTGAACTTAATGGTTATTCGTGAACGACTTGAGCTTGCGGCTGCGGCTCGGGTGCTTGAGCTTGCGCAGGGCCTTGGCCTCGATCTGACGGATGCGCTCGCGCGTCACCTTGAACTGCTGGCCGACCTCTTCGAGGGTGTGCTCGTTGCCGTCGCCCAGCCCGAAACGCATCTTGAGAACGCGGCCCTCGCGGTCCGTCAGCGATTTCAGGGCCTCCTCGATCTGCTCCTTGAGGTTGATATGGATGACCGTGTCGGGCGGGGAGGGGATGAGCTTGTCTTCGATGAAATCCCCGAGGTGGCTGTCCTCCTCCTCGCCGATGGGCGTCTCGAGCGAGATGGGCTCCTGGGCGATCTTGATGATCTTGCGGACCTTGCTGACCGGCATGTCCATCTTCTTGGCGATCTCCTCGCTCGTCGGCTCCCTCCCGATCTCCTGGACGAGCGCCCGGGAGACGCGGATGAGCTTGTTGATCGTCTCGATCATGTGCACGGGGATGCGGATTGTTCGGGCCTGGTCGGCGATGGCCCGGGTGATGGCCTGCCGGATCCACCACGTGGCGTAGGTCGAGAACTTGTAGCCCCGCCGGTATTCGAACTTCTCGACGGCCTTCATCAGCCCCATGTTGCCTTCCTGGATGAGATCGAGGAACTGGAGGCCGCGGTTGCTGTACTTCTTGGCGATGGACACGACGAGCCGGAGGTTGGCCGCGACGAGCTCCTTCTTGGCCTGGTCGCTGACCCTCTTCCCGGCCGTGATGGCCCGGACGGCTCGCCGCAGGGACTCCGGGTCGAGCCCGACCTCCGAGATCTCCTTCCGCAGCTCCCGGTTCGCGTCGCGGATCTTCTGCTTGAGGACGGGGTCGTCCTTCTTCTTTTTGGCCCGGGCCGATGTCCAATCGTCGCGGGCGTCCTCGAGGTCGTTGATGGTCCTCAGCCGGGTCCGGAGCTCGTCGATGATCTTCTCCCGGTGAGCCGAGCGGAGGCTGAGGTCGCGGATCGTCCGGCTGATCTTGACGATGATCCGGCCGCGGCTGACGAGGGTCTTCTTCTTCTCCGGGATGCGGTCGAGCTTCCGGCTGAGCTCTTTGATCCTCTTGACCTTGCCCAGGATCTGTTTCTTCTTCTCCTCGAGCTTGCCCTCGGCGATGTCATCCTCGGAGACGTCGAACATCTCTTGGATGATGAAGGGATTCTCCTTGATCCGATCTTCAAGCGCCAGCACCTGGTTAAGGATGAGGCGCGTCCGGCTGAGGGCTTTGATGATGCTCTTCTCGCCGCGCTCGATCTCGCGGGCGATGGCGATCTCGCCCTCGCGGGTCAGGAGCGAGATGTTGCCCATCTCGCGCAGGTAGAGCTTGACCGGGTCGGTCGTCCGCTCCAGCCCGTGGGTCGAGACGAGGTCGCTTTTCCGGCGCTGGGGGATGATCTCCTTCTGGCGCGAGTCCAGGATCTTGATCCCGTAATCGTCCATCGAGGACAGGAAATCGTCGAAATCCTCCTCGGAATCCAGGTCCTCGGTGAAGGTCTTATCGATCTCCTCGAAGAGGAGGTAGCCCTGCTTGCGGCCCTTCGAAATGAGCTGGGAGATCTCGTCTTTATGGAATTTATTGTCCGGAGACACGGCGCGCACCTCGTTTCCTCATGAATCCTATATGACGAACGTCCACGGGACTTTCTTCCCTGCTCACGTCATCGACAGGATCTGTTTCGTGATGTCCTGTTTCTGGTAAAGGAGGGCCAGGAGCTCTTCCTTTTCGCCATTTTTTTCCGATCGGGCGATCTTCTGCTGGATGTCCTTCAGGCGGTTCTGGAGGTGGACCCGGCGCAGCGATTTCAGGCATTCCTGGGCTTCCTCGACCGACCTCCCCGACGATTTTTCGAACAGCGCGTTGGCCAAATGCGACAGGAGGGCCGGGGGGACCTTGCCCTGGAGCCCGGGGAAGCTCCAGTCCTGATCGTGCCTGAAGCAGTCCAGGATGTACTGGAAGACGGGCTCGCTCCGAAGTCCCTGGAAGATCTCCTCGCCGCACTCGGCGAAGACGTAGGGCGCGACCGAGCGGTCCTCCATCAGGATCTGGAAGAGACGCTTTTCCGCCGGGCAGAAAAGGCCGGCTTCCTCCTGGCCCTTGTTCGGGGCCTTGTGCTCGACGATGCTGCGGAGGAGCTCCTCGCCGACGCCTAGTTTCTGGCTCGCCCGCCGGAGGTACTCGCTCCGGGCGACGGCGTCGGGCACTTTCTCGATCTCCCTGACGATGGCCCGGACGACCCGTCCCTTCTCCTCGGGGATCGTCATCCGGACGCTCCTGGCCATCGAATCGACCAGGAAGTCGAGGCCGGTGACCGTTTTCTTTTGGAGGGCCAGGTACTTTTCCCGGCCGTGCTTCTTGAGGAAAGCGTCGGGGTCGAGCTCGTCGGGCAGGACGAGGACGTCGACGTTGAGACCCTTCTCGAAGCCCAGAGGCACCGCCCGCGCGGCGGCCGCCCGTCCGGCGCTGTCCCCGTCGTAATTGATGATCAGGCGCGAGGCGAAGCGCATCGCCTGTCCGACCTGCCAGGCCGTCAGGGCCGTGCCCAGGGAGGCGACGACGTTGCGGATACCCGCCTGGTAGAGCGACGAGAAGTCCGTGTATCCTTCGACCAGGATGGCCGTTCCCTCCTGCCGGACGGCGTCCTTGGTGAAATTCAGGCCGTAGAGAAGCTTGCCCTTGGAGTACAGGGGCGTTTCCGGCGAGTTCAGGTATTTCGGCTCGGCGTCGATGACCGTCCGGCCGCCGAAGGCAACGACCCGGCCCGTCAAGCTGAAGATGGGGAAGATGACCCGCCCCCGGAAGCGGTCGCGGTATTCCCCGGTCCGCTGGCCGGGCAGGACGAGGCCGCCTTTTTCCAGGAGCGAAACCGGGGCGTCCTTCTCCTGGAAAAAATCGAGCAGGGCGGTCCACGAGTTCAGGGCGTAACCGATCTTGAGGGTCTGAATGGTCTCCTCGGAGAGTCCCCGCTTTTTCAGGTATTCGAGGGCCTTCTTCCCCTCCTGGGTGTTGAACAGGTTTTTCTTGAAGAAGCCGAGGGCTAAGTCGTTGATCTTGAAGAGCTTTTCTTCGAGCTTGAGGACCTCCGGGCGGACCCTCTGCTGAGCCGGCAGGGGGATGTGGTACCGTTCGGCCAGGTTTTTGAGGGCCTCGGGGAAGGTCAAATTCTCCCTCTCCATGACCAGGGAATAGATGTCCCCGCCGACGCCGCAGCCGAAGCAGTGATAGAGCTGTTTCTCCTCGTCGACGGTGAACGAAGGGGTTTTTTCGGTGTGGAACGGGCAGAGACCGACCCATTTCCGGCCCCGCCGCTTCAAGGTCGTGTACTGGGAGGCGATCTCGACTATGGACGACGCCTGCCTGACCTGGTCAATGATCTCCATGAATTCTTTTCGGTCCGCGCGTTCTCATAGAATATAGGAACGGGACTCCCCCTTGTCAAGGTGTTCTATTTATTATTCTTTCGGACGATTCCCGCCCGTTTCCTACGCGCTAGAGGTGGTTGATCAGGCTGGCCAGGAAGGCGGCCCCGAAGCCGTTGTCGATGTTGACCACGGCCACCCCTCCCGGACAGGAGTTGAGCATGGCCAGAAGGGCGGCCAAGCCCTTGAAGCTCGCCCCGTAACCGATGCTCGTGGGAACGGCGATGACGGGGACCTTGACCAGGCCGGCGACGACGCTCGGCAGCGCCCCTTCCATGCCGGCGACCGTGATGATGACCCGGGCCCGGCGGATGCGGTCGTACTGGCCGAGGAGCCGGTGGAGGCCGGCCACCCCGACGTCGTAGATGCGCTCGGTCGTGTTGCCGAGAATCTCCGCGGTCGCGGCCGCTTCCTCGGCCACCGGGATGTCCGAGGTTCCGGCGGTCATGACGACGATCGTCCCGCGGCCGGCCGGAGGTTTCGTCTGCTCCAGGCTGACAATCCGGGCGGCCTCGTTGTAGACGGCGCCGGGGAGCTTGGATTTGACCTTGGTCCAGACCGCGGGCTCGACCCTGGTGACGAGGAGGTTCGAGCCTTTCTTGAGGATCTCCCGGCCAATTAAGCCGATCTGGACCGGCGTCTTGCCCAAGCCGAAGATGATCTCGGGGGCGCCCTTGACGACCTCGCGGTGGTGGTCGACCTTGGCGAATTCGAGGTCGCAGTAGGGGTATCCCTCAAGGAGTTCGAGGGCCTTGGCCGGCGAGAGCTTCCCGCCGTGGACCTTCTCCAGGATCTCCTCCAGGCGCTTTTTCACCCCTATATTCTACCATAACGGCCAAGACGGAACACCGCCGTGTGTTCGAGCCCACTCCCAAACGCTCGGGGTATTCCCGCCGTCGGCCGCGGACGGACCTCGGGGATCGTCTCCGTCAGCTGCGGTGATTCTTACGCCTTCCCGGGCCGGATTCGATGGGGGGTAACTATCTGAATAGAATCTTGGCTTTCACCGCTTTATGCTTCCTCCGACGACCTCCTCCGCCCCTCTTGGCATCGCAATGACAAGGGCGAGAATGGAATGAGCCCACGCAAACGCGCAGGGGTGTTCCCAGAGGAGGCCGTGGGAGGGCGAAGCGGGCACGGTTCCTCGACCGAAGGGAGAGGAG
>MEYF01000006.1:15647-28753 GCA_001775755.1 Candidatus Aminicenantes bacterium RBG_19FT_COMBO_65_30 | reverse complement strand
CAGGCCGCGGCCGACGGCGGGAATACCCCGAGCGGTGGAAGTGGGCTTGTCATCAGCCTGCCGATAGAAACGCCAGTCTCGGTCGAACGGCGATATTGTCAAAGCCCCGGGTCTCGTGTAAAATAGGGAAAACTCCGAATGCATTCTGAGAGGAACACCGTGCGCGAACAACGAACGAAAAAGGACGAGTACCAGAAAGCCCTGGCAGCCTACAGCCTGGCCGTCAAGGAATTCCGCAAGGGCGACTTCGACAAGGCCGTCGAGTCGTTCAAAGGCTTCATCGAGAAATTCCCGGTCGACCGCGAGATCGTCGACCGGGCCAAGGCCTATCTCGCCATCGCCCAGAAGTGGCCCAAAAAAGAGGGCGTATCTCTGAAGGGCTTCGAGGACCACTATCGCTACGGCGTCGTCAAGATCAATCAGGGCGATTACCCCGGGGCGGTCAAGGTCCTGGTGAAGGCCCTGGAGTTCAAGGAGAACGATGGGCTCGTCTATTTTCTGTTGGCCGACGTCCACACCCTGATGGGCCAGGGCGACGACGCCCTCGACTTCCTCAAGAAGGCCATCCAGAAGGACAGGCATTTTTCCGTGCTCGCCCAGAACGAACCCGATTTCGAGTCCCTCTGGGAAGACAAGAAGTTCAAGCTCATCACCAAGCTCTTATGAAAAGAAAAGCCGTCGTTCTCTATTTGGGGGGTGGAGAAGACGCGGTGTTCCAGCCGCTTCTCGGACGACCGCTCGGCGCCTACGCTCTCGAAGCCGCCTGCCGGCTCGACCCCGACGCCGTCCTGGTCCTGGCCGACACGGGTGCCGATGTGCGGGACGGGTGGGAAAACCTGATCAAGGGCGTCGAGACGAAAACACCAATCTTCTTGCTCGCCGGCAAGAAGCGGAAAGCCGGTCGGCGGGAGGGCCTTCTGACGGCCCTCGGTACGGCGCGGGCCGTCCTTGAAAAATACCCGGACTGCGACGTCTTGGTCGTTCCTGCCGGCTTGCCCCTGCTTCGCGACCGGACGCTGAAGGCCTTGCTCCGCGTCCACGCGGCCAAGGACTCGTCCCTGACGTTCATGAGCGGGGGAGGGGAGGCCGGGCTCACGGGGATCCTGGCCCTCCGTTCCGCGGACGCTTTCCCGCTTCTCCGGGGCATCTCCCCGACCCGTGCCGCGGCCGGTTTCGAATCCTTGGCCCTGCGTCTGACGAAAGCGGGGAGGAAAGTCGGCTTTACCGAATGCCTGGAGCCCGAGGAAGTCCTGCCGGTCGAGAAGGGCGTGAACATCGGCCGGACGGCGGGACGCCTCCGGGAACGGAAAAACGACGCCCTCGCCCGCCGTGGCGTCATGTTCCTCGACCCCGCTTCGGCCTGGGTCGATTGGGCCGCGGAGATCGGCCCGCGGACCGTCGTCTATCCGTTCGTGGTCATCGAAGGACCGTCGAAGATAGGCGCCGACGGCCGCATCTATCCCCACGTCCACATCATGAGCTCGACGCTCGGCGCCCGGGTGAAAGTCCTGAGCTCCACGGTCATGGAGGACACCGTCCTCGAGGATGACGCGCAGGTCGGACCCTTCTCCAGGTTCCGGCCCAAGACCCGGGTCTGCTCCGGGGCCAAGGTGGGCAACTTCGTCGAGATGAAAAATACCGTCTTCGGCCCGCGCTCCAAAGCCCAGCACTTGAGCTACATCGGCGACAGCTGGGTCGAGGAGGACGTCAACGTCGGCGCCGGGACGATCACCTGCAATTATGACGGCGTGTCGAAGAGCCCCACCCGCATCGGCGCCGGGGCCTTCATCGGCTCCGGGACGGAGCTCGTCGCCCCTGTCAAGGTCGGGCGGGGCGCTTATATCGCCGCGGGCTCGACGATCACCAAGGACGTGGCCGCCGGCGCCTTGGCCATCGCCCGGGCCCGTCAGGTCGAGAAGCCGGGCTGGATCCTGGAGAGGGTCCGGGATCGGAAAAAAGCAGGCCGGAGTCACAGGTCATGAAACGCGGCGACATCCTCACCTACTTCAAGAACGGCCGGGCCGTCGTCTCCGCGGAGACCTACGCCATCATCAAGACGACGAGGGCCTGCGCCAACGCCTTCGCCGTCATCAAGGACGACCGGGAGACGACCTGCATCATCGACGAGTCGAAGGTCGGCGCCCAGAAGTACCTGGGGTTCGAGGGCGACTGGCGGATGATCACCTTCGACATGGTCCTGCCGCTCAGCCTGGTTGGATTCATCGCCTCGGTCTCCGGGGCCTTGGCCGACGCCGGGGTCAACATCTTCGCCGTCTCGGCCTACACCACGGACCACGTGTTCGTGAAAAACCAGAAACTCGATATCGCCGTCAAGACGCTCGAGAAGCTGGGCATGTCCGTCAGGCGACTTTGAGCCTGGCCCGGTCGGATCCCATTGCCGGACGAAGGAGGACCGGGATGCCGGTCGTCGTTCCCCTCGCCGAGATCAAGAAGGCCCTGGCCGCGATCGACCCCATCCCGTTGATCGAGGAAGGATTCGTCGCCTATTCGCGCGGCGAAGTCGTCGTCCCGCCGGTCGGGGAGCTCGTTTTCAACGATCCGCCGGGCGACGTCCACATCAAGTACGGTTACATCAAGGGCGACGATTTCTACGTGATCAAGATCGCCTCCGGATTTTACGACAATCCGAAGTTGGGTCTTCCGTCCGGCGACGGCCTGATGCTCGTTTTCAGCCGGAAGACAGGCGTTCTCGAGGCCATCCTCCTCGATGAAGGCTACTTGACCAACCTGCGGACGGCGGTGGCCGGCGCGGTCGTCGCCAAGTACCTGGCCCCGCGCGAGGTGACGGCCGTGGGCATCGTCGGCGCGGGCGTCCAGGGGCGGATGCAGCTCGACTGGCTCCGCCGGGTGCGGAAGTTCGAAGAGGCGGTCGTCTGGGGAGTCAACGAGGAAGAGCTCGTCGCGTATCGCCGGGATATGGAATCACCCGGCTTGAAGATCCGGACGACGCTCCGGGCCGAGAAGGTCGCGGCCGCGGCCAACCTCATCGTCACCTGCACGCCCGCGACGGCGCCCGTCCTCAAGGCGGAGTGGATCCGGCCGGGGACGCACATCACGGCCGTCGGCTCCGACACCGCCGCGAAGCAGGAGCTCGACGCGGCCATTCTGGCCCGGGCGGACCGGGTCGTCGTCGACAGTCTCAGCCAGTCGGAGCTGAGGGGGGAAGTTTACCAAGCCGTGAACGCCGGCGCGATCGGGAGGGACCGCCTGGTCGAGCTCGGGCGGGTGATCGGGGACCAAAAACTGTGGCGGGCTTCGGAGAGCGAGACCACCGTGGCCGACCTGACGGGTGTCGCCGTCCAGGACATCCAGATCAGCAAGGCCGTCTGGCTGGCGATCCGTCCGGCCGTTTGGTCCGCCCCGAAGGCGACGTGATGGTTGGTCAGGATGGGGCCGTTATCGCTCGGGCTCGGCCCGGACGAGGGCCCTCCGGACGAGCTTCCGGCCGGCGGCCTCGAGCGGGACCACGTACTCGCCGGGCGGCACGAGCCGCGGCCGCGCGAACCTCCCGGCCTGGGCAGGCTCTCCGCCGCCCGCCGCCTTCTTCGCCGGCGGCCGGCGCATGTCCCAGACGACGGATTGGAGGCCGGCCGTTCCCTTTCCCTCGATCGCGGCCATCTCCTCGCCGTAGGGGTCGGCGATCCGGATGACCGCCTTGTCCTTGTCCTTCAGCGCGGACTTGAGGTAATAGTTGATGACCATGCCGGCGGGCTCGTTGGGCGCGCTGAACTTCCGGTCGCCGTCCGACCCTTCGAGCTTTCTCCGCCGCGGGGTCCATGGAATTTTCGGCTCGATCTCGAAGAGGGCCAGGTCCTCGGCGAAGAACTTGTCGTTCATCTCCTGGAGGGGACTGATGTCGACGACGAAGAGCCCGCGGCCGTGGGTGGCCACGACGAGGTCGTTCGCGCGCGGATGGATGAGGAGGTCGTGGACGAGGGCGTTGGGCGGCAGCCCGCTGCCGAACCCGCGCCAGGCCCGGCCGCCGTCGACCGAGGCGAAGACGCTCATCTCCGTGCCGGCGAAGAGCAGGCCGGGATTCCTGCGGTCCTCGGCAATGACGTAGACGGTGCCTTCGGGCAGGTCGGCGGTGATGTTCGCCCAGGTCTCGCCGAAATCCTCGGTCCGGAAAACGAAGGGCCGGTAGTCGTCGCGGTGCCAGCCGGCCTTGGCCGCGTAGGCCGTGCCGGGCTTGTGGGCCGAGGCGAAGACGCGGGTGACGTAATATTCTTCGGGCGCGCCTGCCGCCGTGAGGTTCCCGGTGACGTCCCGCCAGGCGCCTCCGCCGTTGCGGGTGACCTGGACTTTCCCGTCGTCCGTGCCCACCCAGATGAGACCGGCCTCGAGCGGCGACTCCGCGATCGAGGTCAGGGTGCAGAATTCGATGTTGCCCTTGAGCTTGACCGGGTCGTTGGTCGTCAGGTCGGGCGAGATCTCCTGCCACGTGTCCCCGCGGTTGAGGGAACGGAGAAGGACCTGGGCGCCGATGGTGATGATCTGGCTGTTGTGGGGCGAGACGGCGATCGGCGCCGTCCAGTTGAAGCGATAGGCCGGCCCTCCCGCCGGCGGTCGGGGCCTGATCGATTGGGACAGGCCGAGCTTCTGGTCGACGCGCTGGATGGCCCCGTTCTGGGAGGCATTGTAGAGCCAGCGGCTGTCCGCGGGGTCGACGACGTTGACCATGCCGTCGCCGCCGCCGACGGCGGTCCAATCGTCGCGGGTGATCATGCCGGAAGGGCCGTTCGACGGGATCTTGACGGAGCCGTTGTCCTGGAGCCCGCCGTAGATGTTGTAGGGCTCGTCCATGTCGACGCCGACGGCGTAATACTGGGCGAGCGGCAGGGAGTCGAAAGCGTCCCAGGTTTTCCCGAAATCGTAGGAGACGGCCAGGCCGCCGTCGTGGCCGAGGATGATATGCCGCGAATCGGCCGGGTCGATCCAGATGGCGTGATGGTCGACGTGGACGGAGCCGGCCAGGTTTTCCGGCGCCTTGGCGCCCCAGGTCTTTCCGCCGTCGAGGGAACGGTAGAGAGGCGTGTTGGGCACGTAGACGACCTTGTCGTCGTTCGGGTCGATGTAGATCTGCCCGTACCACTTGCCGCCGCCGACGGGTTCCTTGGCGGAGTTCATCTTTTTCCAGGTCTCGCCGCCGTCCTCGGAGCGGTAGACCTCGCCGCCGACGCGGGGGACCTGGGCGGGCCTTGGAGATGGGGCGCCCGCGGCCGCGGCGCGCTTGGCCTCCTCCTCCGTCCGGGGCCGCTCATTGGCGTTGTCGATCGTGGCGTACATGATGTCCGGGTTCTTGGGGGCGATGGCCAGGCCGATGCGGCCGAGGTTCCCGGAGGGGAGGCCTCCGGCGAGCTTGCGCCAGATTTCTCCCCCGTCCGCCGATTTGAAGATCGCGGTCCCGGGGCCGAAATCGTCGAAGTTCCAGGGGACGCGGGACTTGTCATAGGACGCGGCGAAGACGACGTCGGGGTCGCCCGGACGCAGGACGACCTCGACGAAACCGACCTTGTCGCCGAGGTCGAGGACCTTGGCCCAAGTCCGGCCGCCGTCCCGGGTCTTGTAGAGGCCCCGCTCGGAGTTGGCGCTGAAATGATAGCCGAGGGCGGCGATGAAGACGATGTCGGGGTTCGACGGGTGGATGGCGATCCGGCCGATGTGGCGCGTTTCAGCCAGGCCCATGGATTTCCAGGTCTTGCCGCCGTCCACGGATTTCATCACGCCGGAGCCGCGGATGGGGATGCGCCCGGAGGCCGGGTCGCCCGTGCCCACCCAGAGGATCTTCGGGTCGGATGGGGCGATGGCGAAATGCCCGACGGGGACGTTGCTTTCTTCGGGGAGGAGAGATTCGAAGGTCGTTCCGTTGTTCGTCGTCCTCCACAGGCCGCCCGTCCCCGGCGAGATATAGAACGTGAACGGTTCGGACGGGTGGGCGGCGACGTGCAGAATCCGGCCGCATTGCCTGGCCGGGCCGATGGCGCGGTAGCGGAAAGCCCGGGCCAGGCCGTCGTCGAGCGGCCCCGGTCCGGACGCCGGCCCCTGAGTTTGAGCCGCCATCACGGGCATGACGAGGATGAGAAGCGCCGCTGATTTCGCAATACGACGGATTGTCATGGCCACCTCCTGGAGAGATGGAGTCTATAATAAGGTGGACACACAACTCAATACGCGCTATTCGCGTGTTTAACGACGGGACGGTGGCGATGAAATCGAAACTAGAGATATTTATCGACGACGGCGTCCATGGCCGCCATCTGCCTCTCCATCTCGGCAACCATCTTGAACTGCGTCCGGGCGCGGTCGAGGTTGTGACCCTCGCGATGGATCTTGAAGTAGACGTCGCCCTTGAGATAGTCGGTGAGAAAACGGATGCCGCACTCGAGCGTTAGAAGCCTGGCTGAGAACGCGAGGAGCTCCGTCTCCGCGGGGACGAGGAAGTCCCGGGCCGCGCTGAGGTAGCCGGCGGCCAGCCGGTCGAAGAGCCCGAGCTCGAAGCCGACCTTGCCCAGGTCGCGCTCATCCTCGGCCGCCGTCGCCGCCCCGAGCCGGACCGAGTCGCCGAAGTCGTAGAGGATCGATCCCGGCATGACCGTGTCGAGGTCGATGACGCAGACGCCTTCGCCGGTCCGGTCGTCGATCATGACGTTGTTGAGCTTGGTGTCGTTGTGCGTCACCCGCTCGGGGATGCGGCCCGAACTCATCCCCTCGACGACCTTCCCCGTGTCCTTCTCCCGGGCGGTGACGAAATCGATCTCGGGCTTGACGGCGGCGGCCCGGTTGGCCGGGTCGAATTCGAGCGCCGCGAGGAACGCGCCGTAGCGCTTCCGGGTGTGGTGGAAATCGGGGATCGTCTCGTGGAGCCGCTCGCCGGGCAGACCGGCCAGCATCTTCTGGAAATTGCCGAAGGCCTTCGAGGCCGAGTAGACGTGCCTGAGGTCCTCGACCCGGTCGTAGGTCCGGGCGCCGTCGATGTAGCGGAACATCCTCCAGTAGGTGCCTCCCGGGGTCCGGTGGAAGGACTCTCCGTCGCGCGTCGGGACGATGGTCAGCGTTTCCCTGGCCGGGTCGCCGCCCGCGGCGAGGATCCGCTCCCGGGCGAACCGCGTCACCCGCTCGATATTCTCCATGAGCAGTTCGGGCTCGCGGAAAACGAGGTGGTTGATCCTCTGGTTGACGTACTTGACCCTCCGCCCCGCCGCGCCGAACTCGGAGCAGTAGGTGTCGTTGATGTGACCCGACGGGATGGGGCAGGACGAGATCCAGGTCCCTTCGCAGTCGAAGGCGGCGCAGATCCTGTCCAGTTCGGGTAACGGCTTCTTTTCCACGGACAACCTCGGCCTTGGGTCTCCCGGGCCCCCGGGTCAGGCGCCCATTCTAATAAAGCCGCGGAGGGCTGTCAACGCGGCCGGCCGCCGCTCCTCGCCCGCCCGTAGCTTGCCCCGGCCCGGCGCCCCGCGCCTCCGCCGCCCCGCCGTCCCGAGGAGCTTCCGCCCCGGCCCGAGGGCCGCCTTCTCTCGAGGTGCTGGCCGGCCAGCTTCTCCAGGCTCAGGTCCCTCATGAAGAGGTCGTCCGTCACCGGGAGCACCGGGATCTTCTGCCCGATGAACTTCTCGATGGCTTCGAGGTGGTCGGCCGTTTTCTCGCTGGCCAGGGTGATGGCCAGGCCCGTCGCCCCGGCCCGGGCCGTCCGGCCGATCCGGTGGACGTAGTTCTCGCAATCCTGGGGGATGTCGTAGTTGATGACCATTTCCAGGTCGTCGATGTGGAGCCCCCGGGAGGCGACGTCGGTGGCCACGAGGATGGGAAAGCGTCCGGCCATGAAATCCTCGATGATCTTCAGCCGCTCGCTCTGGGGCAGGTCGCCGTTGAGGAACTTGGCCTTATGGCCGTTCGCTTGGAGCTGTTTCGAGACGAGGAACGCCGTGTGCTTCATGTTGGTGAAGATGAGGACGTTCTTGGGCGCGCGGCGCCGGAGCAGGCCGAGGAGGAGGTTGAGCTTGATGTGGCTGCCGACCCGGTAGAGCTCCTGGAGGACCGTATCCACGGTCAGCTGTTCGGGAGTGACCTCGATGAAGGCCGGCGCGTTGAGGTAGGCCTCGGCCACCCGGCGCGAGAGCTTGTTCAGCGTTGCGCTGAAGAGCATGCTCTGCCGGTGCTCGCGATCGGGCATCTGGCGGACGATGTCGCGGAGGTCGGGCAGAAAGCCCATGTCGAAGAGGCGGTCAGCCTCGTCGATGACGAGGAAGCCGCACTCCTTGAAGTTGAGACGCTTCTTCTCGGCCAGGTCGAGCAGGCGCCCCGGCGTGCCGATGATGATGTCCGGGCCGGCCTTGATCTGGGCCAGCTGGACGGCGTAGCCGACGCCGCCGTAGAAACACCCGATCTCCATTCCCAGGGGCCGGTTGAGGAGCAGGGCCTCGCCTTCGATCTGGACGGCCAGCTCGCGCGTCGGGACGATGATGAGGGCCTTTCTCCTCGATCCCCGGTGATGCCGGAGGAGATGGGCGAAGAGGGTGATCAGGAAAGCGGCCGTCTTTCCCGTCCCCGTCTGGGACTGGACGGCCACGTCCTGGCCTTTCAGCGATCTGTCCAGGGTCAGCTCCTGGACGGGAGTCAGGTCGGTATAGCCCCTATCCGCGATGGCCAGCTGCAGCTTGGGATCGAGGTCGAGTTCCGTAAAACGCATGTTCTTTCCTTCTTGGACTGGGGGTCAACCCTGGAGGATGAATACCGCAGGGAGTGATCTCACGGGCGGGAAGTTCTTTCCGCTTCGTTTCTGTCCTATGGTCTAATCAGACGATCATAATACCATAAAAGGGCGGCCCGGCTCAAGGGCCAAATCGACTGGTCAGGAGGGGAAGGCTCATACGCCCCCGCCCGGGCCTCTTTTTAGGGCCGAAATTCCGCCTTGACAAGACCGCCCCCATGCCGTATTTTCTCTGCGTCTCCGAGGGCCTGAAAAACCGGCCGGGGCCGGTACCCGGCCATATGGGAAGGGGCGCTCCCTGACGGCTCGACCTCCAGAGGGGCGGCCCAGGGGGGCAATTCGAGGGCGTGATGAGCGGCAAAACCATCCAATCTCTCGTCCAGAGCTGGGAAACGGTCAGGTTCGAGCTTTTGAACACCCGCATTTCGCGCCTCCGCCTGGGCATCGAAGGCTCCCCCGTCGAAGGGTCCGTCCGCCGCCTGCGCCGGGAAATGGAAGCCAAAAAGCTCCGTTTTAAGCCCGAGGTCTACCTGACGGACGGCTGGGGCTGTCCGGACCGCACCCCCGTCATAGGCATCCCGTTCTACCTGGCCGACCCGCGCCTGGCCCGTCTCGAGGAGGAGCAGACCGGCGATGTCGAGGACCGCCGGACGATCATGATGCTCCTCCGCCATGAAGCCGGCCACGCCGTGAACTACGCCTACCGCCTCTGGAGGCGCCCGAGCTGGGGCGAGATCTTCGGGCCTTTCACCAAGCCCTACCGCGACTCCTTCCGGCCGGACAGGATGAGCCGCCACTATGTCCGCCACATCGCCGCCCACCCCTACGGCCGGACCTACGCCCAGAAACACCCGGACGAGGACTTCGCCGAGACCTTCGCCGTCTGGCTCGCGCCCCGCTCCGGGTGGCGGCGCCGCTACCGGAACTGGCCGGTCATCCGCAAGCTCCTTTATGTCGACCGGCTCATGAAGGACATCCGGGAGAACGCCCCCGAGAGCCGCCGCGGCCGGCATCTCCGTCCCGTCGACCGGATGAATCTGACCCTGGCCGAATACTATGGAAAACAGGCCGAGCGGTTCCGTCGGGACGCCCGTGGTTACGTCGACGACAGTCTTCTTGAGGCCTTCCCGGCATCCCGGGGACATGTCCTCCGGCCGGCCTCGGCCCTGTTCAAACGGTATCGCGACCGCCTGGTCGAACGGGTGGTCCATTGGTCCGTGCTGACTCCTCCGGAGGCGGACGCCCTCCTCCGCAAGCTCGAAGCGAGGGCTACCGCCCTCGGGCTGAGCTACAGGCCGGGCGCGGAAGGGGAGAGGCTGATGGACGTCGTGTCCCTGGTCGTCGCCCTGGCCCTCGACTATGCCTATACCGGCCGGTTGACGGGCTGACGCCTAGCGGCCCCTGACCCGCCCGGAATTCCCGAGGTTGAAGATCGGCAGGTGCATGTCGTAGGGCGGGCCCTCGAACGCGGCCTTGATGATAGCCTGGAGAAGCTGGGGATATTCGATCCCCGCCTGTTCCGCCGAGCGCGCCAGGCCCATGCCGCTGTCGAGGCAGGGGTTGCAATTGACCTCGAGGATGATGGGCTGACCACTCTCGTCGAGCCGGACGTCGACGCGGCCGTAGCCCCAGCCGCCGACCGCCCGGAAGGCCTTGACCGCCGTCTTGCCGATGAGGGCGGTCAGCGTGGCATCGACCCGGGCCGGGCAGATGATCTCGGTCCGCCGGTATTCTACGGACGTCTCGACCCACTTGGCCGCGTACGACATGATCGGCGGGATGGCCCGGGGCAGGCGCGAATAGTCCACTTCGGCGAGCGGCAGGACGCGGACGGTCCGTCCGCCGATGAGGCCGACGTTGAACTCCCGGCCCTTGAGGAAATGCTGGACGAGGGCGGGCTGTTTATAGGTGCGGAGGATCTCCCGCGACTTCTCCTTGAGGGCCTTCTTGGTCTGGACGACGGAGCCCCTGTCGAGGCCGATGCCGGCGTGCTCCTGGGCCGCGTGGACGATGAGGGGGAAGCTCCACTTGAGCTCATCGATGTCCGAGAGCCGCTCGATGAGGGTCGTCGACGGCGGGATCGGCAGGCCGGCGCCCTTGAGCAGGCTCAGGGACATGTACTTGTAGCGGCTCAGTCCGAGGCCCAGGGCGGGGGAGCCGGTCATGGGGTAGCCGAGCATGCGGATGAACGCGGCCACGCGCATCTCGTAGAGGGCGCCGTGGACGACGTCGTCGTACTGGTTGAAGACGATGTCGGGCCCGAGACGGTTGAGCTTGCGCTGGAGGACGGACAGGTCGCCGGCGAGGGGCATGACGACGACCTCGTGCCGGAGGCGCCGCAGGCCGCGGGCGATGCCGCGGATCATCTGACGCAGATAGTGAAGACTCCCCGTGTCGGCTTTTTCGTCCGGCTTGGAGTCCGTGTAGGCGTTGTAGATGAGCGCGACACGGAGCTTCTTCATGCGCCTTCCGATAACCCTTCCGGCCTATTTTAAAATAATCTAGAGGGCTCCTTCAAGCGCAAAGAAACACGCCTGCGAAAAAATCGGGCGATGGGCGATCGAGCCGGGGCAATTCCTAAATCCAGTGTTTTCTCTTAGCTTTTTATTTGTCGGCGAAGGCGAAGACCGTCAGGAAACCGTGCTGGCTGATCTTGGCGATGAGCTCTCCGCTGACCTTTTCCACGCTGTCGCTCGTCTGGTGGTAGTCGGGGGGCATGCCCGCCATGTAGTAGATGAACGGGAGCTTGACCGAGGCGAACGAAGCGTGGTCGGAGCCGCCGCCGCCGGCGCCGAGCGCGTTGAAGCGGAAGGCCAGGTCGAGCCCGACGTACTGGTTCATCTCCCGGGCGATGTCGGCGAAAGGTGTGCCCTCGGTCACGCTGGCCGTGACGAACCAGGGAGCGCGGACCTTCTTGACCAGGTCCTCGGCGCCGGGGACGCCGTAGGCGCGCATCGTACGGGTGAGCGACTCGGCATCATAGGGCCGGCTGATCATGTCATAGTTGAGGTAGCCGACCGTCTTCTCGATGGGGAAGCTGGGGTTCTGGACGTAATAGCGCGATCCGAGAAGGCCTTCCTCCTCGCCCGTCCACAGGGCGAAGACGACGGAGCGCTTCGGCTTGACCGGATTCGCGGCCATGGCCTTGGCGATGTTCAGGACGCCGACCGACCCGGAGCCGTTGTCGTCCGCGCCGTTATAGATGTATTCCTCCCACATCCCCAGATGGTCGTAGTGGCCGCCGACGACGAAGACCTCGTCCTTGAGCTTGGGGTCGGTGCCTTCGATGACGCCGATGACGTTGGTGCCGCGGACGAGGGCCGTCTTTGATGTCGTGGCGATTGTCATCTTCGCGCCGGCTATGTCGAATGACGCGGGCTTGAAGGTCGATTCGATCTTTTTCTTCAGGTCGTCGATCGTCTGGCCCGTCCCCTCGAGCAGGAGGTTGGCCATCTCGCGGGTGATCGTCGTCGCCGACCCGCCGCCCATGCCCATGGGCGTGCCCGAGTCGCCCGCGACCGACAGCCGCCGGCGGGGCTTGTTGACGATCGGACGCTCGTCGTTGGGCTTGCGAACCATGGACAGGGCCTTGAAGACGTCGCTGTCCTTGCCCTCGCTCGAGACCTGGACGATTGCCGCCGGGCCGAGCTTGTTGATCTCGGCGACCTTGTTGAACCGCTGCGGGCCTCCCCGCATCATCCTGGCCATCATATCGCCCTGGGGCATGGCCGGGAAGTACTTGTCCTTGAGCTCCTTCTTGGCCTGGAACGGGGACAGAGGGTTGTCCCGGCCCGGCGCGTCGCTGAGCAGGAGGACGATCTTGCCCTTGAGGTTCATCCCCTTGAGCTCATCGAAGCCGATCGAGGGCTCGGAGATGCCGTAGCCGACGAAGACGACGGGTGCTGTCAGCGTCCCCTCGGGAAGGGCAAGCCTCCGCTCGTTTTCATCCTGAGCCCGAAAATCAAGGTCGTTCCGGAAGACGCGGCTCTTGAGAGATCCGCTCTTGTTGACCTCGATCGTGACCAGGGTTTGGGAGTGCAGGACCTCCTTCATGGCGAATTCCTGGAAGTAGCTCCGCTCCCGGGGGGCTTGCGGCGCCCTGCCCCTGGGCCTCATGCCCATGCGGCGTCCGTCATCCGCGACAGGCATGTCGCCGGCGGGCTTGACGCCCCACATCTTGAATAAGGAGGCGGCGTACTCGGCGGCCAGGGCGTAGCCGCGGGTCGCCGTCTCCCGGCCTTCCATGAGGTCGGACGAGATATAGGTCAACATCGCCAGGGTGTCCTTGGCGGTGATGGCTTCGAGCCCCGCCTTGAACTTGTCGGGCGCGGGCTGGGGCTTGTCGACCAGGCTTAATGCTTTCTGGACGTCCTCG
>MEYF01000006.1:13988-15614 GCA_001775755.1 Candidatus Aminicenantes bacterium RBG_19FT_COMBO_65_30 | reverse complement strand
GCCCGCAGGCTGATGAGCGCGGCGAAGACGAGGATAACGGCCAAAACGTTCTTTCTCATAGAAACCTCCACCTAGAATTCATGGCCAACCTTTTGACGCCGGCCGGCCGTTTTTCTTTCATCCGGCAGAAGATATTATCATCGGACCGGCCGAGGGGCAAGAAGGCATGGACTCGGAGCGAACGTTCGGATATCATTAGCCCGCGGTCGAAACCGCCCGAAAACCCGATTGAGAGGTCCATTCGCATGAACATCAAGAACTCGCTCCTTCTCGCCCTCTGCTTCGGCCTGGCCTTTTTGGCCGCCGGATGCAAGAAGACTGAACCCCCGGCCGAGCCGGCCGCGGCCGCCCCGGAGTTCCAATGGCAGATCGACCAGTTCGCCGACCTGAGGATCCTTCGTTACCAGGTCCCGGGATTCGAGGCGCTCACGGCGGCGCAAAAAGAGCTGGTCTACTACCTGAGCGAGGCCGCCCTCTGCGGCCGTGATATCTTATTCGACCAGAACTACAAGCACAACCTCAAGATCCTGCGGACCCTCGACGGCATCGTCAAGGGCTACAAGGGCGACCGGAACGACCCGCGCTGGGCCGAGTTCATGACCTACGTCAAGAGGGTCTGGTTCTCCAACGGCATCCACCACCACTATTCCAACGACAAGATCATGCCCGGTTTCGACGCGGACTACTTCGCCGCTCTGCTCAAGGGTTCGGAGGGCGCAAGCTTCCCGCTCGCCGAGGGCCAGTCGGTCGACGACCTCGTCGCCTTCCTGCGGCCCATCCTCTTCGACCCGGCCGTAGCCGCCAAGAGGGTTTCCCAGGATTCGACGAAAGACCTGGTCGTGAATTCGGCCGTGAATTTCTACGACGGCGTCACCCAGGCCGAGGTCGAGGCCTATTACAAGAGCATCGTCGACGAGAAGGACGCGACGCCGATCTCCTACGGCCTGAACACCCGGGTCGTCAAGAAGGACGGCAAGATCGTCGAAGAGGTCGCCTCGATCAACGGCCTCTACGGGCCGGCCATCGCCAAAATCGTCACCTGGCTGGAGAGAGCGGCCGGCGTCGCCGAGAACGACCAGCAAAAGAAGGTCATCGAAGCCCTCATCGCCTACTACCGGACGGGGGATCTCGAGAAATTCGACGAATACAACATTCTTTGGGTCCAGGACCTCTCCTCGCTCGTCGATTTCGTCAACGGCTTCATCGAGGTCTACAACGACCCGCTGGGGACGAAGGCCAGCTGGGAATCGCTCGTCAACTTCAAGGACCTGGCCGCCACGAAGCGGGCCGACACGATCTCGGGGAACGCCCAGTGGTTCGAGGACAACTCGCCGGTCGATCCGCGCTTCAAGAAGAAGGAGGTCAAGGGCGTTTCGGCCAAGGTCATCACCGCCGCCATGCTCGGCGGAGCCTGCTATCCTTTTACGCCGATCGGCATCAACCTGCCGAACGCCAACTGGATCCGCAAGGAATACGGCTCGAAGTCCGTGACCATCGAGAACATCACCTACGCTTACGACCAGTCCTCGCTCAAGTCGCCGTTGGGACCGGAGTTCTCTTATTCGGAGGGGCTCCTCGAGCGGGCCAGGAAATACGGGCCCCTGGTAGGTAACATCCATACCGACC
>MEYF01000006.1:2589-13934 GCA_001775755.1 Candidatus Aminicenantes bacterium RBG_19FT_COMBO_65_30 | reverse complement strand
ACTCGCCGATCGAGGAGTCGCGGGCCGACCTCTTCGCCCTCTACTACATCATGGACGGCAAGATGGTCGAGCTCGGACTCCTGCCCCACATGGACGCGGCCAAGGCGGAATACGACCTGCAAATGCGCAACGGCCTGATGACCCAGCTGACCCGGATCCAGCCGGGGAAGACGATCGAGCAGGCCCACATGCGCGGCCGGGCCATGGTCTCCCAGTGGGTCTACGAGAAGGGCAAGGCCGAGAACGTCGTTTCGCGCGAGACGAAGGACGGCAAGACGTATTTTGTGGTCAATGACTATGTGAAGCTGCGCCGGCTCTATGGTGAGCTCCTGGCGGAGGTCCAGCGGATCACGAGCGAAGGGGACTATGAAGCGGCCCGGACCCTCATCGAGACCTACGGCGTCCAGGTCGACCAAGAGCTCCACAAGGAGGTCCTCGAGCGCTACGCCAAGCTGAACCTGGCGCCCTACGGCGGCTTCGTCAATCCCGTCTACACCCCCGTCGTCGAGAACGGCAGGATCGTCGACGTCAAGGTCTCCTACACCGAGGGCTACGTCGAGCAGATGCTGAGGTACGGCAAAGAGTATTCATTCCTGTGAGCCGGAAGGCGCCGGACGGCGGCTTTTTTAGACCGCCGGGTCGACGATTCGAGATACGGGGCCTCAGGGAAGGCCCTTGCCAACCGGCCTTTTTTCTGATATTCCTTGGCCATGATATGAGGAGGGACGATGGAAGAAGAAATCGGACATGTCACCCATTACTTCCCGAAGATCAGCGTCGCCGTGATCGAGGTCACGGCCGGCACCTTGAAGGTCGGGGAGACCATCCGGATCAAAGGGCACACGAGCGATTTCACCCAACCGGTCGAGTCCCTGCAGCAGGAGCATCTATCGATACCGGAAGCGAAGAAGGGTGTTTCGGTCGGCATGAAGGTGAAGGAGCACGTCCGGGAAGGCGATAAGATTTACAAGGTCAAAGAAGGGGCCTAAGCGCTTTTTGTCAAGAATAGGGACAAGATTTCTTTTTTCGCACGCATAACGAATGACGCTCTCGCCGGGCGGGTCCTCTCATTGACGAGAAAAGAATGCCCAGGGCGGGACTCGAACCCGCATGGCCTTACAGCCGCGACATTTTAAGTGTCGTGCGTATGCCTATTCCGCCACCTGGGCTCGTTTTCCGCTGCGATGAGTCGGCCGCGCTCTACGGCCTCACATGGCAGCCAACAGCCTGCTTGATTATATGATAGGGGGGGCCCAAAGACAACGGAGGTGCTATTTCTTCGGCACCGGCGGCGCGGAGAGGTCCGGCTTGGGATCGCCGAAGATGTAGTGGTTGAACCAGGCCAGGTTGTGCTCCATCACGGCCCGCATGGACTTGGGCTTGGTGATGCCGTGCCCGTAGCCCTTGTACACGACCATCTCGACCGGGACGCCCCGGTCCTCGAGCCCCTGGCGCAGCTCGTAGGCGTTGGGGATGGGCACCCGCTTGTCGAGCTCGCCGTGCTGGATCAGGGTCGGCGTCGCCGCCTTGTTGATGTAGGTCATGGGCGAGGTCTTGGCGTAGATCGCCGGGTCGGCGGCCGGATCGGCGCCCAGGTAGTTGATGGTGAAGGGCGTGATATCGGTATTGTAATAGTAGGTGGCCCAATTCGAGATGCCCGCCCCGACCGAGACGGCCTTGAACGTCCGCGTCGAAGTGCTCAGGAACGCCGAGATGTAGCCTCCCTGGCTCCAGCCCATGCAGCCGACCCGACTCGCGTCGACCCAGCCTTTCTTGGCCAGGTGATCAACGCCGGAGAGGACATCCCAGGCGTCGCCGACGCCGAGGTTGCGGTAGTTGAGGATGCGGAATTTCGCGCCGTAACCCGCGCTGCCCCTGTAGTTGACTTTGAGGACGAGGGCGCCCCGGGCGACCCAGATGTCCGAGGGGTAGTAGCGCGAATCGCCGGCGAGAAGCGCCGGCCGGTCGATGCCCGTCGGGCCGCCGTGGATGACGCAGAGCAGGGCATATTTCTTGGCCGGGTCGAAATCGGCCGGCTTGATGAGGACGCCCTCGATCACCGCCCCGTCCTTGCTCTTCCAGGAGATGACTTCGCGCGTCCCCAGGATGAACTCTCCGACCTGATCGGTCATCCGGGTCAGGACGCGGGGATTGAAGGGGAATTCGGAGATGTAGATTTCGGGCAGGGTTGTGGCCGTGGCCGCCTGGAAAGCCGTCCTCTTCCCGTCCTTGGAGAAGCTGAAGCCCGAAACCATGGCCTCGTCCGGGGCGCTCATCCGGCTGATCTGGAGCGATTCGGGATCGAGCCTGAAGAGATGGGCGGCCGTCTTCCGCATGGCGGAGAAGTAGATGCCGTCCGCGTTCCAGGCGATGGCGCTTGGATTCTCGTCGAAGGCGCCGGTCAACGGCCGGATGACCCCTCCGTCGGCGGGGACGAGGGCCAGGCCGACGTTCCTGGCGAAGTAATCGCGATGCCCGCCGGCGCTCGAGAAAAGGATCGAGCGGCCGTCCGGCGACCAGAGCGGGGAGGAATCCGGACCGGGTTGGGCGACGACCTTCTTGACAGCGTCCCCGGTAAGGTCGATGACGTAGATGTCCGCGGTCCCGCCGTTGATGAGGTCGGGATTGACGGTCCCGCTGAAGGCGATCTTCGTCCCGTCTGGCGACCAGTCGAAGCCGCCGACGGTGAAAGCCTTCCCGCTCGTCCGGCGACGGCCGGCCTGAGGGGCGCTCAGCGCTTCGACCACGTCCACCGTCCAGAGCTGGGAATGGGTGTATTCGCGGCGGACAACTTCGAAATCGCCGTAGAAATCCTTGCGGCCCTTCGACTCTTCGGACACCGGGTCGCCCGCGGTGAAGGCGATCGTCCGGCCGTCGCGGGACCAGGCGAATCCGCCGACTCCGGTTTCGGACTTGGTCAGCTGGACCGCTTCGCCGCCGTCGGGGCTGATGACGAAGATCTGGGATTTGTCGTCGGCGCGGCTCGAAGTGAAGGCGAGGGAGTGGCCGTCGGGCGACCAGGCCGGGCCGGAGGAGGATTTCTTGCCGCGGGTGAGCTGGATCGACTTCCCGGTGGCGACGTCGGCCAGCCAGACCTGGGTGACGTAGGCGTCCTCGTCGAAACCGGTTTCCGTGACCGTGTAGGCGACCCGGGTTCCGTCCGGCGAGATGCGCGCGGCGCCCAGGGATTTCAAGTTCATGAGGTCCTCGACCGTGGGGACGCGTTTGGCCGGGCTCGACGCCGCGACGGATGGCGCTTGGCCGACTGCGGGTGCCTGCGCCGGAAGAATAGCGCTGAAGAAGGCCGAGAGAACGAATACTTCGAGCAGAATCCGTGTTTTTCGCCGCATGGGTTGACTCCTCGAATGAATACGGTTCATGTTCCAGACCCGAGCCTCTATCCTACGACAGGCAAGGCCATAGGACAAGCTTCAGGGTCGCTTCAGGACGCGGGATCAGGCTTGTTGAGCCCGGGGAGGGCCTACTCCGGGAGCCTGAGGAGGAGCCTGACGTGCTCCAGGTTCATCGACAGACGCTTACGGCATTCTTCCGTCGCCTCGGCGATGGCCAGGCCTTCCTCGAGCATCCTTTTCGCGGGAGCCAGGTCGACGGTGGCGTCCTGCCGGTGCATCTTGATTATCATGTAGGCGGCGTTGTTCTTGCCCCAGGCCACGAGCCCAGGACGACCCAGCCCCGCGGCCTGCCGCGTGTATTCGAGGTAATACTGGAGGGCAACGACGTATTTTCCGTCTCGGTCGTTCTTTTGGGCGCTCTCCTTGGCCCCCAGCCACTTGTCATAGGAGATCGCCTGCCGGTCGCCGGACGCCTGCGCCTGTTCTCCAAGCGCGGTAAAAGCCGCCGTCCCCGTGGCCGCGGCCAGGAAGACCGCCAGTCCCAAGAACGCGGCTTTCCTCATGGTCAGAACTGGGCGTTGATGCCGGCGCAGAGGACGGCTTTGTACCCGGCTCCGAGCTCGGCGAAAAAGCCGACTTTCCTCCCCAGCCGCAGGCCGAGGGCGTTGACGTGGAACGCTGGCAGGACCTTGCTGACCGAGTCGGTCTCGTCCGCATTGTGGTAGGTGCCCCTGCGGAACATGACGCCGAATCCGGCCCCGGAGTAGAGCTGGAAGCCTTCCCGCATGACCCAGTGGTAGTCGAGCTCGACCGCCCCGATGTAGTTCCTTTCCTTGAAATCGCCCACCTTCCCCCCCCCGATGTTCAGATCGCCCGAGGAATTGTATCCCCCGACGGCGAACCCGAATCCGAAGAGGGAGTTGCTCGAATAGTGGTAGGTCAGGAACGGCACTCCGGTGTACTTGATGTTGTCCTTGCTGAACGCGCCGAGGGGGATGACGATGGCCGGGACGTCGCCGAGGATGTCCGTCAGCTGATCGATGGATATGAACCCATAGGAGAGGGAGACGTCGTGCTTGCGCGTCTGCCCGAATCCCGCGACCGAAAAAATGAACGCGGCCAGGGTCAAGATCAGGACCGGCCGAAGGATGCGCTTGATGAACATCGGATGGACCTCCTGGGCAGAGTCAACGGATATATATAAATTTTGTCGGACTTGGACGCCGGAGTTTGAATTTCCGGTCAAAGCGTCCGCGGCCCGGTCGGCGGAAACTCGCTCTATTTCAGGATGAAGAGGGAGAAGGAATCGGGGACGATGACGAGGTCGCCCTCGATCCGGACTCCGTACGGCTCGCCCGGCGTTTTGAAACCGCCGGCCGGCTTGGGGGAGGAGGGCCGGGCGACGTCGAATTTCCTGACGCCGAAAGTTTCGTCCGAGACGTAGGCGACGTCCCCCCGCACGGCGATCCCATTGGCGAAGCCGTCGAAGGGGGCGCTCCCGACCGCTTTGATTTTGAGCGGGTTCGAGACATCCAGTACGACGAGGCCTTCGGGTCCGTCCGCGATGAACGCCATGTTTCCCTTGAGGGCGACGGAGCGCGGTTCGCCGCCGGTCCGGAAAGACCCCAGGAGGCTCGGCCGGGCCGGGTCCGAAATATCGAGCGCGTGAAATCCCGTGTCACTGCTGCAGACGTAGGCCCGCGGCCCGTCGAGGGCCAGGCCATAGGCGAAGCCCGGCATCTCCAGGGAGCCGGCGATCCGAGGCGCCTTGGGATCGCCGATATCGACAATGAGAAAGCCATAATGGTCGGACGTCAGGTAAGCATAGCGGTCCCGGACGACGACGGCCCGGGGGACGCCGGGAAGGGGAAAAGAAACGACGGCCTTGACCACGGGGAGCGTCGAAACATCGAAGATCCTGAGGACCCGTCTCTCCGTGACGTAGGCGTAGGGGCCCTGGAGGTCGAGGGCCTGGATCCCCCGGGAAATCGGTGAGGCCCCGACATGAGCGGGAGCGGCCGGGTCGGAGATGTCGAAGACCTGGAGACCCGACAGCTCTCCTATGGCGAAGAGGCTTTTGCCCCGGACCGCGGCCGCGACGATGGAGCTCGGCGTTTGATAGAGGCCCCGGACGGCGGGGCTGGCGGGGTTGGCGATATCCACCACATGGATCCCGGCGAAGTAGTCGACGACATAAGCCGTCTTCCCGGAGATCGCCACGCCCCAGGCTTCGTTATACATCGTGTATTTCCGGATGGCGAGCGAGACCGGCGCGGCGGGGTCGCGGACATCCAGGATTTGGAGGCCGCCGTCGAAGAGGGTTCCGACGCAGGCGAGGCCTTCGGCGACGGCGACGCTGTTGGCGTAGCTCGAGGTCGTCAGCGAGGCGACCTGCTTGGGAGCGGCGGGATCGCCGACGTCGATGACGGCCAGGCCGGCGGCCCCATTGGCGATGAAGGCGTATTTCCCGGACAGGGCCGTTTGCCTGGCCGTTCCCTTCGTGTCGCAGGAGCCTATTTTCCGTGGGCGGGCCGGGTCGCGGACGTCGATAACCTGGAGCCCTCCGTCGCCGTCGGCGACGAAGGCGGTCGTGCCCGCCAGGATGATCCCTTCGGCTTCGCCCGGCGTATCCAGCGTGGCGACGAGTTTTGGAGAGCGCGGTTCGCCGACATCGAAAATCCGGAGCCCGGCCGGGCCGTCCGCGATAAGCGCATGACGTCCGGCGAAGGCCACGGCCTTGGCGGCGCCGCCCGTAATGGCTTCTCCTTTCAGCCGGGGAGACCGGGGGTCCGAGACGTCCACGATCTTTAACCCCGCCTTTCCCGCGGCGATGTAGACCAACGGTCCGTTCTTTTCGATGTCGAAACCGCCGCCCAGATACAGCTGAGACACCAGGACGGGGGATCGTCCGCCGGCGAGGTCGAGGATAACCAGGCCGTTGAGAAAAGCGCAGTAGGCGGTGTTCCCATCCACGACCAGGTCGTAGGCTTTCGACCAGAGAATGGAGTTGACGTATCCCAGGCCTTCGTCCGGGTTGAGAACCACCGGCCGGCCGGCCGGGAACCCGCCGGCCCGGGCGGGAAGCACGACAGAAACGACCATCATGACGAGGGTCGAAATGGCGCGGATTTTATTAAGAGGACTCATCGATATTCCCCCTGTCCCGGCCGAGGAGCCGGTTCAAACCAGGATGTCTTCGTCCCAGCCGAGCTTGACGAGTTCGATGGCGTTGAAGTCGCTCGTGCCGATCCCGTGCCGCGTGTCGGCGAGCTGGATATGTTTGGGGACCGGCGGCAGCTCCTGATCCTTCCCTAGGACTTCGCGCCGCTTGGCCATGATCAGCCGGAGCCCGATGGTATCCACGGCCACCGGGTCCTGGCCGATGATGAGGCCCTTGTAGCTCCAGACGTAGCGCCGGCTGAAGTGGTGGGGACCGCGGCCATGGAATTGCGGCGTCAGGGCACAGAGGATATTCAGCCTCGTTTTGCCCTTGACCATGGGCAGCTTGAACAGGGACCCCAGGTCGGCGCAGCTGTCGGGATGCAGGGCCGGCTGGGATTCGGCGAACATGATGTAGTTCTTGATGCAGCCCGACATTCCGGACAAGTAGTGCGTCCGGAGCGGCCTGGCGTTGATCAGGGACGTGGCGTTGACGAAAAGGGGATTCGTTCGGACGGTGTGATCGTCGAGTCCGATCCGGTCTTCCGCGATCCCGGCGTCCATGAGGCGCTTCTTGATGGCCGATTCGAGCTCGCGCGGCGTCGGGAGGTAGGACCAGACGTTGGTCTTGATGCCCACGGTTTCGCCGGGCTTGACCAGTTTTCCGAAGGCCTTGACGGGATCCGTCTCATCGAGGAGCTTCATGACGGCCTCGTCGAGCATCCCTTGGAGGACGTCCGGATTGATGGCCGAGTTCTCATCGAGGACGTCGCGGCGCCGGACGAGGACGACCCTGGCTTTTTTCGCCCCGGAGCTGTCCTGGCCGAATCCCAGAGAGGCGCCGAGTACTGCCGCGGTCGTGCCCTTGAGAAAGTCGCGCCGGGTGAGCGGGTGTTTCATGGGGACCTCATTTCTCGGGGAAGTTGATGGAAGAGACGAGCTTCCGGGCCCAGTCCGGGCTCGGGGATTCGAAGACGAGGGCGAGAAAACTGCCCCGGGCGCTGGCCGAGACCCACTTTTTATTCTCCGTCCGGGCCAGGCCCTCCGGACCGGCCTCGGGGGCGTATGAGGAGAGAAACGACCGGCGGGCCGCGAGGGCCCGCTCCTCGCCGGGATAGCGGATGAGAAGGAGATAGCCGCGTTCGCCGGCCCCGGTTCCATATTCCGCGAAGACGCAGTCCGTGGACCGGCCGAGGCCGAGGACGTTCTCGCCGGCCACGAAATAGCGGTTGTTGAGGTTGACGTTGCCGTGGAAGTAGCTCGTCCGGTCCGGCTGGAGGGATTCCCGCGGCAGGAAGCCGACCAAATCCGGGCCGGGCCCGGGCGGGCCGAGCGCCTTGACGACAGCCCGGCCGACCTCTAAAACGCCCTGGCCGGCCTCTTCGTCCTCGTCGGCCGTCATGACCGTCACGAAGAACCGGCCTTGATGGAAGCGGAGGAGGCCGAAGCCGTATTCGGAACCCTGTCCGATCCCGGCGCCGGGATCCTCGCGGTCGCAGGAGAAGATGCCGAAGGCTTCCTCCGGCGAGCCCATATCGTAAACGTCCACGGTCAATTCCTTGCCGCCGGGCATGGAGTATTTCCGGGTCCAGACCTGCCGGAAATCGAAGGCCAGATAGACCTCCGCGCCTCCGTCCATGTAGTCGTACAAGGTTTCCCGGTCGTAGACATGGTCCTCCCCGGACGCCTTCAAAAGGCCGATTTTCCTGGGGATCGACCGGCTAAAATCGTCCACGGGTCCTCCAGCGGGATATAAAAGCGTTATCGAAAGAAGCAACGATGCGAATATCCGCTCGACCAAGTCCTTCATGCCGCTTTCATGCTCTTAACACCTATCAGTGACGGAGTTTAATCCTTTTCGACGCGAATTCCAAGCCCGAACGCATGGGCTCCCGCTCGACCGCGCCCGGCCGGCGGGGTCAAGAAATTATAGCCGGAGATATTGAATATATCAGGCACCTAACCGATAATGACCTCAGGATGAGGTTCAAGGCCCCGCTCTGGGTCCGCAGCGTCGCCGGCATCGCCGTTATGGCCGGGCTTATCTTTATCTCCTCGGGGCATCTGGACTATTGGCAGGGCTGGGTGTATTTCGGCATCAACCTGGCCATCGTCGCCCTGACGGCGTGGCTCCTGCGGCACGATCTCGGGCTCATCGCCGAACGGCTCAACCCCGGCAAGGGGACGAAATGGTGGGACAAGGGCTACTTTCTGCTCTCGACACCCCTCTATTTCGCCGCCGTCATCGTGGCCGGCATCGATGCCGGCCGGCGCCATTGGAGCCCCCGCCCGAAGGCGATCCTCTATATTTTTTTTCTGGCCCTTTATCTCGCCGGTCAGGGTCTTTTCTTGTGGGCCAAGAAAGTCAACCCGTACTTTTCGAGCGTCGTCCGCATCCAGACCGAGCGGGGGCAGACCGTCTGCCGCGAGGGTCCCTACCGATTCTGCCGGCACCCCGGATATCTCGGCGGTCTTCTTTTCGGCCTGGCCACGCCCCTCGTCCTCGGTTCCTACTGGGCGCTCATCCCCCAGGCGCTCGCCGCCCTCCTCCTCGTCGGCCGGACCTTCCTCGAAGACCGCATGCTCAAGAAGGATCTCCTCTGGTACGCGGAATACACGAAAGCGGTGAGGTTCCGGCTCGTCCCTGGCGTTTGGTGACGCCGTCGCGGCCAGGCGGCTTTTGACAGCTTCGGTCTTCCTTTGGTATATAGCGTCTTCAGACTCTAATCAGGAGGGCATGGCCATGTTCGCGCAAACTCGACTTCGTCCCATCCCCAAGATCGCTCTGACCGGGTTCCTCCTATTTGTCTTCATCGCCGCGCTTTGCCTCCCTGCGGCCGCGGCCAAGGTCACGAGCCCGAAAGAGCAGTTCGGATTCTCGATCGGAGACGATTACCAACTCGTCAACTACCGACAGCTCGTCGCTTACTGGAAGAAGCTTGACGCCGAATCCGAGCGTGTGAAGGTCGTCGAGATCGGGAAGACGGCCGAGGGCCGGACGATGGTCATGGCCATCGTCACCTCTCCGGCGAACCACGCGCGCCTCGCCCGCTACAAGGACATCGCGACGCGCCTGGCCCTGGCCAAGGGATTGACCGACGACGGCGCGCGCCGGCTCGCCGCCGAGGGCAAGGCCGTCGTCTGGATCGACGGCGGACTCCACGCGACCGAGATCCTCGGCTCCCAGCAGCTCGTCGAGCTCGTCTGGCGGATGGCCGGCGGGAGCGACGCCGAGACCCGGCGCATCCTCGACGACGTCGTCCTCCTCGCCGTCCCCGCCAATCCGGACGGGCTCGACCTCGTCGCCGATTGGTACATGCGCGAGAAGGAGCCGTCGAAGCGGTCGATGAGCGGCGTGCCCGTCCTCTACCAGAAGTACATCGGCCACGACAACAACCGCGACTTCTACATGAACACCCAGCCGGAGACGAAGGCGATAAGCCGCCAGCTCTACATCGAGTGGCATCCCCAGATCCTCTACAACCATCATCAGTCGGGGCCGGCCGGGACGGTGCTCTTCGCGCCGCCCTTCCGCGACCCCTTCAACTACGTCTTCGACCCGCTCATCCCCGTCGGGCTCGACCTCGTTTCGGCATCCATGCACAACCGCTTCGTCACCGAGGGCAAGCCCGGGGCGACCATGCGCTCGGGGGCCGGCTACTCGACCTGGTGGAACGGCGGGCTGCGGAGCACCGGCTATTTCCACAACATCATCGGCATCCTGACCGAAGCCATCGGCAATCCGACGCCCATCGACATCCCCTTCATCCCGGAGCGGCTGTTGCCGAAGCACGACTATCCCTATCCGATCGCGCCGCAAAAATGGCATTTCCGCCAGTCCGTCGAGTATGCCATCACGGCCGACATGGCCATCCTCGACGTGGCCTCAAAGCATCGGGAGGATTTCCTGTATCGGCGATACCTCATGGGCAAGCACGCCATCGAGCTGGGCAGCAAAGATGCGTGGACCATCGTGCCCGGCACGATCGCCGAAGTCCAGGCGGCCATCGAGAGGGACAGGGAAGGAAGTCAGGCGCAGGGCCAGACGTCGCCTCCCGCCCAAGCCGGAGGGCGGGGCGGCTTCAGGCGAGGCGCAGGGGCGGCGATCAAATACTACGAGGGCATTTTCGACAAGGCCAAGCGCGACCCGCGGGGCTACATCATCCCGGCGGACCAGGCCGATTTCCCGACCGCGACCAAGTTCGTCAACGCCCTGCTCGAGAGCGGCATTTCCGTCGAGCGGGCGACGGCCGATTTCGAGGCGGCCGGCAAGACCTATCCTAAAGGGTCCTACATCGTGCCGACGGCCCAGGCCTTCCGGCCTCACGTGCTGACCATGTTCGAGCCGCAAGACCACCCGAACGACATCCCTTACCCGGGCGGCGCGCCGCGGCCCCCCTATGACGCCGCAGGATGGACGTTGGCTTACCAGATGGGCGTCGTTTTCGACAGGATCCTCGACGGCTTCAGCGGCCCGTTCGAGATGATCCCGGGCGTGACCAAGCCGCCGGCGGGAGTCTTCGAGGCGAAACCGGGCGCCGCCGGTTACCTCCTCGACCACCGCGTCAACGACACGTTCGTCGCGATCAACCGGTTGCTCAAAGAGGGGGAGGAGGTCTTCTGGCTGAAAGCGGACTTCGAGGCCGGCGGAAAGTCGTATCCGGCCGGAACGATCTACGTGCCGGCCAAACCTCCCGCGGCGACCCTGTTGCAGAAGGCGGCGAAGGAATTGGGCCTGAATGTCGACGGCGTATCGAGCGCGCCGGAGGGCGGGGCGTTCGAGCTGCGGCCGCTCCGCATCGGGCTATGGGACAGCTACGGCGGCTCGATGGC
>MEYF01000006.1:0-2559 GCA_001775755.1 Candidatus Aminicenantes bacterium RBG_19FT_COMBO_65_30 | reverse complement strand
GTTTGAGTTCCCCTACGAGCTCGTCTTCGCGCCCGCCCTCGATGCGGGAAACCTCGACGCCAGGTTCGATGTGCTTATTTTCGTCGGCGGCTCGATCCCCCGGGTTCAGGCCATGGGACAGACGACGGCGGGCGGCATGCGGGACTTCCAGGCGCCGCCGCCGGCGAACGTCCCCGACGAATACAAGAACAGGATCGGCCGGATCACCGCCGAAAAAACGATCCCCATCCTCAGGCAGTTCGTCGAAGCGGGCGGGACGATCCTGGCCCTCGATTCGGCCACCGTCCTGGCCGAGCACTTCAAGCTGCCGCTGGCCAACGCCCTGGTCGAGAAAGCCCCGGACGGGACGGATACGCCGCTGCGGTCCGAGAAGTTCTATATCCCCGGCTCGGTGCTAAGGGCCCGGGTGGACAACACGAATCCCTTGGCCCACGGCATGGCGGACACGGTCGACGTTTTCTTCGACAATACGCCCGCGTTCACGCTCCTGCCGGATGCGGCCCTCAGGGGGACGAAGGCCGTGGCCTGGTTCGACGACGGCAAGCTCCTGAGGAGCGGCTGGGCCTGGGGCGAGTCGTACCTGCACCGGAGCGTCCAGGTCGCCGAAGCGGCGGTAGGGAACGGGAAGGTATTCCTTTTCGGGCCGGAGATCGCGTTCCGTGGCCAGCCCCACGGTACGTTCAAGTTGCTGTTCAACGGGATCACCTACGGCCCCGCTCGCGAACGCCCTGCTTTTTGATCTCTCTCCTGAAGCCCCGGTTCACGGCTATGCAGTAGAGCCACCGGGGCATCAAAGGCCGGGCCATGAGCCGAGACGCCGCCTCTTGTCTCACTTTTCATCTTATCGTAATTTCAATGATTTGCAACCGTTTCCGGGACATTCCTTTTTTCGCCTTATCCCCTGGGGGGGCCGGACTTGACATGAGCCGGGTCGGGGCGTAATATTTAGATCATCGGGGCACAATTTAAGATCAAAGGAGAAGGAAAATGAAAAAAGCTTTACTTGTTTGCGCTTTTCTCGCGCTCGGTTTCGCCTCCTGCACGTCAGCCGGAGGGGGCGGTTTCCGCCTGCTCATGCAAGACCTGCCCATTGACATGGACCACGTCTGGATCACCTTCGGGGAGATCTCGCTCTACCAGGAAAATGGCGACTTCAAGAGCTACGAAACCAAAGACGCGAGCAACAACCCACTGCGGGTCGACCTGCTGACCCTGAGGGACAACAACCTCGGGACGATCTTCAGCGGCACGGTCGATGCCGGGACTTACGAGCAGCTCCGGCTCGTCGTCACCAAGGCGACCTACGTCGCCATGGGCGATACGACGGAAACGGAGATCGACCTGACCGTTCCGAGCGGCGAGATCAAGATTCCCGTTCTCTTCGAGATCACGGCCGGCGGCCTGACCGAAGTCACCGTCGATTTCGACGCCGAGAAGTCGATCCAGGCCCACCCGACCGGATCCGGGAAACACATCCTCAGGCCAGTCGTCACTCTCGTCAGCGTGGTCCCTCCACCCGCGACGACCTGAACGGGTCTCGATTTATTCCAGAAACCTCAAGCATTCGAAAGGTCGAGGGTCGTCAGCTGAGGATCACCAAATCAACACCCGGACGGGGAGCGCCGCTCCCATCGCGGCGAGGAATCCATAGACGAGTTTCGTAAACAAGCCCGGCCTTACTCTACGGTTGACCAGACCCCCGAGGACGACGCCGAGAACATCTAACCTTTCTTCTTTTTCCTTCCCAGGATGCCGCCGCTCAAGAAAAGGCCCGCGCCGAGGACGAAACCGAAATTATACCAGTTCCCGCTGTTGTGGACCTCGTAGAACCGGACGTTCCGGCTGAAAACGGAGATGATGAAGGTCACGGGCGAGATGAAGCCGTGCCAGAGGCCGAGGAAAAACCCAGCCGTCCGGCCATCGGCGCCGGCCGTTTTTTCGAGGTCGTTCCGTCCCGGCGCGCAGCCGGCCAGGACGAGCATCGCGATGAGGATTCCCGAAATTACGATCGAACGTCTCATGATGGCCTCCTTGGAGATGGGCGTATTGTAGCCGAAAACCGGACGCCGCTCCAATATAATGAACGTCCGGACCCGGCCGCGATTCTCACCGGAGAGCCGATGCCGGCCATGGACTGGGCGGAGCTTGCATTTTCCGGACGATCGGCATAGAATAAGTTTTCCAACAATAACCTATACATTAATCCCGACCGCAGGAGGACATCATGAAAGGGGATCCTAAACTCATCAAGACGCTCAATTCGCTTCTCGCCGACGAGCTCACGGCCATCAACCAGTACATGGTCCACTCGGAAATGTGCGACAACTGGGGATACGACAAGCTCCACAAGGCCATCGAGAAACGGGCCATCGACGAGATGAAGCACGCCGAGAAGCTCATCGGCCGCATCCTGTTCCTCGAGGGCTTGCCCATCGTCACCGAGCTCAAGAAACTCGTCATCGGCGCCGACATCCCGAAGATGTTCGCGAACGATCATTTTTCCGAGGCCGGGGCCATCAAGTCCTACAACGAGGCCATCGTCCTGGCCGGGAGCGTCAA
>MEYF01000005.1:11528-14175 GCA_001775755.1 Candidatus Aminicenantes bacterium RBG_19FT_COMBO_65_30 | reverse complement strand
GGGACGGGCCGCGTGCCGACGGCGGGAATACCCCGAGCGAAAAACGGTGGATGACGCATCGGCAATCCCCGAGGCCCCTCCGCGATTGCAATTCGAGGGCGGACGTGTTAGAGTTTCCTTTACTTTTCCGCCAGGGAAAGTCACCCGATGCTGTCTATTAACGCTACGGCCATCGTCGTCTTTCTCATCGTCTGGATTCTCGTTCTCGTTCTGACGCGCATCTTCTTCAAGCCCATCCTGCGCATCCTCGACGAGCGCGCCGCGCGGATCGCCAGGGACAAAGCAGCCGCGTCGCAAGCCCAAGAATCGACCGAGCGCGACCTGCGCCGGATCGAGCAAGGCCTCAGGGAAGCCCGGGCGGCCGCCGACGCCATCCGCAACACCGCGGAAACCGAAGCCCTCAAGGAAAAAAGCCGGCTCGTCCGCGAGGTCCAGGCCGAAGGCCGGGCCGAGGTCGAGAAGGCCAAGGAGGAGCTCCTCCGCGAGATGGAAGCGCTCAAGAAGGACCTCGACAAGCACACCGCGGAGATCGCCGAGACCATCGAAAAAAGGATCCTCGACCGATGAGCGGACACGTTTCGGCGACCATGGACTTCCTCGGCAAGCTGGTCAACTTCCTGATCCTCTTCGGAGGGCTGGCCTTCGTCCTCCGGAAGCCGCTCAAGGCCCTGCTCGCCAAGAGGACCGTGGACGTCGGCGAGACCATCAGCCAGGCCGAAACCGGCAGGGCCGAGGCCGAAGCCAGAGCCGGGGAGTCGCGGGCCAAGGCCGCCGGCCTCGAAGACGAGATCCGCGGGCTCAAGGCCGAAGCGGAAGCGGAAGGCCGGCGCGAGACCGAACGCATCTCCCGGGCGGCCCGGGAGGAAGCCGAGCGGCTGAAGAAGCTCACCCGCCAGGAGCTCGAGGAGCAAGTTCGGCGGAGCGTCGGCGAGCTCAAGGCCTACGCCACCGCCCGGGCCACCGACCTGGCCAGGGACAGGATCCGGAAACGGCTCACGCCCGAAATCCAGGCCGCCCTCATCGATAAATCCATCGACAGGCTGACCCATATTCATGAAAAATCGGGCTCTCGTTAAAAAATACGCCGAAGGCTTGGCCCAGGCGCTCGAGGACGAGCGGGAATACGAGTCCGTCGGAGCCGAGATCCGGACCTTTCTCGACCTCTTCGTCTCCCGCGAGGACCTCCGCCGGGCGCTCGTCAGCCCGTTCGTCAACGCCGCGAAAAAAAAGGCCATCCTCGACGAGGTCATGGCCCGCGCCGGGACGGGCCCGAAGGCGTCGCGCTTCCTCGCCCTCCTCCTCCACCACAAGCGCCTGGAGCTCCTGCCGGGGATCGTGGACGCGCTTCCCGAGGCCTGGAGCGAGAAGCACGGCGTCGTGACCTACGAGGTCACCTCGGCCGTGCCGTTGGCGGCGGGCCAGAAGGACAGGCTGGCGAAGGGCCTCGAGGCCTCGGAGAAAAAGCCCGTCCGGCTCGTCGCCAAGATCGACCCCGCTGTCGTCGGGGGCCTCGCCCTGAGAAAGGGCCACATCGTCTACGACGCGTCCGTCGAGGGCGAGCTCACCGCGCTCAAAGAGCGACTCGGACAAAGATAGAGGTTGTCATGAGCATCAAAGCCGATGAGATCACCAGGATCATCCAGCAGCAGATCGAAGGCACCGATACCGGCGTCGACATCCGCGAGGTCGGGACCGTCACTTCGGTCGGCGACGGCATCGCCCGCGTCTATGGGCTCGACCGGGTCATGTCCAATGAGCTCCTCGAGTTCCCGCGGGGCGTCTTCGGCCTGGCCCTGAACCTCGAGGAGGAGAACGTCGGGGTCGTCCTCCTCGGCGAGAGCCACCTCGTCCGCGAGGGGGACGTCGTCAAGCGGACCCGCCGCATCATGCAGGTCCCGGCCGGGCCGGCCATGATCGGCCGCGTCGTCAACCCCCTGGGCCAGCCCCTTGACGGCAAGGGGCCCATCACGACCGACACCTACATGTTCATCGAGCGCCTGGCCCCGGGCGTCGTCGACCGCCAGCCCGTCCGCGAACCGCTCCAAACGGGGATCAAGGCCATCGACACCATGATCCCCATCGGCCGCGGCCAGCGCGAGCTCATCATCGGCGACCGCCAGACCGGCAAGACCATCATCGTCATCGACACCATCCTCAACATGAAGAGCTCCGACGTCGTCTGCATCTACGTCGCCATCGGCCAGAAGAACTCCACGGTCGCCCAGATCATCAAGACGCTCGAGGACCACGGGGCCATGGACTACACCATCGTCGTCGCCTCCTCGGCCAGCGATCCGTCCCCGCTCCAGTTCCTGGCGCCTTTCTCCGGCTGCGCCATCGGCGAATATTTCCGCGACAACGGCCGCCACGCCCTGATCATCTACGATGACCTGTCCAAGCACGCCGCGGCCTACCGCGAGATCTCGCTCCTCCTCCGCCGGCCGCCGGGCCGCGAGGCCTACCCGGGCGACGTCTTCTACCTCCATTCCCGGCTCCTCGAGCGGGCGGCCAAGCTCAACGACGAGCTCGGCGGCGGCTCGCTCACGGCCTTGCCCATTATCGAGACGCAGGCGGGCGACGTCTCGGGCTACATCCCGACCAACGTCATCTCCATCACCGACGGCCAGATCTACCTCCAACCCGAGCT
>MEYF01000005.1:0-11382 GCA_001775755.1 Candidatus Aminicenantes bacterium RBG_19FT_COMBO_65_30 | reverse complement strand
AGTTCGGGACCGAGCTCGACAAGGCGAGCCAGGCCCAGCTCGACCGCGGCGAGCGGCTGACCGAGATCCTCAAGCAGGGCCAGTATGCCCCGATCCCGGTCGAGAAACAGGTCCTCATCATCTACGCCGGCAACCGCGGCTATCTCGACGAGTTCCCGGTCGCCGAGATCCGCAACTACGAGAAGAAGCTCTACGAGCACTTCGACAAGAACCACGCCGGTATCCTAACCAAGATCCGCGAGAAGAAGCACATCGACACCGCCCTCGACGGCGAGATCAGCGCCGCCATCAAGGCCTTCAGCGGCGTCTTCCGGGAGGGGCTGAAGTAGAATGACGACCCTCATCGACCTCCGCCGGCGGATCCGCAGCGTCCGGAACAGCGAACAGATCACGCAAGCGATGAAGACCGTCTCGACGGCCAAGTTCCGCAAGGCCCAACGGACGGTCCAGGAGGCTCGGCCGTTCTGGCACCTCTTTCCCGAGCTGATGAACCGGCTGGCCTACTGGGCTTCGGCGGGCGCGCACCCCCTGCTCCTCCGCCGGGACGAGAAAAAGATAGAAATCGTCGTCATCACGGCGGACAAGGGGCTGGCCGGGGCCTACAACTCCAACCTCCTGGCGGCGGCGGACGCGTTCATCGCCGAGAAGGAGAAGACGGCCGAGGTCCGGCTCGTCCTCATCGGCAAAAAGGCGGTGGCTTACTTCCGCAAGCACCCCCACCCGACGGACCGGGCCTTCGGCGACCGGACCGACCGGTTGGGCCGTGAGAAGCTCCGCGAGCTGGCCGAGTTCCTCATGCGGGAATACACTTTCCAGAAGATCGACGCCGTCTACATCGTCACCAACGAGTTCAAGTCCATCCTGGCCCCCCGGATCATGACCCACCGGGTGCTGCCCCCGGCTCCGGACGCGGGGAAGGAAGCCTCGGCGGCCCTGCCCCCGGACTGGGAGCCGGGAGAGCGGCGGCTGGCGGCGTTCCTCCTGCCGCTCTACGTCGAAAGCCAGATCCATCACGCCTTCCACGAGTCGCAAGCCGCCGAGCAGGCCGCGCGGATGATGGCCATGGACAACGCGACCAAGAACGCCAAGGAGCTCATCGAGGACCTCGTCCTCCAGCTCAACAAGATCCGCCAGGCGGGCATCACCAAGGAGCTTCTGGAGATCATGACCGCCGTCGAGGCGCTCAGCCAGAAAGGCTAGGGAGAATACCCATGGAACAGAAAGACGCGAAATTCGGGACCGTGGTCCAGGTCATCGGACCCGTCATCGACGTCAAGTTCGAAGGAGGAGCCCTTCCCGAGATCTACACCGCCCTCCGGATCACGAGCGAGGGCTTCGACAGCGCCGAGCCCCTCTGCATCGTCGTCGAGGTCGAACAGCACATCGGCGAGGACAGGGTCCGCTGCGTCTCCATGCACCCGACCGAGGGCCTGTCGCGCGGCATGAAGGCCGAGAGTCTCGGCGGACCGATCGAGGTGCCGGTAGGCGAAGGCACGCTCGGCCGGATCATGAACGTCATCGGCGAGCCCGTCGACAATATGGGCCCGATCGTCACCGAGAAGAAATACCCCATCCACCGCCTCCCGCCGACGCTCGATCAGCAGAGCACTAAGCTCGAGTTGTTCGAGACGGGCATCAAGGTCATCGACCTCATCCAGCCCTTCCTCAAGGGCGGCAAGATCGGGCTCTTCGGCGGGGCCGGCGTCGGCAAGACGGTCATCATCCAGGAGCTCATCCACAACGTCGCCCTGAAGCACGGCGGCTACTCCGTCTTCGCCGGGGTGGGCGAACGGACGCGCGAGGGCAACGACCTCTGGCTGGAGATGAAGCGGTCGGGCGTCATCGACAAGACGGCCCTCATCTACGGCCAGATGACCGAGCCGCCGGGCGCGCGCCTGCGGGTCGGCCTGACGGCCCTTTCCGTCGCCGAGTACTTCCGCGACGAGATGGGCCAGGACATCCTCCTCTTCATCGACAACATCTTCCGCTTCACCCAGGCGGGATCGGAGGTTTCGGCGCTTCTCGGCCGGATGCCCTCGGCCGTCGGCTACCAGCCGAACCTGGCGACCGAGCTCGGCGAGCTCGAAGAGCGCATCACGTCGACGAAGAAGGGGTCGATCACATCGGTCCAGGCGATCTACGTCCCGGCGGACGACTTCACCGACCCCGCGCCGGCCACGACCTTCTCCCACCTCGACGCGACGACCAATCTTTCGCGGGCCCTGACCGACATCGGCATCTACCCGGCCGTCGACCCGCTGGCCTCGTTCTCGCGCATCCTCGACCCGCTCATCGTCGGCGAGGAGCACTACCGGGTCGCCCGCCGGGTCAAGGAGATCCTGCAGAGGTACCGGGACCTCCAGGACATCATCGCCATCCTGGGCATCGAAGAGCTCTCGGACGAGGACAAGGTCATCGTCGCCCGGGCCCGGAAGATCCAGCGCTTCCTGTCCCAGCCCTTCCATGTCGCCGAGGAGTTCACGGGGCGGCCCGGCAGCTACGTCACCATCGAAGAGACCGTCCGCGGCTTCAAGGAGATCTCCGAGGGCCTCCACGACGACAAGCCCGAGCAGGCCTTCTACATGACTGGCGGCATCGAGGACGTCGTCAAGCGGACCGAGGAGCTGAGGGCGGCATGAGCGACGCGCTCCCGGCTACCCTCCACCTGAAGGTGGTGACGCCCCGGCGCCTGCTCGTCGAGGCCGACGTCGAGGCCGTATTCCTGCCGAGTCTCGAGGGCGAGATCGGCGTCCTTCCCGGCCATCGGCCCCTCTTCGTCGGCATCGGCAAGGGGAAGCTCTCCTATCGCGTCGCGGGGGACGAGGACTCGTTCACGATCCAAGGCGGCTACGCCGAGGTCCAGCCGGAAAGGGTCATAGTCATGACGGAGGTCGGCGAGGATGACGACTCCGGAAGCTCCCCGGCCTGACGGCGAGACGCTCGACGAGTTCTACCACGGGCGCATCCGCGTCCTCCAGAAGAAGAAGGGCTACCGCTTTTCCGTCGACGCGCCGCTCCTCGCGGACTTCATCCGGACGCGGGCGGGGGACGAGGCGCTCGAGCTCGGGGCGGGAAACGGCATCATCTCGATACTCCTCAGCGTCAAGCCTTTCAAGCGCGTCACGGCGGTCGAGATCCAGGCCGGGCTGGCCGATCTGGCCGAGCGCAATGTCGCGCTCAACGGCCTGGGAGAGAGGATCGAGATCGTCCGGGCCGACCTGCGGGCGTACGAGCCGGGGCGCCGGTTCGACCTCGTTTTTTCGAACCCGCCCTACATCCCCAAGTCGACGGGCTTCCTGAGCCGGTCGAATGAGAAATCGGCGGCCAAGCACGAACTCCACGGCGATATCCGCGACTTCCTGGAGAAAACGGCCGCGTGGCTCAAACCCGGCGGCCGGGCCTGTTTCATCTACCCGGAAAAGAGGCGCGCGGACTTCGCCCGGGCCGCAGACTGTCAGGGCTTTCGGATCCTCCGCTTCAGGCAGGTCCTGCCGCGAGCTTCGGCGCCCGCCAACCTCTTCCTGGTCGAGTTGGGCCTCGCCGGAGGACTGGGCGCCGCCGCGGGGAACATAGCCGCCGTTACGACGGCAGGCGGAGGTGCCCCAGAGGTCATGCCCCCGCTCGTCCTCTTTGCCCCGGACGGAAAATATACGGAAGAGGCCGAAGCCGTCTTCTCCGGTCCTTAAATCAATGTCCGGAGCTTCCCCAAGACTTCCTCGACGACCGCGGGGGGCAACGAACAGATCAGCTCGGCGCGGTGAGCGCGCCAGTCGAGGCTCTCGACTCGGTCGGCCAGGACCGCGCCCTCGACGGGCAGGCCCGGGGGGATCAAGACCTCGAAAGGGTATCCCTTGATGTGCGCCGTAATTGGGCAGAGGACGGCCAGGCCGACCCGCGCATTGTAGGCCAGAGGCGACAGGACGACCGCGGGGCGGCGCGCCGCCTGCTTCCGCGCCGACCGGGGGCCTCGCGAGATCCAGACGATATCGCCGCCCTCGGGCGCGTAAAAAACCTGTTTCATCGGGGTTCTTGCTCCGGTTCGCCCGCGCTTGATTCTTCCCCCGCCCCTTCCGTTTCCCATTCAGAGTGAATGTTTTCCTCGGTCACTTCGGCCAGGAGGGCATCCAGGTTCCACGCCCGCTCCCGGTCGGCCTTGATGACCAGGGCGCCTTCTGCGAGCGACATCTCGACGGGCGCGTTGTCCCCGATTCCCATCTCATCGGCGAAGGGCTTCGGAATGCGAACGGCCAGGCTGTTGCCCCATTTTTGGACGCGAGCTTTCATGATTTCATCAAAAAGTATCTACAAAGAAGATACATCAACGACAATTGGATGTCAAGAGCCGGCACGACCGGGAAATTCGGAAACGGATATTGTGTCCCCAGTTTATTTGAAGGCCTTCTCGATCTCCTCGAGGCCGACGCCGAGGACCTTGCGGGCGATCCGGTCGAGGGCCTTCTCCGGCCCCTGGAAATGCATCGTCGTGTGGACGTGGGTCAGCGTTCCGCCGGGCGCCAGGGCCGCGGCCGGCGACGACGACTCGAGCTCGTAGAAGGGGCCGAGCGGCTTCGCCCCGGGCGAGGCCGGCCCGTCGTTGTAGCTGTTGACGACGTCCCCGGCGAACGGCTTCTCCTGGATCTCCCACATCGAGTTGACATAGTCCGTCGCGCCCTCGGGGACCGTCAGGTGGACGAGCGTCAGGACCCCGTTCGCGGCGTCGTAGCTCCCGGCGAACGGCTTGACCCGCGACGGCGATATCCCGATCTTGCTCCGGTACCTGCCGTCGCCGCTGAAGAAGAGGACGCCGTCCTTGACGATGAGACGGTCGGCCGGCACCTTGCCGAAGTAGGCGTCGTTGACGGCCGGGCCGAGCTCCGCCTCCGGCCCGCTCTTGAAGGGGATGACGATGGTCGTCTCCGGCGAGGGGTTGAACATGCCCAGGATCCAGATCGAGAGCAGGCCCGTGTCCTTCGTCCAGGCGTTCGCGCCGACGTTGGTGATGTTGTTGTCGGAGGCGTAGGCGACCATCTTGACGCCCGCCGGGACGGGGACGCCGAGCGCCGCGACCTCGGCCGTTCCGAGGACCCGGACCTCGCGGTTGACCTCGAGCTCGAACTCCGTCCCGGAATAGTTCGCGAGGCGCATGACCTTGCGGAAGTGGACGCGATCCGGATCCCGGGAGACGACGTCGAAAGCCCCTTCGTTGACGGCCGGCGGCGTCCACCAGTGGTCAAGATCGAAGGGATCGCCCTTCTTGAAGAAAATGGAGAACTGGCCGCCCTCGGGCCCGAGCCAGAAGCGGTCCTCGCCGCCGAAGGCGTTCATGTGCGGGTTGTTCTCGCCGAACGCCAGGAGCTCCCGGTTGATCCAGCCGAAGCTCAGCCCGTCCCGCCCCCCGGCCGTGCTGGTCATCACCCGGCCCTGGAGGTCGGGGTTGACGGCCACCTGGGCCAGACCTTCCGCGCCGCCGAGGACGACGACTTTCGTGTGGGTCTCGAGGAAGGCCAGGTCGTCCTTGAATAGGATTCCTTCGGGCGCCTTGGCCGATTTCGCGCAACCCGCCGCCAGGGCGATTATCACCAACGCCGCGCCGATGCCGTATTTCATGGGGCCTCCTTCGGTCCTGCCGGTTTTCATTATTATTCCCCAAACGATGGCCAAGAGACAAGCGGCGAACAACACAAAGGCCCATCAACTCGCCTCATGAGAGACGGATCGACGGGCCTCGATCTCGGCTGCGAGCAGTTTCACCTCTTGCTCAGGAGGAACGTGGGCAGCCGCTCTTGCAGTGCGACACTCGCGGGATCATGAAACGCGTCATGGCGAGCTCCTTTCTTCGGATTCCGCTAAAATACTACTATTATAGTAGGGAATTGTCAACTCCGGCCGGTCCGATGTCTCGCGGCGTCTATTTTCCATGGCTCTCGACGAGCTTGCCGGCGAACCAGCCCCAGATCTTTTTATTGAACTCGACGCTCGGCGGCGTCCCCTCGAGGATGGCTAGGTAGCTCGTCGGCGCGTCGCCGGGCTTCTGCCGGTGCCGCGGCTCGGCGTCGAAGAGCAGGGGATGCTCCGGGTGGAACTGGATGCCGAGGACGTTGGGATATTTTTTGTGTTCCACGGCCTCGACCACGCGGCCGTCGCGCGAGCTGGCCACGGCGACGAGCCCCTTGCCGATCTTCTCGATGGACTGGTGGTGCGAGCTGAGGATGCGCGGGTGGTCGGACGACTTAAAGCCCATGGCCGACACGAACAGGCTCTTGTCCCCGAGCTGGAGCGAGTGGAAGTTGTATCCCATGAGCTTGTCCAGCGGGAAGAGGATCCGGTAGGGGTTGTTGTGCCACTGTTCCGGGCCGAGGGCGATCGCCTCCTCGACGGTCGTCTTGGCGTAGAGCTCGGTCCAAATGTCCTGGACGAGCGTCCCGCCCGTTCCGATGTTGAGCGTCTGATGGCCCAGGCATATGCCCAGGACGGGGAAACCCGGGCGCCCGTCGAGGAGCGGCAAGAATTTCTCGTCCTGGAACCCGCCGAGAAAATGGAAGACGGCCGAGGCCTCGAACATGTGGCGGTAGGGGTCGGTGATCTCCGTCAACAGGAGCGTCTTCTCGCCGAAGACCGAGGGCGGGATATCGGGCCCGCCGAAGAAGATGACGCCGTCGGCCTTTTTCACGATCAGCTCGTATTCGGGCGTGCAGGCGTTTTTCCGAAAGAGCACCGGCTCGCTGATCTCCGCCCCGACCTCGTGGAACTTGAACCAGTCGAGGCCGTTCTCTTCGACGTATTTCCGGCTGTCGGCGAAGTTCCCGGTCTGCCTATAATGATAGATGCCGACGACGGTCAGTCCGGGGATGTCGATGACGCCGTTTTTCCTCAACGTTGCCAGGGCCCGGATGTTGAACGTCTCGGGATTGAAGATGACCAGGCGGACGGAGCCGTCCCGACCGGGAGCGGTATCAAGATAGCGGTCCGGCGTCTGCGCGGCAAGGGGAAAGGCCACGGCGAACGCCAGCACGACAGCGAGGGCAAGGATAGGAAAGCGCCGGGATTTCGAGGCTGGGTTTCTGCTCAAGGACGCACCTCCGCACGATACGGATTTTTCGTGGCTATTATATGCGCCTGACCGGGCTCCCGCAACCGCCGAACCAGCGCCATCCTTCGGAGTGGTATAATAAGGACGGGTAGGAAATCGTTTTGAGCCCGGTTTTCATCGCGGCAGAAGTCGAGTGTTATGCGGGCTATAAGGGTGAAGAAACGCCCCGCGCCGTTATCCTCGACGGGAAACGGGTCGTAGTCGGGAGCGTCGTCTCCCGAAAAAGGGTTCTCGAAAGGGGCGGCGGGAGGACCCGCGAAGTCTGGCACTGCCGCCTCGAAGATGGCCGGGCCGTGACGATCGAGCGACTCGACAGCGAGACTTGGCGGGTTTCCACCGCGATATAATCGCTTACCAGGTTATTTTCCACCTTAAGGAAACTTTTCCTCCTGTTTATTCGTCAATCTGGTGAGGAACGGCCGGAAGTGGGCTCGGTCCCCTTCGGATAAAGGATGACCAAGATGGAAATAAAAGAAAGATCCGCTGGAAAAAATAGCGGGAAGGCCTTGATCATGATCCTTTCCGTCGCCTTTGGCTTGACAGCCGCCGTGGTCGCCGTTGCGGGAGCAAGCGCCGCCGTCCAGACGCCCGCCCCTAAAGAACCCCTCCAGATCCCCCGGCTCTCGACCCCCCCCAAGATCGACGGCGTCCTGGACAATCCCATCTGGGAGACCGAGGCCCTCAAGATCGACGCCTTCGTCCAGCTCACGCCCAAAGAAAACGGCGTCCCGACCGAAAAAACGGTCGCCTACCTGGGCTATGACGAAAAGAACCTCTACGTCGCCTTCCGGGCGTACGACTCCCAGGCGTCCAAGGTCCGCTGCTCCGTCACCAACCGGGACGGCTGCATGGAGGACGACTGGGTCTTCATCATGCTCGACACCTTCAACGAGAAGAGGCGCGCCTTCTCCTTCCTCCTCAACCCCATCGGCGTCCAGATGGACATGATGCGCATCGAGGAGGGCGGCAACGACAACATGGACGACAGCTGGGACACCGTCTTCTTCTCCGACGGCAAAGTGGACGCCGAAGGCTACACCGTCGAGGCGGCCATCCCCTTCAAGAGCCTGCGCTTCCCCAACGACGAGCTCAAGACCTGGAACATCGTCCTCGGCCGCAACCTCCCCCGTACCGGGGAGATCATCCTCCACCCCCAATACTCGCGCGACATCCCCGGGCTCCTGTCCAACGGCCGGCTCTTCACCATCCAGGGCGCCGTCGAACGGAGCCGCAACGTCGAGGTCATGCCCTTCCTGACGTCCCTCCAAAGGGAAGGCGAGAGGCTCAAGTTCGAGCCCGGCGCCAACTTCAAGCTCGGCCTGAGCTCCAACATGACCCTCGACTTGACGGCCAATCCCGACTTCAGCCAGATCGAGGCCGACGAGCCCAAGATCGACTACAACCTCCGCTATGCCCTACGCTACGCCGAGAAACGGCCGTTCTTCCTCGAAGGCATGGAGATCTTCAGCTCGCCCGAGATCGAGACGGTCTATACCCGCCAGATCTCCGACCCGATCTGGGGCGGCAAGCTCTCGGGCAAAAGCGGCCGTTTCACCTACGGCCTTCTTTCCGCCTACGACATGCATCCGGCCGAAAGCCTCTGGGAGATCCCCAACGGCGGCGCGGCTTCCGATACTCGGGCTTTCTCCAACATCCTCCGGACGAAGGCCGACGTCGGCTCGGGCTCCTATATCGGATTCACCATGACCGACAAGGAGCTCGGCGGCGGCAGCTGGAACCGTCTCGGCGGAGTCGACGGCCAGCTCCGATTCAAGGACCGGGTCTTTTTCAACTTCCAGGCCCTGGCCTCCAAGACGAGCGCCGACGGCGAACCGACCTCCCTTGCCCCGGGCCTCTACGGCGAGCTCTACTACACGACCAAGCACTGGCTCCTCGGCGCATACTATAAGGCCATCCACCCGGAGTTCCAGGCCTCTTTGGGCTTCGTCAACCGCACCGATTACCGCAGCGCCGGAGGCTTCGCTTCGTTCCGCCTTTACCCCGACAAAAAATACCTCAACCAGGTCCAGTTCCGCCTCCAGGCCGGCCAAACCGACGGCTACGCCGACAGCACGACCCAGAACACCTGGCTCCGCGGCAACGTCCAGTTCCGGCTGACCGAGTTCAACCAGGTCTTCGTCGCCTACGAGAACGAAATGGAGCGCTTCGCCGACGTCGAGTTCAAGAAGCAGAGTCTCTCGGTCGAATCCCAGATCATGTTCATCAGCTGGATGCCCTTCGGCTTCTTCTTCGAGACCGGCGACGGCATCAACTACGACCCCGAAGACGCTTTCCTCGGCTACAGCAACACCTACGGCGTCTACGCCACCTTCAAGCCCAGCAAGCGGCTCCAGCTGGGCGCCGAATTCAGCAAGCAGACGTTCTGGCGCTCGGCGGGCGGGGAGAGGTTATGGGACTATAATGTCATCCGCCAGCGGACGACCTACCAGCTCAGCAAGACCCTGTCGTTCCGGGCCATCGTCGACTACAACTTCTTCTACAAGGAGGCCTTCGGCAGCCTGCTCGCGAGCTGGGTCCTCCGCCCCGGAACGGTCTTCTTCCTCGGCTTCGACAACAACTACCTCCGGGACGAGTTCGGCCATCTCCTCCAGGACAACTACAACGTCTTCATCAAGTTCTCGTACTGGTGGCGGCTCTAGGTACAAAAGCCCCTCCCGAGACTTTTCAGCACGCGTTCGTTTCCCCTATCACCGACCACTTGAAGCTCCGGTTCGTGGCGGCCAAGCCTCGCGTCCGGCGCGGGGCCTGACACAATAATATTTCTTGACAACCCCAAACTTTTTGTTATATATATCGTATTACGATATATCGAAAGACGTTATAACGCTTATCGCTATAACGTACTGCGACCTATTGGAGGAGATGCTATGAAAGATCTCGAGGAAAAAGCGCAACGATTCCTGCCGCTCACGGAATCGACCTATTACATCCTGATCTCACTGGTCGAGCCCGGGCACGGCTATGGCATCATGCAGAACGTGGCCGCGGTCAGCGGCGACCGGGTCCGGCTCGGGCCGGGGACGCTCTACGGCGCCCTGACAAACATGCTCCGACAGGGGCTGATCGAGCGGGCGGGGGAGCGGGCACTGGAGGGCGAGCGCCGCAAGGTTTACGCGCTGACCGGGCTGGGCAGGGCCGTCGTTCTCCTGGAATGCGAAAGACTGGAAGCGTTGTCGCGGATCGGCCGCAAGGCAGCCGCAAGACTGGCCGCCGGGGAAAAGGAGTCATAAGATGAAAACAAAAAACAGGAAGACCGTGATCAGGCTCTACTGGGCCTGGAACGACAACAGGGAAGAGCGCTGGCTGAACCGGATGGCCCGGGAGGGTTGGCACTTGACGGCCCCCCGGGGGGTCTTCTACAAGTTCGAGAAAGGAGAACCGGCCGACATCGTCTACCGGCTGGATTTCCAGACTCTGCGCCGGTCCGACCGCAAGGAATACCTGGAGCTGTTCAGGGACGCCGGCTGGGAACACGCCGGGGAGTTCTCCAATTGGCATTATTTCCGTATCAAGGCCGGCGGCGGATCTCCTCCCGAAATTCATACCGACCCGGCTTCGCGGATCGCCATGTTCCGGCGCCTGCTGGGACTGCTCGTGATCGTTTCCGTAGTGGTTTGGATTCCCCTGGCCAGAAACCTCGGCCGGGACGGACTCGACGGAGGCTTCTGGATCGCGGTCCGGATCCTGCAGGCGGTCGTAGCGGTCTTTATGGTCTATGCCATCCACAAGATTCTGGACAAGATCGCACGTCTCAGAAAGGGCCGGGACGGCAAGGAGAGGATATGAGCGTCCTGAAATTTTTGCTGCTGATCCTGGTGTTCGCAGTCCTCATCTGGCTGCTCTTCGCCTGACCCGGGGACCGGATCGGGAAGCGGATCGACCGGGGCTCAGACGAAACTGTCCTTGTCGTAGCCGATCTTGATCAGTTCGATCTTCAGCGGGTCGGCCGTCCCCAGATGGTATTTGCTGTCGGCGATGGCGATGTGCTTGGCCGGAGGGTTGAGCGGCCGGTCCTCGGCGAAATAGTCCCGGCGGATCGCCTCGATGATGCGCAGCCCGGTGGCGTCGACGGCGACCGGATCGAAGCCCAGCATGAGGCCGTGGTATTTCCAGACGTATTTGGGATTGAAGCTGTGGGGGCCGAAGCTGTGGAACTGCGGCGTGAACATCACCAGGACATTCAACCGGGTCTTGCCCTTGACCACCGGCAGGTCCCAGATCGAGGCCAGGTCGGCGCAGGAGTCGGGGTGGATGGTGATCGGTTCGGGAAT
>MEYF01000004.1 GCA_001775755.1 Candidatus Aminicenantes bacterium RBG_19FT_COMBO_65_30 | reverse complement strand
GGCCGTGCCGGCCAGGGTCTGCCCTTCCTCGACCACTAGCCGCACCGCTCCCTCTTTGAAGGCTCGATCATACCGACGTCGGACCTTTCCCTCGCTCATCTGGTCCCTCCTCGTTGGAATGTATTCCATCCTTTTCGAGGTGTCCATATTATCGGGGTAAGATCAGTCGCCACGAAGCCCCCGTGAGGGAAGGGGGACCCGCCGGAGGCGGGGGAAACCGTTTACGGAGGTTTCCGGGGTGCGGGGAAGCGAGGGGCGATATCCTGAGCAAAGCCGATGACGGATCTTCCCGGAGATCTGGAGAAGCACCTTTTTTCCTGCGCCGTTTTTTGATATGGTGAGGTCCGCATGGGCGATTTCCTCAATCTTATCAAGGTGCTCGTCGGCAAACGCTTCCCCTTCCAGCTCATCTACAGCAACGAGTACTGGATGGTCGAGACCGGCAAGCACGTCTTCCCCCTCCAGAAATATCGCCTCGTCTACGAGAGCCTCCTGGCCATGGGGGCCAAGAAGGAGAATTTCCTCCGGCCCCGGCCGGCGCCGGACGAGGACATCCTGCTCGTCCACACGGCCCGGTACCTCAAGCGGATCAAATCGGGGAGCCTAAGCCACGCCGAGCTCCGGACCCTCGAGATCCGTTTTTCCCCCGAGCTCGTCCGCTTCGCCCTGTTGTCGGTCGGAGGGACCGTGCTCGCCGCCCGCAAGGCCCTTGAATGCGGTCTGGCCGTCCACATCGGCGGCGGCTTCCACCACGCCTTCCCCGACCACGGCGAGGGCTTCTGCCTCCTCAACGACGTCGCCGTCGCCGCCCGGAAGATGATCGGGGAAAAGCTCGCCGAACGGGTCATGGTCGTCGATTGCGATCTCCACCAAGGCAACGGGACCGCGGCCGCGCTCGCCGGCCGGGAGGACATCTTCACCCTGTCCATCCACCAGATGGATATCTACCCCATGGAAAAAGCCCTGAGCACGGTTGACATCGGCCTCTGGGCCGGCGACGGTGACGCCAAGTACCTGGCCGAGCTCCGAGCACATATCCCCAAGATATACAAGGAGTTCCGGCCGAATCTCGTCCTTTATCTGGCCGGCGCCGACCCCTACGAAAAAGACCAGCTGGGCGGTCTGTCGCTGACTCGAACAGGTCTGAAGGAAAGGGACAAGGTCGTCATCGAGAACGCCCGGCGCCTGGGGATCCCCGTCGCCGTGGTCCTGGCCGGGGGCTACGCTTTAGAGATCAAGGACACCGTGGACATCCACCTCAACACGGTCCGCATCGCCCAGCGCGTCCAGAGAGTTTACCCGGAACCGCCGCCCGGAGCCGCCGCGGCGCGCCGTCCCGTCTAGGATTCGAAAGCCGCGTTCGCCCGGCCCTCACTCCTGCAGGAAGATGTGGCCGTAGACCTTGGCGTCGCCGACCATGTTATCGATGATGCAGTACTCGTTCGGCTGGTGGGCGGTCTCGTCGAGCTTGGACCAGCAGGCCGCGGAGAAACCGGCCCGGCGGAACACTGCGGCCACCGTCCCGCCGCCGATGCCCATGGCCTTGGCCTCTTTCTTGTAGACCGCTTTGACCGCCTTCCTGATGGCTTGGACGACGGGGGCCTGGACCGATGTCGGAGGGGCGGCCGGAGCCTTCTGCTGGACCTCCGCGTGGATCTTGACCTTGAACTTCTTTTCGATCCGAGCGGCGATCGTCCGGACGCTCTTCTCGACGTCCTGGACCTTGAACTTCGGCAGGATCCGCGAGTCCATGTAGAAGACATCCTCGCCGGGGATGGTATTGACGTTCGGGACGTTGGCCTCTTTCTTCGTCGGCTCGAAGGTCGAGATCGGCGGATCGAAGAGCCCGTCCCGGCCCGGGTAGATCTTGTAGAGATCGTTCAGGGCGGCGATGAAGAAGCTCGCCGCTTTGAAGCTGTTGATCCCCTTTTCGGGGGTCGAGCCGTGGGCCTGCTTGCCGAGGGTCTTGAACTTGAGCCAGAGGATGCTCTTTTCGGCCACCTCGATCATCGTCCCGGTCTCGTTGCCGGCGTCGGGAACGATGATGAGGTCCTGCTTGCGGAAGACCTTCTGGTTCTGGAGGACGTAGTCGATGCCCTTCCGGCTTCCCGTCTCCTCGTCGGCGACGAGGGCGATGCCGATGTCCGAGCTCGGGACGATGCCCTCGGCCTGGAGGGCCTTGACGGCGAAGAGGGACGCGACCATGTCCTGCTGGTTGTCTTCAACGCCGCGGCCGTAAATCCGGCCTTTCTTGACCCAGGCCTTGAACGGGTGGCCATGCCACAGGGAGAGCTCGCCGGGCGGGACGATGTCCGTGTGGGTCATGATCCAAATCGTCCGGGCCGAGCTCTTCCCCCGGCAATAGGCGAGGACGTTGGGGCGATAGCCGGCGGGCGCGTCCATGTCGGGGGCCTTGACCAAGGTGATATCGACGAAGCCGTTGGCCTTCAGGAAGTCGATGAGGAAGTCGGCTTTCTTCGCCTCGCCCTCTCCGCCGCTCGACGGAGCGATCGCCGGGATGGCGCAGAGGCGCATCTGGAGGTCGACCATCTCGTCGCGGTACTGTTCGATCCTGCCGGCCAGCTTGTCGAAGGCTCCGTTGGGATTCATGCGGGGACTCCTCGTGAGAATATGTCAGCGGAATCTTATCACGGCAGACTGAAAAAACAAAGACGAAGACGCGGCGGCGTGTCAGCCGGCCGCGCCGCCGCGGCCGCCGCGGAGGATGCGGACGCCGATGAAGCCGTACTGGATCCAGGAGACGGCCGTGAGCACGGCCGCGAGGACGTAGAGCCAGGCCAGGGCTTCCGGCGACCGGCCCGCGGCGTTGCAGAACAGGACGATGGTGAGGACGAAAACCTGGCAGACCGTACTGGCCTTGCCGGCGAGAGTCGGCTTGAATGTCTGCTTTCCCCTGAGGGCGATGATGATCAGGGCGCCCAGGGCGATGGCCACGTCCCGGCCGATCGAGATTGCCGTCAGCCACAAGGGCAGGGTGTTCGGCTGGGCGAGAACCGGGAGGGTCAGGGTGATGACCGTTGCGGTGAGCAGGATCTTGTCGCCGAGGGGGTCGAGCCAGAGGCCGACCGTCGACTTGAGCCGGAGCCAGCGGGCGGTGAAACCGTCGAGTGCGTCGGTCGCGCCTGCGGCCAGGAAGATGAAGAAGGCCGCCCACGGCCTTCTCTGGATCATCATGACGACGAAGACCGGCGTCAACAGGATCCTGGAGAGGGACAGGAGGTTGGGCAGGGTGATGATCTCGGACCGGCGCGCTTCGCCCGTTCCCCCTTTGGAGCTCTTGATGGATCCGTTCATGTCGTCCTTTCCCGCGCGCTCTTACTTGGCCAGGCCGTAAATGATGTCCAGGACCCGGATCGCTTCCTCGCCGGCGACGGTCCTTTCGGGCTCGAACCTCCGTTCCGGTGTCAGGGTCATGACTTGGAAGGCGAGGGCCCGGGTGATGGAGGGGAAGTAGAAGTTGTCGGAGGAGACGTCGGCGATCTGGATCCTCCTCGTCTCGACGAGGGGCACGAATTTGGCGCCCCTGGCCTGGAGGACTCCGATCAGACGGACCGCCACATCGGCTAGATCGGCCCGGTTGATGATCCGCCGGGGCTGGAATGTGTGGTTGTCGTTGACGCTCATGATCTCGAGTGAGGCGACCTTGATGATGTACCTTTGGGCCCAAGACATCGCTATGTCGACGAGGATCTCCGTCCGCCGGCCGGGCGTGTCGAGAAAATCGCCGAACTTGACCCCGATCAGGGCGGCCAAATCCTCCCGGGTGACGGCCTCCAGGGCCGGGATGCCGGCGTACTGGCTGGGCAGCTCGTAAACCCCCAGCTTGCCCTTGAGCTCTTCGACCCGCTTGCCGATGGCCGCGTCCCGCGGCTCGGCCGCGGCCAGTTTTTCGAGGATGTCCAGGCTCTGCCCGAGCTCTCCGGACTCGGCCAGGAACTCGGCGTATTCCCTCAGGACGGCCTTGTCCGCCGTCCGGCCTTCCATGGCCGACTTGAAGTGGAGAAGCGCGGCGGACGTGTTCTTTTCCTGCCTGTAAAGCCTGGCCAGCTCGAGGTGGGCGCCGGGCGTTTCGGGGGCGTAGAACAGGACCTTCAGGAATTCCCGTTTCGCGGTTTCCCGGTTGCCCGAGGCGAGGGCCTCGCGGGCGGCGGCCGTGGCTTCCTTGACGAGGTCGTTCCGGAGCGATTCGAAGCGCGGCGCGGCCCAGCGATGGGCCGGCTCTCTCTTGAGGATCTCCCGATACTCGTTGAAGGCCTTTTCCCGCTCCCGCCTCGACTCGTAGATCTGGGCCAGACCGACCCGGGACGGCGTCATGTCCGGGGAGCCGGCGAGGGATGACCTGAACCTCGCCTCCGCGGCCGCGAGGTCGCCGGCGAGGAGGTCCGCGTAGGCCAGCCCCGCTTCGCGGACGGGGTTGGCCGTCCCCAGCTTCATCAGGTGCTTTTTCGCGAGGTCGGGCCGCCCTGACCTGAGCGCGGCCCAGGCGTCCTCGGCCGCGATCCGGTCGTCCAGGCGCAGGCGCGTCGCCGCATCCGCCGGCAGTTGCTCGACGAAGAAGGCCGGCGGCGCGGTCGGCACGGCGGCGCAGGACCAGGCCCCCAGGAGGGCCAGGCCGATGACGGCGATTCTCTTCACCATGGCTCATCTCCTTGCTCGATGTAGGGCAGGAAATTGACGATCCCCGCCGGCTCGGCCATGACCTTGAATTCGACGAAGCCCTCGCTCTCCCGCTTCTTCAGGACCAGCGAGCGGCGGGGCAGGGAATCGGTGATCTCGCGGGACTCCTTGGGGACTCGGATGTAATAGAGCCTGTAGCTGCCGAAGAGGACCTCCCGGAGCCGGCGCAGAAGATCCGGGACGCCTTCCCCCGTTTTCGACGAGAGACCGATCGTCTGGGCCTGCGGATCGGAGTTGCGCCGAAGGAGCAGGGCCCTTTCCGCGTCGGGCAAGAGGTCGATCTTGTTGTAGACCCTGACGACCGGGATGCCGGCGATGCCGAGATCGGCCAGGATGCCCTCCACCGCGCCGAGCTGATGCTCCGAGGCGGGCGAGGCGATGTCGACGATGTGGCAGATGCAGTCCGCTTCGCCGACTTCCTCGAGCGTCGCCCGGAAGGACGTGACCAGTTCGACGGGGAGCTTCTTGATGAAGCCGACGGTGTCCGTCAGGAAGAAGAACGCGCCGTCCGGAAAGGAGACGCGCCGGAGGAGGGGGTCCAGAGTGGAGAAGAGGTTGGACGACGTGTACCGCCGCTCCTCGGCGAGGAAGTTGAAGAGCGTCGATTTCCCGGCGCTCGTGTAGCCGACGAGCGAGACCGTCGGGATGGGGCTTCCCTTCCGGCTTTGGCGCTGGCCCGAGCGCCTTTTCTGGAGGCCGTCGATATCCTTCTTGATCTTCGTGATCCGGTCCGTGACGCGGCGGCGGTCGACCTCGAGCTTCTTTTCGCCCGGGCCGCGGGTGCCGATCCCGGCGCCCTGCTGGGTCAGGCTGAGTCCCTTGCCCCGCAGGCGAGGCAGGCGGTAGCTCAGCTGGGCCAGTTCGACCTGGAGCTTGCCCTCATTTGTCCGGGCCCGCTGGGCGAAGATGTCGAGGATGAGCTGAGTCCGGTCGACGACCTTGGCCTTGATCTCCTCCTCGAGGTTGCGCTGCTGGGCGGAGTTGAGGGTGTGGTCGAAGATGACCAGGTCGGCCGCGGACTCTTGGGCCAGCTTGGCGATCTCCTCGACCTTCCCCGCCCCGACGAGCCAGCGGGGATTGAGCCGCGGCCGGATCTGGAAGACTTTTCCAGCGACCTCGGCGCCGGCCGCGGCGGCCAGACCGGCGAGCTCCGACAGCGACTCCTCGGCCTCGTCCTTTTCCTTCTTGGTCGTGGCCACGTTGATGAGGATCGCGCGTTCCATGGGGCTCAGGGGTCCTATTGTAAATGGTTTTGGATATATTCCTCAAGGGCGGAGCCGTCGTCGGGCGAAAACCAGGCCACGCCGTCCATCTTCCGGAACCAGGTCATCTGCCGCTTGGCGTAGTGGCGCGTGTCGGTTTTGGTCAAGGCCATGGCCTCCTCGCGGCCGATCTCGCCCCGGAGGATGCTCAGGACGTGGCTGTAGCCGAGGGCGCGGAAGGGCGGAGCTTCCTCCGGCACGCCTCGCTCCAGGAGCCCCCGGACCTCCTCGACGAGGCCGCGGTCGAACATCCGTTCGACGCGGTCGTCGATGCGCCGATAGAGCGCCTCCCGCTCGAGCCGGAGCCCGAGCCGCAGGACGTTGCGGCCCCGGACCGGCGATTCCGTCGCCCGGAAGTGTTCGGAGATGGGCCGTCCCGTTGCCGCGTGGACCTCGAGGGCGCGGATGATCCGGACGCGGTCGCGGCTGCGGATCTTCCGGGCGTATTCCGGGTCGGCCGCCTCGAGCCGTCGGAAGAGGGCGTCGAGCCCTTTCTCGCGCGCCTCAGCCTCGAGCGCCGCCCGCACCGCCGAGTCGCGGCCGGGACCCGGGAAAAGCCCGTCCACGAGGGCCTTGATGTAGAGGCCGGTGCCTCCGGCGACCAGGGGGAGCCGTCCCCGGACGGCGATCCCCCGGGCGGCGGCGAGCGCTTCCCGGACAAAGTCCGCGGCCGTGAATTGGACCTCGGGGCCGACGATGTCGATCAGATGATGAGGCACGCCGCGCTTGACCTCGGGCGTCGGCTTGTCGGTGCCGATGTCGAAGCCTCGATAGACCTGGATCGAATCGCCGCTGATGACCTCGCCGCCGAAACGCAGGGCCAGGTCGACGGCGACGCGGCTCTTGCCGACGGCGGTCGGGCCGAGGACGATGACGATGTCGCGGGCTTCAGGTTCCAATTTCGATCAGGATCCAGACGGCGAGGAGGGAAGCGAAAAGAAGGAGGGCGAGAAGCTGGCGCCGCTTCACGGCACCTCTCCGACCTTCTCCAAGCTCCTGACGAGCGCGGATTCGTGGGCCGGGCCGAGCGTCCGCTTGACGATCAGGACCTCGGCGATGAGGATCTCGTCCATGCTCCGGAGCATGCTCCGGCGGCACTCGTCGCCGACGATGTTGGCGTTCACCTTGAGCAGGGACTTGAGCTCGAGACGCCCGTCCGGCTTGAGCTCCGCGCCCTGAAAGGCCGGGTCGAGACGGCCTCGGACCTCGTCCAGGGCTTTCCCGATGAGGGAGAAGGCGACCGGTCCGATCTCCTTCGAGACGTACTTGAAGACGAACGCACACTTGGCGTTGAACAGGCCCAGAAGCCTGTCCATGCCGGCCAGGGACAGGTCGGCGGGCAATTTCGCCGTCTTGGGCTTCGGGCCCGCCGTCCCGGCCAGGCCGAGGCAAAGCAAGGCGAAGAGGGCCCGGCGGGTCTCGGTCTCTCCGACGTCGCTCGCGCTGCAGATCTCGGCCAGGGTCTTGGCGGGGTCGAGGAGGCCGAGGGCGTATTTTTCGGTGTGCGAGAGCGGGAAGGCGTCCGGCGAGCAAGATGGAAGCCGCCGGATGACCTCGCCCCCTGCGGGGAGGACCCCGTCCATGTCCGCGCTGTCCTTCATCCTCCGGGCGCCCTCGAGGAGGAGGCCGGGGATGTCGATGGCGTCGATGTAAACGCGGCCCGGCGGTCCGCTCCGGGTGTGGAATTCGCGCCCGGCGTCGCGGCCCGCGAAGAGCGACAGGGCCTCTTCCCGGGCGTAGGATTCGAGGAGCGTCCAGAGGCGCTCCGGCTCGAAAAGAGAGGTCTCGACGAGGGCCCGGAGGGAGGAGCCGTCGGTCTTCTGAACCTGTTCTTCGACCCGGGTCAGGGCGATCAGGTCCGTTTCCCCCGTGGTCAGCAGGAACCGCAGGAAATCCTTCTCCTCGAAGGACACGGAATCGAGGACGAGGGAGCCCCGCTCGAACGACAGGCATTTCGGGACGCCGTCGGCCTTGATGTAGAGCGACCCGCTCAGTCCCTGCCTCCAGATCTCGGCCAGGACCCTGGCGAAGGGGGCGCGGGCGAATTCATCGGAGACGAACCAATCGTCCATATCCTTAATGTATAGTCGGGGAGGCGCGAAGTCAATCGCGGCCCGGCCCGCGGGGATCCCCTCAGCGGTTATCGGAGGAAGCTCATGCCGATGAGGCCGATGCCGATGTTGACGAGGGCCTTGAGGAACCACAGGCCGTACGACAGGGCCAGGGCTTTCTTGAGGCTGATCTTGAAGACGGCCGCGAGGCCGAAGGCGAGGACGCCGAAAAGCCAGAGCTGGAAGAAATCGATCTGGGTCAGCATGATGTAGGGCGTCGACGTGACTTCCATCTTGGGGAAGAGCAGAGCCAGGCCGGTCGACGTCTGCATGAGGGATTTCCGGGTCAGGGCGAGGACCAGGCGGACGGCGTTCCCGAAGAGCTTGTCCACAAGGCTGGCGTGGACGAGAACCGACAGGACCTGGACATAGGTTCCCTGGGAAGAGAGGAAACGGCCCAGGATGAGCAGGAGCAGGCTCTGAAGGAGAAGAGCGGCGAGGTAGAAGAGCGGCGTGGTCACGAAGGTCTGGACGATCCGGCTGACCTCGGAGGGGTGTTCCGTCCTGTCGATCATCCGGGTATAGGTGTCATCCCCCACGCGCTCCTTGAGCGCGGCGTTATCCTTCATGAGCAGGAGCTGGTCTCTTTGCATGTAGGGGGCGACGACGAGGTTGAAGGCGATGAGGGCGAGAAGAATAACGACGAGCGTGTCGATCCAGACCGGCTTCGCGGCCAGCCCGTCGAACACGGGACGCGGGTTGAAGAAGACGCCTTCCAAGCGCTTGTAGAGGTTCATGGGCTAGGCTCCTTTCCGTTCGTCCTTTTCGATCTGGCCGTCGCGGATGTGGATGATGCGCTGGGCCTGGTTGGCCACCTCGCGGTCGTGGGAGATGATGATGATCGTGTTGCCTTGCTCGTGGATCCTGTGGAAGAGGTTGAGGATCTCGCGGCCCGTCCGCGAGTCGAGATTCCCTGTCGGCTCGTCGGCGAGGAGGAGCGAGGGCTCGTTGACCAGGGCCCGGGCGACGGCTACGCGCTGGCGCTCGCCGCCCGAAAGCTCGGCCGGCTTGTGCTTCATACGGTCCTTCATCTCGACCCGTTCCAAGGCCCGCCGGGCCTTCTCCTCGCGCTCCGCCTTCTTCATCCCGCCGTAGATAAGCGGGAGCTCGACATTGCGGAAGGCCGAGGCCCGCGAGAGAAGGTTGAAAACCTGGAAGACGAAGCCGATCTCGTGGTTCCGGGTGAAGGCCAGCTCGTCCTCGGACATGGCGCTGACGAGCTTGCCGTTTAGCCGGTAGGTGCCGGAGGTCGGCGTGTCCAGACAGCCGATGAGGTTCATCAGGGTGGATTTACCCGAGCCGGACGGGCCCATGATGGCCACGAACTCGTTCCGCGCGATGGTCAGGGACACCCCCCGGAGGGCCTCGACCTCCTGCTCGTCGAGCTTGTAGACCTTCCAGAGGTCTTCGGCGGAAATGACGACAGGATCGCTGCCGCTCATAGGGACTTGGCGTCCTTCTTCGTCTCCGCCTTGACCAGGACGCCGTCCTTGAGCTCGCGCAGGGAAGCGTAGGGGCCGGTGACGATGTCCTGCCCTTCCTGGAGCCCGGAGGTGATCTCGATCATCATCCCGCCCGTGATCCCTTTGCCGACCGGCAGGAACTTGACCCGTCCGTTCTCGACGGCGAAGATGCCCTCCTCGTCCTTCGCCAAGGCGGGGGCGTTCTTGTCGGCGGCCTCCTTGTCGTGGAGGACGAGCGAGGAGATGGGCACGGCCAGGACCTGCTTCTTTTCGGCCACGACGATGTCGGCTGAGGCGGACAGCCCGGGCTTGAGCTTCCGGGAGGGATTGTCGAGAGTGATGACGACCTTGAAGTCCTTGGATTCTTGGGTCGAAACGCCGCCCGTCGTCTTCTGGAGGGCGGAGCTGCCGATCTCGGTGACCTTGCCCTGGAAGACCGTCTCCGGGAAGGCGTCGACGCGGACGTTGGCCTCCTGGCCGAGGGCGACGCCGATGACGTCGGTCTCGTCGACTTCGACCTCGACCTCCATGACCGACAGGTCGGCGATGGTCAGGAGGACGGTGCCCGGATTGTTCATCGTGCCGATGATGGCCACCTCACCCTCCTCGACGCGGAGGCTGGTGATGACCCCGTCGATCGGGGAGCTGTAGGTCGTCTTGCTGAGGTTGTCCAGCGTGCTCTTGAGGGACGCCTCCGCCTGCTTGATCTGGAAGCCGATGGCGTTCGTCTGGGCCGAGGCGACGTCGAACTGGGCCTTGGCCGTTTCGAGCTGGTCCTTGGAGATGAGCTGTTCGTCGAAGAGCTTCTGCTGGCGCTCGTAGGAATTCTTGTCCCGCTGGAACCGGGCTTCCGACTGGATGAGGTCGGAGTTGGCGGCCCGGATGAAGTTCTGGTCGCGGTCGGCGATGGCCTCGTACTGGGTGGAATCCAGCTTGAGGAGAAAATCGCCGGCCTTGACGTCCTGTCCCTCGACGACGCCGATCTTGATGATCCGGCCGGGGACCTGGGCGCTGATGTTGATGTTCTTCTTGGGCTTGACCTCGCCCGAGGCCGAGACGATGGAGGTCAGGTCCTGTTTCTTCGCCTTGTCCACGGTCACCTTGACCGTCTTCTCGCGACGGGACTGGAGGTTGGCGACGACGAGGACGCCGACGGCCAAGAGGACGGCCAGGATGATCAGCGACTTTTTCCGCCGCCTGAAGAAGCCCGCCTTTTCTGTCATGGTTCTAAGCCTTTCCGCTCGATTTCAGAGGTCCTTCGTCTATTATACTACGGAAGGCGGGCGATTAGGTTCAGGGGGGGGATCTGGAGGATTGCCTCGGCCGGAGGGAGTTGATAAGATAGCTCCGATGGACGTCCGCGAGGAGTTTTCGAGGGTCGGCGAGGCCGTCGTCCGCGAAGCCGGCGTGTACCTGCGGGCCAACCTCGGCCGGCGGGTCGAGGCGTCTTTAAAGGGAGCCGTCGACTTGGTCACGCCGTTCGACTTCGGGGCCCAGGAGATCCTCGTCAGCCGCCTCGCGGCCGCCTTTCCGACACACGGCTTCCTGGCCGAGGAGGGCTTGGCCCGCCAGGGGAGCTCCGATTGCCGCTGGATCATCGATCCCCTCGACGGAACGACCAACTTCGCCCACGCTTTCCCGGTTTTCAGCGTTTCCGCGGCCCTCGAATGCGCCGGCCGGCTCGTCCTGGGTTTCGTCTACGATCCGATGCGCGACGAGATGTTCCGGGCCGAGGCGGGCCGGGGGGCCTTCCTCAACGGCGCCGCGGTCCGCGTCTCCGGCGTCGCCGATTTGGGGAAAAGTCTTCTGGCGACGGGCTTTCCCTACGACCTGAGGACGAGCAACGTCAACAACCTCGGCCACTGGGGGCGTTTCGTCTTCAGGGCCCAGGCCATTCGCCGCTGCGGTTCGGCGGCCCTGGACCTGTCCTACGTCGCCTGCGGCCGTTTCGACGGCTTCTGGGAGCTCAAGCTCAAGCCCTGGGACGTGGCCGCGGGAGCCCTGATGGTCGCCGAGGCGGGCGGTCTCGTCACCGACCTCGGGGGGAAGCCGTTCGCGCTGGAGGCCCCGGGGATCGTGGCCACGAACGGGCTCGTCCACCCGGAGATGCTCGAAGTTCTGAATGTGAGAAGGACGAAGGGGGGGAGCGATGGCGAAGGTGGCAACACCTAGAGCGGTTCTCGCCGCCGTGGCCGCGGCCTTTGGGCTGGCCGCTCTCGCCCTGGGCGGGCTCGCGCCTAGCGCTCAGGAACAGGCCGCCGAAGCCCAGCCCGCGAAGACGTTCGCCGTGCCGGCCGACTCCGGCTGGGTGGATACGGGGATCGATGTCGGGCCGGGCGAGGAGCTCCTCTTCCGCGCTTCCGGGGAGATCAACCTCCAGAGGGGCAACCCGGAAGCCGTCTGCGGCCCCGCGGGACTCGACCTCATCACCGTTGAACAGCCCATCCCGAACGCGAACCTCGGGGCCCTGATCGGCAAGGTGGTCCAGCTCGTGGCCAGACGCACGGACGAGGATTCGGGGATGGAAGTCCGCGACGAGATCTTCGTCCTTTTCCTCGTCGGGCCGGAGAACACCGTCACCGTCCCCTTCAAGGGGCGGCTCTACCTGGGCGTCAATGAGAACGTGCTCAAGGACAACGGGGGAGAGTACTCGGTCCTCGTCGTCCGGCGCCCGGCCTGAAAGGGGAAGGGTCTCAGGCCGTTTCCTCGGCCGTTTTCGAGGCCATGTGTCCGTCCATGAACTGCGTGTCGTATCGCCCGGCGAGGAAGTCCGTGTCGGACAGCACCTCCAGGTGGAGCGGGATGTTGGTCTTGATGCCGACGATGGTCGTCATTTCCAAAGCCGCCCGCATCTTGCCGATGGCCAGCTCCCGGCTCGGCGCGTAGGCGATGATCTTGGCTACGAGCGAATCGTAATCCGGCGGCACGACCCAGCCCCCGTAGGCGGCGGAGTCGACGCGGATCCCCTCGCCCCCGGGCAGGACGAGGAAGTCGATCCTCCCCGGCGAGGGGGCGAAGGTCGCCGGGTCCTCGGCGTTGATTCGGCACTCGATGGCGTGGCCCCGCATCTCGAGCGCGTAGGGGAAGCTGAACTTCTCGCCCGCGGCGATGCGGATTTGGGCCTTGATGAGGTTGATGCCGTAGACCATCTCCGTGATCGGGTGCTCGACCTGGACGCGGGCGTTGGCTTCCATGAAATAGAACTTGTGGTCCTCGTCGACCAGGAACTCGAAGGTGCCCAGGCTCTGGTAGCCCACTGCCGAGGCCGCGGCCTCGACCTCTTTGATCATCCGCCGCCGGGTCTTCCAGTCGATAAACGGGGAAGGCGTCTCCTCGATGAGCTTCTGGTACTTCCTCTGGACGGAGCACTCCCGCTCGCCGAAGGCCGTGACTTTCCCCTGCCGGTCGCCGATGACCTGGATCTCGATGTGCCGCGCCCCGCTGATGAATTTTTCGATGTAGAGCGAGGGGTCATTGAAGGCCGCCTTGGCTTCGCCCTGGGCGATGGGGAACTGGTCCTCGAGCTGGGAGGCCGAACGACAGATCCGCATCCCCTTGCCGCCGCCGCCGGCCGCGGCCTTGATGATCACCGGGAAACCGATCTTCGTCGCGATTTTTTTGGCCACGGCGAGGTCGTCGGTGACCGTGTCGCTCCCCGGCAGGATGGGCAGGCCGGCCTTTTTCATGGTCTGGCGGGCCTTGTTCTTGTCGCCCATGAGCCGGATGATGGACGGCGGCGGGCCGATGAAGGTCAGGCCGTGGGTCTTGCAGATCTCGGCGAACTTGGCGTTCTCGGCGAGGAATCCGTAGCCGGGGTGGACGGCGTCGGCGCCGGTGATGTCGACCGCGCTCAGGATGTTGGCGATGTTGAGATAGCTCTCGGAGGCCTTGGCCGGCCCGATGCAGACCTTCTCGTCGGCGAGCAGGACGTGGAGGGACTGGCGGTCGACTTCCGAATAGACGGCGACGCTCTTGATGCCGAGCTCGCGGGCGGAGCGCACGATGCGGAGGGCGATCTCCCCGCGGTTGGCGATCAGGATCTTCGAGAACATCGGGCCTCAGCTCGCGGGCAGGATGGCGAAGAGCTTCTGCCCGTACTCCACGGGGTTGGCGTTTTCGGCGAAGATCTCGACGATCGTCCCGTCGACGTCGGCCTCGATCTCGTTCATCAGCTTCATGGCCTCGATGATGCAGAGCGTCTGGCCCTTCTGGACGGGGTCGCCGATGTCGACGAAGGGCGCCGAGGTCGGGTCGGGCGCCCGGTAGAACGTCCCAACCATGGGCGAGGTGATCAGCTGATGGCCTTTGGCCACCTCGGCCGCCTGGATCCGGGCTTCGGCGGCCGCCGCGGTCTCGGGCGGGGCGGCGGGGTCGGCGGGGGCTTGGGCGGCGACCGGAGCCGCCGCCGGGGGAGCGTTCCGGCCGATCTTGACCTTCAGGCCCTCGACCTCAAGCTCGAGGACCGAGAGGTTTTTCTCCTCGAGGAAAGAGACGAGCTTGCGGATCTCGTCGTAGTCGATCTTGCCGCTCATGGCGCTTTCTTCCGGTCCGGCAGGCTTGTTGTTCTTGTCGTTCATGCCCTTTTTCCACCTCGCCAAAGTGTCTTTACCTTAACGGCATCCCCCTAAAAAGTCAAGAAGTGCCTCGGGAGGACCTCGGATATCGTCTCCGTCCGTTAAAGCAAAGCGAGCCCACTCCCGAACGATCGGGCTATTCCCGTGGTCGGCCGCTGAGGGGCCTCGGGCATCGTCTCCGTCCGCTGCGGTGATTCTCCATTGGTTAGCCTTGCAAAAAGCCGAATCCCCGCTTTATGCTCCCTCCGACGACACCCTCAACCCCTTTATTCCGCGGCCTCCTTTGGGAAAACTCCTGCGCCATCGTCCTTAACTGCTTGATCCCTCCCCAATACTGGAGTGTTGAGTGAGCTCAGGAGCGAGCGAGACGACCGCTGGACCAGGGGCCAAGGGGTATCGCCGGAGGAAGCATGAAGCGGAAAAAGCCAAGATTCTTTTCAGATATTTACCAGAATAGCGGCTCCGAGCCGCTCCGCCGCTATTCTGCTGGTCGCTCCTAAGACTCCGCTCCCCGCCGCTCCCACCGAATCCGGACCGGCAAGGCGTTAAGAATCACCGCAGCGGACGGAGGCGATATCCCGAGGCCTATTTGACGGACTTCGTCGGTTCTCCTATGATGGCCCGAGGGATAAGACGCGATGTTCGACCAGCTTTCCGGGCGCCTCGAGAAGATGCTGAAGTTCCTCCGGGGCGAGGTCAAGGTCACGGACAAGAACTTGGCCGAGGCCCTGAAAATGATGCGCCTGGCTTTCCTCGAGGCCGACGTCAACTACCGGGTGGTCAGGGATTTCGAGGCCCGGATCAAGGAAAAGGCCCTGGGCGAGGAGGTCCTGGGCGGCCTGAACCCCGCCCAGCAGGTCATCAAGATCGTCCACGACGAGCTGGCCGCGATCCTCGGCGGCGCCGAGAAACCCCTCCAGTTCTCGAACCGCCCGCCGTCGATCTTCATGCTGGTCGGCCTCCAGGGGAGCGGTAAGACGACGACCTGCGGCAAGCTCGCCAGGTGGGTCGCCGGGATCGGCAAGAACCCCCTCCTCGTCTCGTTCGACATGAAGCGGCCGGCCGCCCAGGAGCAGCTGAAGACGATTTCCGCCTCCCTGGGCTTCCCCTTCTATGAGATGACGTCAGCCCGGATGGCCTCCCCAAAGGAAGCCTTGAAGGAGCTCAAGATTCACTCGGTCAACCGGGGGTACGACCCCCTCATCGTCGATACGGCCGGGCGCCTGCACGTCGACGACGAGCTCATGGACGAGCTGCGCCTGGTCAGGGACATCCTCAACCCGACCGAAGTCGTCTACGTCGGCGACGCCATGACGGGGCAGGACGCCGTGCGCAGCGCCCAGGCCTTCGAGGAAAAGATCGGCCTCTCCGCGGTCATCCTGACCAAGCTTGACGGCGACGCCCGGGGAGGGGCGGCCCTGTCCATCGTCTCCGTGACCGGCCGGCCGATCAAGTTCATCGGCGTCGGCGAAAAGCCCGACAAGCTCGAGGTCTTCCACCCCGAGCGCATGGCCTCGCGCATCCTGGGCATGGGCGACATCCTCTCGCTCATCGAGAAGGCCCAGGACGAGGCCGACGTCGCCGAGGCCGAGGAGATGGCCCGCAAGCTCCGCAAGCAGGAGTTCACCCTTGAGGATTTCAAGAAGCAGATCGTCCAGATGAAGAAAATGGGCTCGCTCTCGGACCTCCTCGGTCATCTCCCCCAAGTGGGTCCGTTCAAGAACCTGGCCAAGGCCCAGGTCGATGAGCGGAAGATCGTCCACTTTGCGGCCATCATCGATTCCATGACCGTCGAGGAACGGGCCAACCCGAGGCTGCTCAACGGCAGCCGCAGGGCCCGCATCGCCCGCGGCAGCGGCCGGCCTGTTTACGAGATCAACCAGCTGGTCAAGCAGTTCCAGGGAATGCAGAGGATGATGAAGAGTTCGTCGGTCCGGAAGCTCGTCGGCGGCCTCAAATAAGGTCGTTCTCCCGAACCGGGGATCCCCTCTCTCCGGCTTGGCTCAGGATATCGCCTCTAGCTCCCCGGCCCCCCGGGAACCAGTTCACCCGGTTCCCCTGCGCGGGCCCCCCCTCCACAACGGGGATCTTCAAGGCGATATCCATCGCCGCCTCGAGAGGGAGCCCGGGAAATGGGAGACCCTTTCCTTACCCCGGGCTACCGGCCTTCGAGGACGTGGTCCACGCACTCGAGCCAGAAGGCGGCGTAGTCTTCCCAAAAGACGAAGTTGCAGCCCCAGTGGGGGGCGGGATCGGACATGTAGGCCAGGACGCGGCCTCGGCCGCAGCTCCGGATGGCGAGGAGGGGATCCCCCGTATCCCTGACCTCGAGGAGGACCCGGCCCTCGGGAATGGGCATGGTCTTGTTGTAGCCCAGGATGGGCGGCATGGTCCGGAGGTTGATCGCCTTGAAAAAGCGCTCGCCGGCGGCCGTCAGCTCGGCATCGTAGCCTTCCGTGCTTTCGACGAGGTCCTCATGGTCGAGACAGCGGACAGGGAGGACCTCCCGGAGGCGGGTCCTGCCCCAGCCCCCCTTGCCCTGCTCTCCGGTGAAGGAATACCAGCCGCCGAGGAAGAGGGCCGCCCGGCCTTCCTTGATGGCCTCGACGGTCAGACGGATCCTGTCCGGATAGGTCAGGACGGCCGTCCCGAATTTTTCGCGGTCGAAGAAGTTCGGAGCCAGCTGGAAGAGCTTGGCGTCGATGTCGCTGAAAATGAGGACATCATAGGTGGACAAGATGCGCTCGTAGTCGCCCGGGCCGAGCTTGTTGTAGAAATCCCAGGCCGGGACGGACTCGACCGTGTGTTTCCCCGTGGATTCCAGGGCTTCCTTCAGCCACTTCCCGTAATTGAAGATGTCGAGGCCCTTGGGCGAATGATAAAACGGCGTTTCGGCGAAAACCGGCCCCGTCAGGACCGCCCAATCTCCCACGTAGTAGATCTTAGCCATGTCCTCGGCCTCCTTGCTGGGTGATAGGATAGCAGAGAACGCCCGGGAGAGGAAGCGGTTTTCACCGGGTGTCCTCTCCGGGGGACAGGAGCGGATTTCCAGTTGACTTGCCCCTCGAATTCCGCTATGATTTTGCAGCAATACCCTCGACCACGAAAGTGAAACCACAATGATGACCATGCGCTTGCAGAGATTCGGCACCAAGAAAAAACCGACCTACCGGATCGTGGTGATGGACTCGAAAAGAGCCCGCCAGAGCCAGGCCCTGGACACGCTGGGCACCTACACTCCGCTCAACGACCCGGCCGGCGTCAAGCTCGACCTTGAAAAAGCGAAGAAGTGGATTGCCAAAGGCGTTCGCCCGTCGAGTACCGTTCAATCACTTTTGGATAGGGTCTCCAAGTCCACAAAACCCGCCCAGGACGCGAAATCGTAAAGGAGGTCACCGTGAAAGAACTCGTGGAGCTGATTGCCAAGGCGTTGGTGGACCAGCCGGAAAGAGTACAGGTTTCCCAACTCGAGGGAGAACAGACCACCATCCTCGAGCTCAAAGTCGCCCCGGAAGACCTCGGCAAGGTTATCGGGAAGCAGGGACGGACGGCGCGCGCGATCCGCATCATTCTCGGCGCCGCGGGGATGAAGCTCAAGAGGAGATTCAACCTCGAGATCATTGAAAAAAGCTGACCTCGTCGCCCTCGGGAAGATCGTCAGGAGCCAGGGGCGCGACGGTCAGGTCAAGCTCAGGCTCAACGAAAAGGGGCTTTCCCGGTTCGACGGCGCCACGGTCTATCTCCGGCGGGCGGACGGGTTCGAGGCCTTCGCGGTCGAATCCCTGACCCTCGACCGGAATGCGCACTTCCTGAAGCTCAAGGGGATCGACACGCTGGCCGCGGCGGACGCCCTGGCCGGTCTCGACGTCTTCGTCACCGAGGCCGACTTCCGGCGCCTCGAACGGGACCGCTTTTACGAGTTCCAGGTCATCGGCAGCCGGGTGGTCACCAGGGAAGGGACAGAGATCGGGGAAGTCGTGGGGATTCTCCCCGCGGGCGGCCCGGTCCTGCTCGTCGTGAGACGGGGGGATAAGGATGTTTACGTCCCCTTCACCGAGGCTATTTGCGTGAAGGTGGACCCGGAGGCCAAGGAGATCCTCATCGACCTTCCGGACGGTCTTTTGGAGTTGAATGAGATTTGATATAATCACGATCTTCCCCGAGATGTTCGCCGGCGTCTTTTCGGGGGGGATCATCAAGCGGGCCCTGGATCGGGGGCTTGTCCGGATCGCCGTGCACGACCTGCGGGATTTCACCCAGGACAAGCACCGGCAGGTCGACGACCGGCCTTTCGGGGGCCTGGAAGGAATGGTCTTGAAGCCTGAGCCGATCTTCCGCGCCGTAGAGGCCGTTCGCGAGGACGGGGCGGGTCGGGTCTACCTTCTTTCGCCCCAGGGCCGGACTCTGGACGCGGATTTGGCCCGCGAGCTCGCCGCCGAGCGCCAGGTCATCCTCATCTGCGGGCGCTACGAGGGCGTGGACGAGCGCGTCGTCGAGCACCTGGTCGACGGCGAGATCTCGATCGGCGATTATGTCCTGTCGGGCGGAGAGCTGGCCGCGGCCGTGGTCGTGGACGCGGCGTCGCGCTTCGTCCCCGGCGTCGTCGGCAAGGAGGATTCCGTGAAGAACGACTCCTTCGCCGGCGGGATCCTCGACTATCCCCAGTACACGAGGCCGCGGGAGTTCCGGGGAATGAAGGTGCCCCAGGTCCTGTTCTCGGGCGATCACAAGAGGATCGAGCGCTGGCGGCGGAAAAAGGCCCTGGAAAAAACGGTCCGGCGGAGGCCGGACCTCGTCAGGAATAGAACCCTAGCTCCGGAAGACCGGCGTCTTCTGGAGGATATCCCCAACGAAAGGAAAGACGAATGAACCTGATCAACGCGGTTGAGGATAAACACCTGAGGACGGACCTCGATCCCTTCCGGGTCGGCGACACCGTCAAGGTCCACGTCATCATCCGGGAAGGCGATAAGGAGCGCATCCAGATCTTCCGGGGCGACGTCATCGGCCGGCGCGGCTCGGGGGTGAAGTCCACTTTCACCGTCCGCAAGGTCTCCTTCGGCGTCGGCGTCGAGCGCGTCTTCCCCGTCCACTCCAAGATGATCAAGAAAATCGAGGTCGTCCGCAAGGCCAGCGTCCGCCGGGCCAAGCTCTACTATCTCCGCGACCTCAAGGGCAAGGCGGCCCGGCTCAAAGAGGACCAGGGGTAACCGCCGGGGCCGTGGCCACCCTCAGGCTCGAAAAGAAGCTCTACCGGGGTGGTTCCCGGCTCGTCGCCGGCGTCGACGAGGTCGGCCGCGGCTCCCTGTTCGGGCCCGTCGTGGCCGCCGCCGTCGTCCTTCCGCCGGAATGGCTCCTTCACCGGCCGCCGGCCTGGGCCGGCGCCATCGACGACTCGAAACTCCTGTCCCCGGGCAAGCGCGCCAAGCTCGCCGCCGCCCTTCTCCGGGAGGCTTCGGGCGTGGGCCTGGGACTGGCTTCCGCCGCGGAGATCGACGCCTTGAACATCTACCGGGCCACGCACCTGGCCATGGTCAGGGCCGTCGAGAGCCTGCCCGTCCTTCCCGACGTGCTCCTGGTTGACGGGGTCCCGATAAAAGATGTAAAGTACCGCCAGATGGGCATCCCGCAGGGAGATCGGAAGAGCCGGTCGATCGCCGCGGCTTCCATCGTGGCCAAGGTCTTCCGCGACGGCCTCATGCAGATCTTCGACGCCCTCTACGAAGGCTACGGCCTGGCCAGGAACAAGGGCTATGGGACCGGGGAGCATATCCGATCGCTGAAGGACCGGGGGCCGACGGGCCTCCACCGGACCTCCTTCAAGCTGGGATAAGGACGGGACGCCATGAGCGCGCGCAGCGACCGCGTCAAAGTCATCGAGCAGGCCGAGAAGTTCGTGCGGGGCGGCCGGATCAAGGAGGCCATCGCCGAGTACGAGAAGCTCACCCTCACCGACCCCCAGGACGTCGGGACCCTCAACATCATCGGCGACCTCTACATCCGCCTCGGGCTGAACGACAGGGGCGTCCATTTCTTCCTGAAGGTCGCCGAAGAGTACGAACGTCGGGGCCTCTATTCACAGGCCCTGGCCATCTGCAAGAAGATCCACAAGCTCAATCCCGATAACGCGGATTACGCGCTGAAGCTTGGCGACCTCTACGGCCAGCAGGGCTTCGTGGCCGACGCCAAGAACGTCTACGCAGCCGTCGCCGGCCGTCTTGCCGAAGCGAGGAAAACCGCCGATGCCATCGCCGTCTACGAGAAGATCATCAAGCTCGACCGGGAGGCGGACGACGCGCGGAAGGCGCTCGCCGGCCTGTTCCGGGACGTCGGCAACCTCGAGGCGGCCATGGAACAGATGAACGAGATCGCGGACATCCGCGCCGAAAAGGGCCAGTTCGACGCTGCCGTGGCGGTCCTTAACGAGGCCTTGGCCTTGAGGCCGGGGGAAGGCCGCACCCTGATCAGCCTGGTCGAGGTCTACAAGCGCCAGGGCCAGACCGGTAAGGCCATCGAGGTGCTCGAGAAAGAGCTGGGGTCGGCCCCCGACAACGTCCAACTCCTCAACATCCTCGGCAACATCCATTTCGAGGCCGGGGAGGCCAAGAAGGCGGAGGAGATCTTCACCCGGATCGTCACCGGCCACCCGCTCAACGTCAACGCCCGGATCAAGCTGGGCCGGATCCAGATCCTCAAGGACAAGCTCGACCAAGCCTACGAGCTCTTCGAGCCCCTGATCAACAACCTGGTCAAGAAGCACCGGGACGAGCAGGCCATCGGCCTGCTGGGCCTCATCTTGGAGAGCCAGAAACCTCACCTGCCGGCCCTGGAGAGGCTGGCCCTGATCTACCGCTCGAACAAGGAAGTCAAGAAGCTCGAGGTCGTGGACAGGGCCATCCTCGACGAGCTCCGCAAGCAGGGCCAGAAGGATCGAATGATCGGCGTCACTTCTGAGCTCCTCGAGCTCCGGCCCGACGACGCCGAGCTCGCCCGGGAAACCCGGTCCCTCCGGCAGGAACTGCGCCTGCCCGTCGAGGAGGTCCGGGATGAGACGCCGGGGCTCTCGGACAAGGACCGCGAAGCGATCAGCGACGCCATGGCCCAGGCGGATCTCTACCTCCAGCAGGGCCTCGTCCGGATCGCCCGCCGGCTCCTCGAGAACCTCCGCTTCCGCTACCCCGAGGACCCCCAGATCCAGAGGAAGATCGCCGTCCTCGACGAGGTCCGGACGCACATGGATGAGGACGAGATCCGCCGGCGCGTCGAGAAGACGAGCATCCTCGAAGCCCAGTTCAAAGAAAAGACCGCCGGAAAAAAGGCCGAGGGCAAGAAGCCCGATGAGCGGAAAAAAACGGCGGGCCCCTTCAAGGAGGAGGTCCTCGAGGGCGAAAAGGTCAGCACGGTCGACATCTTCGCGGAGACGGACATCATCCCCTTCGTCAGCTCCGAGCCCGGTCAGCGGACATATCACGACCTCAAGGCGCTGGCCGCCGAAGAGCTCCGCTGGCTCGCCGCGGCGCGCGTCCGTCAGCTCGAAGGGGAGGCGTCCCCGCTCGAAAGAGCTCTCTCGGGGATCGTCGCCGAATTCCGGAAAGAGCTCCAGACCAAGGCCGGCGCGGCCGACGCCGAAACCCACTACCAGCTCGGCCTGGCCTTCATGGGGCAAGGCCTCACCGGAGAGGCCGTCGAGGAGCTGACCGAGGCGGCGAAGGACAAGTCTCTCGCCATCGACAGTTACAGCTTGATCAGCCAATGCTTCAGGCAGAAGAGGAATTTCGGCGAAGCTGCGAAATGGCTGAGGACGGCCCTGGCCGAAGCCAAGGCGGGCACCGACCAGTATTACGCCCTTGTCTACGAGCTCGCGGAGATCCTGGAAGCGTCGGACGACAGGGAGAAGGCCGTCACCCTTTTCCGCGAGATCCGCAACTGGAATCCGGGCTTCCGGAACGTCTCCGCCCGGCTCGAGAGCCTCGAGAAAGCCGCCGCCGGCTGAGCCGGCGGCCGCCGTCAGAACCCGAAGATCAAACCCGTTCCCAACCTCAGGTGTTTCGCGTAAGGCCCCCGGAAAGCGCAGGTCGCCTCCGCGGTCATCCGGATGTTCCTCCGCAGGAGATAGCCGACGTGGGCGGTGGCGGCCGTATACCGGAGGTCCGGCAGGTCGGAATCCACCCAGTTGAAGAGCCCGGCGCCGTACCAGCGGCTGTCGTCCCCCTTGGGCAAATAGATGAGCTCGGCGAACGCTCCCCGTGTCATGACCTTCTCGGTGGGCAGGATGAGGGCGAAATAAGGATTGCTGTCGCGGCGCTCCACGTACTGGACGTTGAGCTCGAAGGGTTTGATGGACAGGGTGGCGTCGCCGCCGGCCATCCAGACCGAGTTCAAGACCTCCTCGGGTCTCTCCTTGCCCGAGTAGCCGAAGGCGCCCAGCCGGAAGGCCGGGGCCACCTCCTGGGAAACGCGGAGCATGACGTTCTTGTACCCGTCGTCGTCGAAGTTGCGGAAGACGTTGGCCTCGCCGATGCCCGTGCCGTTGAGGACCTCGAAGGTGACGTCCGTGCCGCCGGGGAAGCCGTAGGTCAGCATGAGGCCGCGGTCGTAGGTCAGGTTGATCCGGGAGTCGCCCGGCGTCGTCCGGTAGATCTGGTAGTCCTCGAAGGGCAGGCGGACTTCCCTCTTGAAGAGGGGGTCGGACACCTGGAATTGGCCGGCGTAGAGGTCGAGGCCGGAGCCGAAGAGGTCGTTGAACATGACGAAGGCGTCCTCGAGGCCGGCGATCTCGCCCCGCTCGCTGAAGAAGAAGTAGAAGTAATAGGCGATGTCCTTGGTGATCGCCCCTCCGGACAGGAACTTCAGGAGGTATGGTGAGGTGAGATCGATCCGCCGGGTGTCGGCGTTGTTCCAGGTCAGGAAGCCTTCGAGGCGGAGGGCGATCGGCAGCTCCCGGAGGAGCGACAGCGCGCTGTCGCCCGTGTCGACGAAATAGCGCGGCGTGTCCTTGTCCTTGATGACGAAGCCGTTCGCGGCGAACTCCTCGCCGTAGGGCTTGAGCTTGGGGAAGGGCGCGTGGCAGGTCTTGCAGCTCATGCTGTACTTGCGGGCGAAGGCGGGCATGGCCTGGAGACTGCCCAGGGACACCGCCGCGAGCAGGACGACGGCGAATCCGGTCCGGAGGATGTGCTTCATGGTCGGCGCTCCTTTCTCGGGCCCCGTCAGTCGACGATCTTGACCGTCGTCGAATGGCGGTTGACTTCGATGACTTCGGCCTCTTCGGCCGGGACGCCCAGGAAGTCGGCGACAGGTTTGACGAGCTTCTGATAGTTGAGGACGGCGGTGACCGTCAGGTCGCCGAGGGCGACGCCGTCGGGGAGCCGGAACGTACAGGTCTCGAGCTTGGTCTCGCGCGGCCCGAGCCGGTAGTCCGTGCCGAGCGACTTCGTATTCCACTGCTGGATGGTCATCCGGCCCTGGGGGTCGAAGTAGGCCATGCGGAAGATGCGGTCGCCGACCGGGATGCCGTCGCGCTGGACTCCTTTGAAAGCGGGGTCGTTCAAGGCGATGCCCATGTCCTGGTAGGCCAGGACGTCGGCGCCGATCGTGTACTCTTCGCCGGCGAAGCCCTTCTTGTCCACGGGCAGGTGGTAAACAGTACCCTTGGCGTCCACGGCCTCGACGTGCATCCAGACGATGCGGTCCTCGACGGAGCCGGAGGGGAACTTGTGGCCGGTCTTCTGGTTGAAGAGGGCGACCGTGAACTTGACGGCGTCGCCGGGGACGGCCTCCACGATGTCGGAGTGGATGCGGAGTTCGATCGTGCCCCGGACCTTGCCCGGGTCGTGGGCGCCGTGGAAGAGGTGCTGGCGGGCGTCGGGGTAGCTGTTGCCCATGGCCGCGGTCTTGGCCGGGGCGTAAGTCATATGGCAGTCGTGGCACTTGACGCCCTGCTTGGCGTAGGGGCCTTCCTTCCACTCGAGGTGAGTGGACTTGACCCAGACGTTGTAGGGGCTCATCTCGTTGTGGCAGGTGCCGCAGAAGTCGGCCGTTCCGAGGAATTCCGACTTGGCCAAATTGTGCTCCGGCGAGTTCTTCCCCTCGCGCGGGCCGTACTTCGTCTTGCCCGGTTCCGAGATCCAGTTGAAATTGTGGGGGATGTCGCCCGAGAAGCCGGTCACGGTGTGGCAGAGCTCGCAGGAGACGGATTCATTGGCCCGGCTGCCCTTGGAGGGCAGGGGCGGCGGGACGTCGCCGGCCAGGAAGGCGAGCGGCGAATGGCAACCGTTACAGCCGGCCTTGACCCCGGCGACCATGCTGTCTTTCGCGGCGTGCGGGACGGCCAGCTTGAAATACTCGATCTCGTCCCAGTGATGGGTGTAGGCCTGGGACATCATGGCCTGCTGCCATTGCCGGTAGATATCGGTGTGGCAGGACGTGCCGCAGAAT
>MEYF01000003.1:33049-41321 GCA_001775755.1 Candidatus Aminicenantes bacterium RBG_19FT_COMBO_65_30 | reverse complement strand
GCGGCGGACATCCGCTTCGAGCTCGGCTTCGGCTGGACCCTGGTCGGGCCGGCCATGAACGCCACCTACATCAACCAATACCAGCCGACGCTCACGCCACCGGACCGCTACATCGCCAGCTCGGCCGACCAGACGGTCCGCTTCAAGGGGAAGACCGCGTACGGCATGAACGGGTTCTTCAACATCCTGTTCAAGGAGAACATCGGCCTCCAGGTCCTGGCCGACTACCATCGCCCGGGGCTGGGGGGGACGAACACGCCCTACGACGTCGTGATGCAGTTCCAGGCGTCCGAGCCCGAGACCTATTCCCGGTCGGTCGAATGGCCGGCCTCGAGCGGGACCCTCACCGAGACGACTTTCAGCCTCAACGCCCTGGCCCGCTTCCCCGTCGCCGACGACTTGTCTCTCAGCGTCTCGGCCGGCCCGAGCGTCTTCCACTTCGAGGGCAAGGCCGGTTACATCGGCTACACGTTCTTCAACCTCGCCCTTGACGACGGCCAGTACGAGCTCACCGGCGGGACCTACCAGATGGTCGTCGAATTCGGCCCGCGGACGAAATACGGGATGAATGTGGGGATCGAAGCGGCCTACGAGGCCTTCCGGCACGTCATCCTGGCCGTTGACCTCCGTTGGTACGGCGCCCCGAAAAGCGCCCTGCAGATGCACGTCGTCGAGGACGCGGTCATCACCCACCCTATCGAAGAGATCGAAGCGACGATCGGGCTCGGAACGCTGAGCGTCAACTCGTCCTTCATCCGGGCCGGGCTGGCCGTCCGCTTTATCTTCTGAGCCGGCTCAGATTTTCGCCCGCCTGAGCCTGAGCGAATTCGTCACTACGGAGACGGAGCTCGAGGCCATGGCGGCCGAAGCGATCATGGGATTGAGAAGGATCCCGAAGAATGGATAGAGGACTCCCGCGGCGACCGGGATGCCGACGACGTTGTAAACGAAGGCCCAGAAGAGATTCTGCTTGATCGTCCGGATCGTCCGCCGGCTGAGCTCGACGGCGGCCACGACCGCCCCCAGGTCTTCGGAGATGAGCGTGATGTCCGCCGAAGCCATTGCCACGTCGGTCCCCGTCCCCAGGGCCATGCCGACGTCGGCCCGGGCCAAGGCCGGGGCGTCGTTGATGCCGTCGCCGACCATGGCCACGCGCCGCCCTTCCGCTTGAAGCCTGCGGACGACGTCCGCCTTGTCGCCGGGCAGGACCTCGGCGATGACCTCGTCGATGCCGGCCTGGCCGGCCACCGAGCGGGCCGTCCTGACGTTGTCGCCCGTTAACATGACAACCCTCAGGCCCGATTTCCGGAGCGTCTCGACGGCCGGGCGGGCGCTTGGCTTGAGCGTGTCGGCCAGGGCGACGAGCCCGGCGAGCCGGCCGTCGACGGCGATATAAGCCGCGGTTTTCCCCTCCCCGGCCAGTCTCTCGGCCGGCGCGGTGAGCGATGAGACGTCGACGCCGGCGGCCTCGACGAGCTTTTGACTGCCGACGAGCACGCGCGCGCCCCCCACCACGGCCTCGACGCCCATGCCTTCGAGCGCCCGGAACTCGTCCGCGGCCTCGAAGGCGATGCCTTCGGCGCGGGCCTTGCGGACGACGGCCTGGCCGAGGGGGTGTTCGGAGCCGTTCTCGACCGACGCGGCGAAGGAGAGAAGCCGCTCTGCGGTCGTGCCGGGAGCAGGCAGGACATCGGTGACTTCGGGCCGGCCGTTGGTCAGCGTTCCGGTCTTGTCGAAGACGAAGGTGTCCACCCTGTGGACCGTCTCCAGGCTCTCGCCGCTCTTGATCAGGATCCCCCGTTCGGCCCCCTTGCCCGTCCCGACCATGATGGCGGTGGGCGTCGCCAGGCCCAATGCGCAGGGACAGGCGATGATCAGGACGGCCACAAAATTGAGGAGGGCGAAGACGAGACGCGGCGGCGGGCCGAAGACGGCCCAGACGACGAAGGTCAGGACGGCGATGACGATGACGGCCGGGACGAAATAGGCGGCGATGACGTCGGCCAGCCGCTGGATGGGCGCCTTGGAGCCTTGGGCTTCCTCGACCAGCTTGATGATCCGGGCCAGCGCCGTGTCTTCCCCGACCCGGACGGCGCGGAAGCGGAAGCTCCCCCACTTGTTCAGTGTCGCCCCGACAACGCTCGCGCCCGGCCCTTTGTCCGCGGGCAGGCTCTCCCCGGTGATCATGGATTCGTCGATGGAAGACTTTCCTTCGATGACGATCCCGTCGACCGGGATCGTCTCGCCGGGCCGGACGATGAGGACGTCATCGACGCGAACCTGGTCGATGGCGACTTCGCGCTCACCGTCCTCGCCGACGACGCGCGCCGTCCGGGGCCGCAGACCCATGAGCCTGCGGATGGCGTCGGACGTTTTGCCCTTGGCCCGGGCCTCGAGCATCCGCCCGAACAGGATGAGGACGATGATGACGGCCGATGTGTCGAAATAGACCTGGGGTTCGATGCCGGCTCTCCGGAAGAACCCGGGCAGGGCCGTCGCCGCCGCGCTGAACAGGTAAGCGGCCGAGGTGCCCACGGCGATCAGGGTGTTCATGTCGGCCGCCCCGTGGCGGAGCGCGCTCCAGGCCCCTTTGTAGAACCGGCGGCCGAGAACGAACTGAACGGGCGTCGCCAGGGCCCAGAGGACAAAAAAATCCCTGAGGAAACCCGGCACCCAGGGGAACCAGTGCCGCATGCTGCCTAAGAAGATGACCAGGGCCAACGCTCCGCCCCAGATGACCGAAATCCTGAGCGTCCGGTATTCCCTCTCTCCCCTGATCCGGACCTCATCGGGGGCGGCGACCACGTCGTAGCCCGCCTCGCGGACGGCCTTGACCAGGTCTAGGGGACCGATGAGACGGGGGTCGAAGAGAACGGTCGCCCGGGCGGTGGCGAGGTTGACATTGGCTTCGCGCACGCCCGCGAGCTTTTTGAGGGCCCGCTCGACGTTGGCCGCGCAGCTCGCGCAGCTCATGCCGGTCACGGCGATAACGAGCTTGTCGAAGTCGTTCTTTCGAGTTTCGTCAGACATTCCTCCCCCTCCGGGTTCGGGCCCGGACCGTACACCCCGCCCCGGTCCAAGAACTCTGTTCCGGTGAGCGCCCCGGTATCGTCCGATCTCGGCTTCAGGTCAAACGGTGCAGGATTCGTCCTTCTTGCCCTTCCTTTTGGTCGAGATGCCGAACGGCGCATAGATCGGGCAGAAGCTGATGAATGTCGTGATCACGAGAATCGCGGCGAGAATGGCCAGGATGACGGCCGCGGTCCCCTTGACGACGCCGGCGATCAAGAGAACGGCGAAAACGGCGGCGGCGACAAGCCTGAGAGTCCTGTCCCAGCGACCCATATTCTTCTTCATGCGAGCCTCCTTCGCTAGGCCTGAATTATAACAGATTCTTCAGGATATCAGAATTCCTACCATACTTGTAAGATATGGTCCGCGAGGTTGCGCCTGCCGTCCGTTTGTGCTACTATTCCGACGCTCGAGACGATAAGGAGAGGACCATGTCCGGACATTCCAAGTGGGCATCCATCAAGCATAAAAAGGCCGCGACCGACTCCAAGCGCGGCAAGATCTTCACCCGGCTCATCCGCGAGATCAGCATGGCCGCCCGGGCCGGCGGCGGCGACCCCGACAAGAACCCCAGCCTGCGCAAGGCCATCAACGACGCCCGGGCCGCGAACATGCCCGCCGACAACATCAAGCGGGCCATCATGAAGGGCACGGGCCAGCTCGAGGGGACGACCTACGAGGAGGCGGCCTACGAGGGCTACGGGCCGGGCGGTGTCGCCATCTACCTCCAGGCCGTGACCGACAACAAGAACCGCACGGTCTCCGAGCTCCGCCACATCTTCGCCAAGAACGGCGGCCGGATCGGCGAATCCAACTGCGTCGCCTGGATGTTCAAGCGCATGGGCTACATCGACGTCGAGAAGGCCAAGGCCTCGGAGGACATCCTCATGGACGTCGCCCTGGCCGCCGGCGCCGACGACCTCAGGGACGACGGCTCGAACTTCGAGATCACGATGACGCCCGAGAAATACGAGGCGGTCCTCGAGGCCCTCAAGAAGAACGACATCGAGATCGCGGCCTCCGAGGTCGGCTTCCTGCCCCAGAACTACGTCAAGGTCGAGGGCAAGGAAGCCCAGCAGGTCCTGCGGCTCATGGAGGAGCTCGAGGACCACGACGACGTCCAGACCGTCTCCTCCAACTTCGACATCTCCGAAGAGGAGATCGCCAGCTTCTCGCAGGCCGGTTGACGGCCCGGCGGAATCCATGCGGGTCCTCGGGATCGATCCAAGCCTCCAGTCCACGGGGTTCGGGATCGTCGAGAGCGAGGCCGGCCGCCTCTCGCCCGTCGCCTACGGCGTCATCAAACCCACGGCGAAACTCCCCCTCCACCTGAAGCTGGCCGAGATCAAGTCCGAGCTCGAGACGATCATCCGTTCCTACGGCCCCAGCGAAGCGGCCGTCGAGAACCCCTTCTATGCCCAGAACATGAAAACGGCCATGCTCCTCGGCCAGGTCCGGGGCGCGGTGCTCGTGGCCGTCGCCGGGACGGGCTGCGCCCTGGCCGAGTACTCGGCCCTCGAGATCAAGAAGGCCGTCACGGGCTACGGCCAAGCGGACAAGGAACAGGTCAAGACCATGGTCCAGGCCCTGCTCGGCCTCGAGGATGACCGCATCCCGCTCGACGCCTCGGACGCCTTGGCCGCGGCCATCTGTCACCTCAATACCCGCTTGTACCAGCTCAAGGTGGAAGGACGGGAGCCGACATGATCGCCTACCTCAAGGGAACGCTCATCCACAAGACGCCCGGCCAGGTCGTCATCGAGACCGGCGGCGTCGGTTACTGCGCCGCCATCCCGGTGTCGTCCTACGTCAGGCTCGGCGAGACGGGCGGCGCCGTCGAGCTCTTCATCCACACGCACCTCTCCGACGACGCCCTGGCTCTCTATGGGTTCGTCACGCGCGAAGAGAAGGCAATGTTCCTCAAGCTCATCGGCATCTCCGGCATCGGCCCAAGGCTGGCCATGAATATCCTCTCCGGCATCGCGCCGGCCGACCTCGAGGACGCCGTCCGATCGAGCGACGTGGCCCGCATCTCGCTCGTTCCCGGCATCGGCAAGAAGACGGCCCTGCGCATCACCATGGAGCTTCAGGACAAGCTGGAGAAGAAGGAGAAGCTCCTCGCGGCCAAGGCCTCGCCCGAGAAGGAGGATCTCGTCTCGGCCCTGCTGAACATGGGCTTCCGTCAGAGGGAGGTCGACCGGGCCGTCGACCAGACGCTCGCCGCCCACAAGCCCGGGACGGACTTCGAGAAGCTCCTCCGAGACTGCTTGAAGCGGCTCGCCAAAATATAGTAAGACTAGGTCATGCCCGCCATCCTCAGCCCCATCCGGACGAAGGAGGATGTCCTCTTCGAGGACAGCCTCCGGCCGCAGACCTTCGACGAGTTCGTCGGCCAGGAGAAGGTCAAGTCGAACCTCAAGGTTTTCATCGAAGCGGCCAAAAAGCGCGGCGAGCACCTCGACCACGTCCTCCTCTACGGGCCGCCGGGCCTCGGCAAGACGAGCCTGGCCTACCTCATCGCCAAGGAGATGGGCGTCGGCATCAAGCCCACGGCCGGGCCGGTCATCGAGCGGACGGGCGACCTCTCGGCCATCCTGACCAACATGCAGACGAAAGAGGTCCTCTTCATCGACGAGATCCACCGGCTCCAGCCCTCGGTCGAGGAGATCCTCTATTCGGCCATGGAGGATTTCAGCCTGGACATCGTCATCGGCCAGGGGCCCGGCGCCCGCAGTCACAAGCTCAAGATCAAGAAGTTCACCCTCATCGGCGCGACGACGCGGGCCGGGCGCATCACGGCGCCGCTCCGGGGACGGTTCGGCATCATCCACCGGCTCGACTACTACAAGGACGAGGACCTGAAGAAGGTCATCCAGCGGTCGGCCAAGATCCTCAAGGTCAAGGTCGATGACGCCGGGGCCGGCGAGCTCGCCCTCAGGTCGCGGGGGACGCCGCGCGTGGCCAACCGGCTGTTGCGGCGGGTGCGCGACTACGTCGACGTCAAGGGCGACGGCGTCATCACGGCCAAGGAGGCCCAGCGGGCCCTGGACATGATGGAGGTCGACGCCCTCGGCCTCGACGACGTCGACCGCAAGATCCTCTCGACCATCATCGAGAACTTCGGCGGCGGACCGGTCGGCATCGGCACGATCGCCGCGGCTATCGACGAGGAGAAGGACACCATCGAGAGCATCTACGAGCCCTTCCTCATGCGCATCGGCTTCCTCGACCGGACGATCCGCGGCCGGGTCATCACGCCCCGGGCTTACGCCCACCTCGGCTATGAATACGCCGCGGCCGGCACACGGGCGAAAACCCGGGCCTCTGGCCAGAAGAAACTGTTCAAAGACTGAGGATGCCCTCTCCCCCGTCACGAACCCGTTCCGACTCCCCCGCTCCGGCCGACACCGGTCAAGTCGCTCGTGATGACGCGAAAAACCGCCGAGACGCGGCGGCTCTTCAAGGGCCCAGGCTCGTCTCGGCATTTGACTACGACCTGCCGCCGGGACTCATCGCCCAACACCCCCTCCCCCGTCGCGACGACTCGCGGATGATGGTCGTCGACAGAATAACCGGTTCCATCCGGCATGAGCTGTTCAGGGACTTCGCCGGCCACATGCGCCCCAGCGACCTTCTCGTCTTGAACGACACCAAGGTCATCCCGGCCCGGGTCTGGGGAAAGAGCGGCGAGGCGATAATCGAGTTCCTGTTCCTCAAGGAGCTCGGGCCCGGCTTATGGGAAGCGCTGGGCCGGCCGGCGCGGCGAGTCCGCCGGGGCGATGTTGTTCACCTCGGGCCGCGCCTCGAGGCCCGCGTCGAGGAGGTCGGGGAAGAAGGAAAGCGCGTCCTTCGCTTCGATAACATTGACGTTCGCACGGCGCTCAATAATATCGGCTACGCTCCCCTGCCCCCTTATATCAAACGTAGCCGCGAAGACCGGACCGCGCGGAGCGAGGACCTGGCGAGGTACCAGACGGTTTTCGCCAGAAAGGAAGGCGCGGTCGCGGCGCCCACGGCCGGGCTTCATTTCACGAAGAAAGCGCTCCTCGAGCTGAAAACGAAAGGCGTCGATGTCCGGCACGTGACCCTCGACGTCGGCCTGGCGACATTCCAGCCGGTCAGGGCGGAGATCGTCCTCGAACACAAGATGCTCGAGGAATGGTATTCCGTCTCTCCAAGCACAGCCCGTGACATCAACACGGCCAAGGCGGAAGTCCGCCCGGTCACAGCCGTCGGAACGACCGTCGTCCGGACGCTCGAAAGCGCCTGGCGGGACGGCCGGGTCCTATCGGGCCGCCGGGCCACGTCCCTGTTCATCTATCCTGGTTTTGAATTCCACGCCGTCGATCGGCTGCTGACGAATTTCCACCTGCCCAAGTCGACTTTGCTGATGCTCGTCGCCGCCTTCGCCGGCCGTGACCTGATCATCCGTGCGTACCGCGAAGCCGTCCACGAGCGCTACCGCTTCTTCTCCTACGGCGACTGCATGCTCATCCTCTGAGCCGGCTTTGACTTGGTTTTTCCTTCTGAATTATCATAGGGCGAAAAAACATGAACACGAGCGCCGCCATCGCCAAGGAGATCGAACGCCGCCGAACCGACATCCTGGACCTGAGCCGGCAAATCCACGCCGACCCCGAGCTCGCTTTCGAGGAAGTCCGGACGTCGCGCCGTCTCCGGGAGGTCCTGGCCGCCGAGGGCTTCACGGTCACAGCTGGGGCATCCTCCCTGCCGACGGCCTTCAGGGCCCTCCATAGGCAGTCCGCCGACGGGCCGCGGGTAACCTTCACGGCGGAGATGGACGCCCTCCCCGGCCTCGGCCACGCCTGCGGCCACAACATCATCGCCGCCGCCGGGACGTACGCCGCCGTCGTCCTCAAGTCCGTCATCGGCCCCGAAGTCGGCGGCACGATCGAGGTCATCGGCACGCCGGCCGAGGAAAGGGGCAGCGGCAAGGTCCGCATGATCCAGGACGGCGTTTTCGAGAATTCCGACGTCGTCCTCCAGATCCACCCCCACTCTCTGGACACGGTCATCGGCCAGGCCCTGGCCCGGCGTACGCTCGTCGTCGAATTCTACGGCAAGAAAGCCCATGCCGCGGCCGCCCCGCAGGCCGGGGCGAACGCCCTTGACGCCCTCGTCCTCTTTTACCATTCGGCGGCCTTGCCCCGGGCCAAGATCCCGCCGGGGTGTCTTTTTC
>MEYF01000003.1:32915-33027 GCA_001775755.1 Candidatus Aminicenantes bacterium RBG_19FT_COMBO_65_30 | reverse complement strand
CGACGCGCCCAACATCATCCCCGACTATTCCCGCGGCAGGTTCTCGCTCCGGGCGGACACCATGCCAAAGCTCAAGAGTCTCTTCGAGCAAGTCACGGCCTTGGCCCGGGAG
>MEYF01000003.1:30541-32876 GCA_001775755.1 Candidatus Aminicenantes bacterium RBG_19FT_COMBO_65_30 | reverse complement strand
CCCGGCCCCGGGGTGACGACCTTCCGCCGGAACTCCGCTTTGGAGGATCTGTTCGCGGAGCTCTTCGAAGAGCGCGGCCGGCCCGATCCCCGGAAATTCCGTGAATCTTATGGGTCGACCGATCTGGCCAACGTGTCCCAGGTCGTCCCGACGATCGAGCCGTTCGTCAAGGCGAGCGATTCCCCCATCCACACCGAGGCATTCGCCCGGGATGCCGCCGGAGCGGGAGGCGAGCGCGCCCTGCTCGACGGCATCTACTTCCTGGCCTGCGGCGGCTACCGCATTCTGACCGAACCGGATCTCCTCGGCCAAGTCCGCCGGGACTTTCTCGAGGCCGCCGATGCCGCGACGGGCGCGGCCGATTGAGCTACCCGCCGCGATGAAAAGCCTCCTCGAACTCCTCGGCGAAAAGCGCGACTGGCGCATTGTCATCACGGACTCGGGCCTGGGGGGGCTCTCCATCTGCGCCGACCTCGAAAGGCGCCTCAGCGCCGACGGCGGCGACCGCATGATCGACCTCGTCTACATGAACGCCTGGCCCGACCCCGGGCACGGCTATAACGACCTTCCCGACGCCGCCTCCCGCGCCGCCGTTCTCGACAAGGCCCTTGCGGCCATGATGGGATTCCGGCCCGGCCTCATCCTCATCGCCTGCAACACGCTTTCGGTGCTCTACGAGTTGACGCGGTTCGGAAAGGCCCCCTCCGTCCCCGTGGCGGGCATCATCGACGAGGGCGTCGACCTCTTTGGCCAGGCCCTGAGCCGGAACCCACGGAGCGCCCTGGTCCTTTTCGGGACGCGGTCGACGATCGAATCGGAAGAGCACATCCGCCGTCTCGCCCGGAGAGGGATCGACGGCCGTCGCCTGCGCGGAGTCGCGTGTCACGGTCTCGCGGGGACTATCGACAAGGACCCCGATTCCCCAGCCGTCCCCGGACTCGTCGAGGAATGCGTTTCCCGGGCGTTTGCGGACGACACGTTCGAGGTGACGCTTTACGCGGGCCTCGTCTGCACCCACTATACCTTCATCGCCGATATCTTCCAGCGGTCGCTCGCCCGGCGGGCCGGGGCCGGCGTCGAGATCCTCGACCCCAACGAGCACATGGTCCGGAGCCTGACCTCAGGGATGCAGGGCCGCGAGCCGGGAGCTGCCGGACCGGCCATCACCGTCAAGGTCATTTCCAAGGTCGATCTCGGCGAGGCCCAGCGGCAGGCCATGGCCCGGCGGCTCGAGCCCGTGTCCTCCCGGACGGCCCGGGCCCTCGCCAGATACACGCGAATCCCGGGACTTTTCTGACGGAGAGAGGAATATGAGGATCGTCCTGCTGACAGGCCCGGGCGGGGACGCCCAGGGCTGGGGAGACATGAAAGTCACGGAATCGGTGCGCGAGGCCACGGAGTCCCTCGGGCACCCGACGCGGATCGCCTACGTCGCCGACGAAGCGGAGTTCTTTCGCCTCGCCGACCGGCCCGACTTCGACATCGTCTGGAGCGCCCTCTACCACATCACGCCCAACGAGAAGTTCATCGGGCGCAACGCGGCCGGGACGTGGATCGCCGACGAACTCGACGCCCGGCGGATCCCCTACATCGGCTCGGACGGCAGGACGATGAGGACCATGATCGACAAGTTCCAGACCCACGAGATCCTGGCCGCCGGCGGCGTCGCCGTGCCGTTCCACGCCCTCCTCCACTCCGGGGACGACGCCGCGGCCGTCACCTTCCCGGCCTTCGTCAAGCCCATCTGCGAGTCCCGGTCGGTCGGTATCTCCGACGAGAGCGTCGTCCGCAACGAGGATGAGCTCCGGCGGCGCGTGGCTTACATCGAGCGAGAGTTCGACGAACCTGCCCTGGTTGAGGAATTCCTGCCCGGCGACGAATATACGGCCCTCGTCCTAGGCAACGGGGAGACGCGGGAATGCCTGCCCGGGCTGGTCACAGTCGAAGAGAAGCACTACGGGAATCACCGCATCCTCCGGAGCGACCTGCGGGGCGTCGGCCTGACGAGGATCAGCCTGGCGGGCGAGAGGACGGAGGAAGCGCGGCGGCTGTGCGACAGGGCCGCCGAGGCCATGGGCTGCCTGGATCACGTCCGCATCGACATGAGGGTCGATGCGGACGGACGGCTCCGGATTATCGAGGTCAACGGCATCCCCGGCCTCAAGCCCCACAAGAGCTGGGCCCCCCAGATTTACACCCTCTACCACGCCTCGCCGCTCGGGGAGGACGAGGATTACCGCCGGCTCATCGGCGTGATCGTCGAATCCGCCCGCCGTCGCTATAGCCTCTAGGCGGTGTCGCCGGAAGCGGTTCGCGTGAACCACTCCTTTATGAG
>MEYF01000003.1:2522-30522 GCA_001775755.1 Candidatus Aminicenantes bacterium RBG_19FT_COMBO_65_30 | reverse complement strand
ACGGGGCTTTCCTTCTCGGCCATGAACCGGGTCAGGGCGTCCCGCCATAATTCAGAATGCTGGAGCGTGGTGATCCTGTTCCGGAACATCGCCGCGCCCTTCCGGGGCTTGGATTCCATCTTCTCCAGGATGTCGAGGACTTCTTTCTTGAAACCGCAGGGCCCGTAGTAGGCGAGGTAGGCCTGCCAGGCTTCGGGAATCCCTGAAGCGGATTTGAGGGGCTTGGAGATGAGGCCGATCTTTTTGAGGAAACCGGTCTCCTCTCTGCCGCCGAGCTTCCGGAGCCCCTGCTCCGTGATCCTGTAAGGGAGTAATTCGTAGGAGGATAGGTGATTCCCTCGGACATGGATCCGGAGACAGAATCCGGTTCGTCGATAATACAGGTCGGAAGGCTGGTAAAAAACGAAGTTTCCCAGGCTGTAGGCGACGAGGCGTCCGCCCCGGACTTCCAGGCCCTGCGGGACATGGGGGTGGTGGCCGATGACGCAGTCCGCCCCGGCCTCGGCCAGGGCCCGGAAGGCTTGGACGACGTACGGAGGTGGAAAGGGGACGTATTCGAGGCCGGCATGCCCCACGGCGATGACGAAGTCGCCCCGCTTTTTGGATGTCCGGACGAGGGCGAGAAGCCGGTCGATCTCCCAGCCGACGACGCCGGGACCGCCGCGGGAAGCCGTCAGGTCCTCCCCTTCGCTGAAGTTCAGGATGGTGACCCTCGTCCTCTTGACGAGAACGGTCAGCGGCGACAAGGCCTCCTTGAAGCTGAGGCCGGCGCCGACCGTCCGGATCCCGTTCCGGCGGAGGATATCCAGAGTGTCCCGGAAACCCCGGATGCCGTAGTCGAAAACGTGGTTGTTGGCCAGGCAGGCGACCTCGAACGGGACCCGGGTCAGGCCTTCGATATGGGCGGGCAGGCCCTTGAAGACGGCGCCGCTCTTCCAAACGGGCCTCCGGGCCGCCGTCAGCGCACATTCGCAGTTGACGATCCGGAGGTCGGCGGAGCGAAGGGCCGGCAGCATGTCTCCGTAGACGGAATCGGGAGATGACCGGACCACGGGCTCCAGAGCCCGGATCGGAGCCCAGTCCCCGGCAATCGCGATCGAGATTGAATCCGTCATTTCATCCGCTCGGCCATCTCCCTTCGTCGCATGGCATCCTTCTCTCTCCGGGTTCGATTTGTCAGAATCTTAGCCTCGGGCGCGGAGACTGTCAAGGCGGTCGGTTGACTTGGACCATCCGAAGGGCTATAACCGCCCTGAGAGACGCGAAGGGATAACCCCGATCATGAACGTAATCCGGTTATTCTGGCTGGTCGCTCTGGGGCTGTCAGCCGTTCTCCCCGGGGCCGTGTCCGGCAAGAGCGTCACGACCCCCCGGACCGAGGAGCCCTGGCTCATCCCTAAGATCTCAGGGCCTGTCACGCTCGACGGGCTGAGCGACGAAGAGGCTTGGAAGGATATCAAGCCCTTTCCCCTGGTCATGTTCATCCCCAATCCGGGGAATCCCCCCTCGGAAAAGACAGAGATCATGCTCGGGCACGACGATCGTTTTCTCTATGCCGCCGGCCGGCTTTATGACAGGGAACCGAAAAAGATCCAATCGCCGTCGAAGAAGCGCGATTATTTCGAATCGAACACCGAATGGTTCGGCGTCCTCCTCGATACCTTCAACGACAAGGAAAACGCCCTGGGCTTCTTCACTACGCCCTCCGGCCTGCGTTGGGACGGGATGGTGACCAATGATGCCGAGCAGAGGACGATCAACGATATGCCCATCAACGCGAGCTGGAACACCTTTTGGGACGTGGCGGTCGTCAGGAACGGCCAAGGCTGGTTTGTCGAGATGCGAATTCCCTTCTCGAGTCTGCGTTTTCAAGATAGGGACGGACGCGTCCTGATGGGCCTGACCGTTTTTCGCTATATTCCCCGCAAGACCGAGAACGTTGTCTTTCCGGACATCGACCCGAAGGTAGGCATGATGGGCATCTGGAAGCCTTCCCAGGCGCACGAGATCATCCTGGAGGGAGTGCGCAGCGGCCGGCCCCTCTACATCACGCCCTACGGCCTCGGGGGCTACGGGCAGTCGAATGAGCTGAACGGCGAAGAGACGGCCTATGTCCACCGGGACAAACCGGCCCATGAGGTCGGCTTGGACGTCAAGTACGGGCTCACCAGCAACCTCACGCTCGACCTGACCGTAAACACCGATTTCGCCCAGGTCGAGGCGGACGATTACCAGGCCAATCTCACCCGATTCTCGCTGTTCTTCCCCGAAAAGCGGCTCTTTTTTCTGGAGCGGGCCGGGATCTTCGACTTCAGCTTTGGGGAGTACAATCAGCTCTTCTACAGCCGCCGGATCGGTATCTCGGAAGAGGAGGAACCGGTCAGGATCTACGGCGGGGCGCGGCTGACCGGCCGGCTCGGCCTTTGGGACATTGGTTTCCTCGACATGCAGACGGCGCCTCTCTCATCGGAGGACGTGCCCTCGGAGAATTCCGGCGTGTTCCGTGTCAGGCGCAGGGTCTTCAATCCCTTTTCCTATATCGGCGGGATGTTGACCACCAAGCTGGGAACGGACGGCTCTTATAATCTCGTTTACGGATTGGACGGGACGCTCCGCATCGGCGGCGACGACTATCTTCTCGTGAATTGGGCCCAATCCTTCGAGGATGGCAAGACCAACACGGTCGTTTCCCTCGACCCGGCCCGGTTCCGGCTCGGCTGGGAGAGACGGACCCGGAAAGGCCTAGGCTTCAACCTCGGCCTGTCCTATTCGGGCGAGGACTATGACCCTGGCCTGGGCTTCGAAATGCGCGAGGACTTCACCCGGTTCGGGAATAGAGTCCTCTATGGATGGCTCCCTGGCGAGAAATCGTTTCTGAGCCAACATTATTGTTTCGCCGACGGGTCGATGTATCTTCGTAACGAAGATCATTCCCTGGAGTCCGCCGAGCTCGGCCCGGGGTGGGGATTCCTGGCCAAGTCCGGCTGGAACGGCGAGTTCGCTCTGAAAGCGTATCGGGAGAGCGTGCGGGAGGAGATATCCTTTTTCGACAAGGTTTTCGTCCCGCCGGGAGACTACGCCTTCTACGGACTAAATGGGTATTTCCAGACACCGTTCGGCAAGCTCATGGCCGCTACAGTGACGGTCAACGCCGGCTCATTCTACGACGGCTGGCGGGCGACCGTCGGGGTCAGACCGGTCTGGGGGATCTCCTCGGACTTGACCCTGAGCGGATATTATGAATTCAACCGTGTCGATTTTCCCGGACGGCGACAGTCTCTGACGGCCCAGATCGCCCAGGTTCGCCTATTAGCGACCTTGAGCACGAAATTCTTAGCCTCGGCCTTCATCCAATACGACAGCGCCTACGATGAGGTGACCGCCAACCTGCGTTTCCGTTTCAATCCGCGGGAGGGCAACGACCTGTACCTGGTCATCAACGAGGGCCTTAACACCCGTCGTGCCGATTACAGTCCTCTTCGGCCGCCCTACAGCAGCCGGGCCGTCATGATCAAGTATTCCTACACCTTTGTTGTCGACTAAAGACGGCCCGCTTTTTGCCTCTATCAGACTCCGGACTCGGTGCGTCAATCAAGCTTCTTGTGAAAACGGGCGACGCTGAGGGCCAGAATGATGGTCCCCAGGACGAGAAGGGCCGCCGCCTGTGGCCAGAGCTCGGCCCAGCCCGCCCCCTTGAGCATGATGCCCCGGATGATGACGAAGAAATAGCGGATAGGGATAATCGTCGTCAAAAGCTGGAAGACCTTAGGCATGTTCTCGATGGGGAAGACAAAGCCGCTGAGCAACAACTGGGGCAAGATGAAGAACAATGAGGTCAGCATGGCCTGCTGCTGGGTCCTGGAGATGGTCGAGATGAACAGGCCCGTGCCGAGAGTGTTGAGCATGAAGGCCAGGCACAGGGCGAAGAGGAGCGCCACGCTGCCCCGGACGGGGATGCCGAACCAGCCCCGGGCCACGGTGATGACGAACGTCGCGTCAACCAGCCCGATGAGGACGAACGGCAGGAGTTTCCCCACAATGAGCTGGTAGGGGCGGATGGGCGTCACGATGAGTTGCTCCATCGTCCCCGTCTCCCTCTCCCGGACGATCCCCAGGGAAGCGAGCGAGGTGGTCATGATCATCAGGATGAGGCCCAGGACGCCGGGCACCATGAAATTCCGGCTCTTGAGCTCCGGGTTGTACCAGACCCGAACCTCGGTGTTGACGAGGACGGGCTTGAGGCCGAGGCCCTTGGCCCGCTCGAAGGCTTCGAAGATGATCTTCTGGGCGTACTTCGCCGCGATCATCGTCGCGTAGTTGACGCCGATCGTCGCCGATTGGCTCTCCGAACCGTCGGCGATGATCATGACCGATGCCTCCTGCCGCGCGGCGATCTTGTCGCCGAAGCCCCGGGGGATGACGAAGGCCATGGCCGCGTCGCCGTGGTCGAGGTAGCGATCGACCTCGTCCATTCGCTCGACGCGGGCCTCGACCGAAAAGTAGCCGGAATTGACGAAGTCGTCGAGGAATTCGCGGCTGGCCGCCGAGCGGTCCATATCGCAGATGACCGAAGGGATGTTCTTGACGTCGAGGTTCGCGGCATATCCCAGGAGGAGAAGCTGGAGGATCGGGGATATGAAGATCACCGGGAGGAGCTTCGGGTCCCGCCGGAGCTGGACGAACTCCTTCCAGAGGATGGACAGGATGGCCTTCACCGCGCCCTCCTCGCCCGCCTCCGACCGCCCTCACCGCCCGACCGCAGCATGACGACGCTCAAGGCCAGTGTCAGGACGGCGAAGCCGGCCAGGAACAGGATCTGCTCCCAGAAGGCGCCGAGCCCGACCCCCTTGAGGATGATGGCCCGGAGGGCGACAAGAAAATACTTGGCCGGGACGAGGTAGGTCACCGCCTGGATGACGGCGGGCATGTTCCTGACCGGGAAGACGAAGCCCGAAAGAATGAAAGTCGGCAGGATCGTCGTCAGGACGGAGATGAGGAAGGCCACCTGTTGTGTCCGGGTGATGGCGGAAATGAGGATGCCCTGCCCCAGCCCGGAGATGAGGAACAGGATCATGGTCAGGAGGAGAAGGATATAACTCCCCTTGACGGCAACACCGAAAAGGACCCAGCCCAGCCCGAGAACAAGGTGGGCCGCGGCCAGGGAGATCAAAACGTAGGGGATCATCTTGCCGATGATGAGCGCCGCGGGCCGGAGAGCCGAGACGTTGATCTGCTCCATGGTCCCCCGCTCCTTCTCGCGGACGATGGAGAAGGCCGTCGACGTGGTCAGGATGACCATGAGGATGAAGGCCATCAGCCCGGGCAGGAGGAACCGGGCGCTCTTGAGCTCCGGGTTGTACCAGACCCGGACCTCGGTCTCGAGGGGGAGCGTCAGGCCCCCGAGTCCGCGGCGCTCCATGGCCTCGAGCGTGACCTTCTGCGAATAGCTTTGCAGGATGGCCGCGGCGTAGCCGGCCGCCGTCGTCCCGCTCATGGCGTTGGCGCCGTCGATGAGGAACTGGACCGAGGGGCTTCGCCCGGCCAGGAGGTCCTCGGAGAACGTCTCGGGGATGACCAGGGCGGCCTTTATCTTCTCGCGGGCCATCAGGCCGTCGATATCGCCGGACCGGTCGAGCTCCGCCTTGACATCGAAGTACTCCGTCGTCCCGAACTTCTTAGCGAGCTCGCGGCTGATGCGGCTCCCGTCCTGGTCGACGACGGCGAGCGGGATGTGCTTGACGTCGAAGTTCAGGGCGAAGCCGAACATGAGGAGCAGGAAGGCCGGGAGGAAGATCATGAAGACGAGCGACCGCGAGTCCCTGCGGATCTGGCGGAACTCCTTCAGCATGACCGGCCCGACGAAGGCGAAGAGCGGCGTCTTCATGAAGCCGCCCCCCCGTCCGCCTTGCTCCCGGACTGCTCCTCGATCTTGTGGATGAAGACGTCCTCGAGCGACGGGACGATCCTGTCGACCCTGTCCGGCACGATCCCCTCGCGGGCCAGCCGTTCCCGGATGAGCCGGCGGCCCTCGGCCTCGTCGGCGACGCTGATGTGAAGGGCGGTCCCGAAGATCGACGTCTCCAGGACCCACGGCTCCCCGCGGAGGACCTCGAGGGCGTCGACGGCCCGGGCGCTGGCGACCTCGAGGATGGGGTTGCGGATGACCTCGGCCTTGAGCTCGCGCGGACTGCCGCCGGCGACGATGCGGCCGGCGTGGATGAGCCGGATGTCGTTGCAGTATTCCGCCTCGTCCAGGTAATGGGTGGTGACGAAGACGGTGACCTTGCGTTCGGACAGCTCGTTGATGAGCTCCCAGAAGCGCCGGCGCGAGGCCGGGTCGACGCCTCCCGTGGGCTCGTCGAGGAAGACGATCTCGGGCTCGTGGAGGATGGCACAGCCCAGGGCCAGCCTCTGCTTCCAGCCGACGGACAGCGTCCGGGTCAGGCTCCGCTCGCGCCCATTGAGTCCGGCCATGTCCAGGAGCCAGGGCAGGCGCGCGTCGATGGCCTTTTTCGACAGGCCGTAGACGCCGCCGAAGAAGCGGATGTTCTCGACGACGGTCAGGTCTTCATAAAGCGAAAACCTCTGGGACATGTAGCCGATGACCTTCTTGACCCGTTCCGGCTCGTGTCCGACGTCGAAGCCCCCGACCGTGGCCGTCCCCGACGTCGGATCGAGCAGTCCGCAGAGCATGCGGATGGTCGTCGACTTGCCCGCCCCGTTGGCGCCGAGGAAGCCGAAGATCGCGCCCCGCCCGACCTCGAAGCTGACGGCGTCGACGGCCGTAAAACCGCCGAATTTTTTGGTCAGGGACTTCACTTCGATGGAGAGATCGGCCACGGCGCTTCTCCCGCCCTTCCGCGCCTCAGCGCCCCAACGCCTTTTCCAACCTGGCCTGGGCGAGCACGAGGTCGATCGCGGCCTGAGTCCGGTTCAGCCGCGCCCGGAGGAGGGCCACGTCGGCGTCGAGGACGTCGGCGTTCAGGGCGACCCCCTGCTTGAACCTCTCCCGGGTCACCCGGAGGTTCTCCTCTGCCTGAGCGACGGCCTGGGCGGCCACCCGGACCTTGTCCCCGGCCCGGGCCAGGCTCAGGCGGCTCTGGGCGATCTCCAGGACGGCCTGTTCTTCAAGGAGCTTGCGGGCGTCCCGGGCCTGGGCCAGCTGGGCTTTAGCCTGCTCCGCCTGGCTCTTTGTCTGGCCCCAGTTCCAGATATCGAATGACACGGAGATCCCTACGTCCCATGTCCCTTTGAACTTGTCCAGGGCCGGCATGAACCGGGGATTCGGCCGGAGATAGTAATAGTTGCCGGAAAGGAAAACCTGCGGATAAAAGCCCGCTTGGGCCGTTTTGACGCCCAGCTCGGAGGCTTTGATCCTGAACTCGGCCGATTTGAGCTCCGGACGGTTGGCCAGGGCCGTCTCGACCGGGTCTCCTCCTTCAGCCCCCTCCCCGGCGGGAAGACGCGCGGCCCGGCTCTCGGCCGAAGTTGTCAGGTCGACGTCCGTATCGAGAGGCAGTCCGATCAGGCTGTCGAGCGTGGTCAAGGCTATCTCGGCGGCGTTCCGGGCGTCGATCCTCATGAGCTCCGCGTTCGAGAGCTCGAGCTCGGTCCGGAGGACCTCATTCTTCGTCAGGAGCCCCTGGTCGAAGAACGCCCGGACGTCCTTGAGATGCTCCGCGACCTGGCCGATCGTCTCGTCGATGACCTTCTCGAACTCCCTGGCCCGGGCGAGTCCCCAGTAAGCGCTCTTGACGGCAAAGATGAACTCGGCCCGGTCCTTTTCGAGATCCAGCCCGGCCGATCTCTCGAGCATCCGGGACGACTCCTGCCCCGACTGGAGACGGAAGCCCGTGAACAGGGGCTGTTGGACGCCCAGTCGCAGGTTGAAATTGTTGAAGTAGCTCTGCGATACGACTATCGGATTCGGCGAGATGGGCAGGGTCACCTCGAAGGGCGGGACCTCGCTCAGCCGCGTGTACCCGCCGCCGAGCTTGAGGGACGGCAGGCGGCCGGCGGCGATCTCCCGGGTCTTCGCGGCCATGGATTCGACCTTCATCCGCGAAGCATGGAGCCCGGGACTCGCCTCAAGCCCGGCGGAGATGGCCTCTTCCAAAGACAGTGGCCTCTTCTGGGCTGGGGCCGCGAGCGGCAGGAAAAGAATGAGTGCGATGGCGAAGGTTTTCCTAAGCATGACCGGCCTCCGATTGGGCGGATTGGGTGACGGAAATGAAAACGTTTTCGAGGGACGGCGGGAGGAGCCGCTTTTGGAGAATGCGGATCCCCTCCCGGGCGAGAGCGGTTTCGATGATCGGGATCTCCTTCTCCGGCTCATCGACGACGACGTTCAGCCTGTCCCCGAAAAGCTGGACCTCGCGGACCTCGGCCAGCTTTTTCAGGACGGCAAAGGCCCGCCGGATCTCGGGGCAGACGATCTCGACGACCGTCCCCCGCATCAAGAGCTTGATGTTATGGGGCGTGTCCGCGGCGAGCAGCTTCCCGCCGCCGAGAAGCCCGACCCTCGAGCATCGTTCGGCCTCGTCCATGTACGGCGTGGCCATGACGATGGTGATCCCGGACCGGAGGAGGGACGAGAGGATCGTCCAGAAGTCCCGCCGCGAGACGGGATCGACCCCGGTCGTCGGCTCGTCGAGAAAGATGAGCCGGGGGGTATGGATGAGCGTGCAGGCCAGGGCCAGCTTCTGCCGCATGCCCCCCGAAAGGCGCTCGGCCAGGCGGCCGCGGAAGGGGGTCAGGCGGGTGAACTCGAGGAGCTCCTCGCGGCGCCGGCGAAAGTCCGGGACGAGATGGATCCCGGCGAAAAACTCGATATTCTCGTCTACGGTCAGGTCGCCATATAGGCTGAACTTCTGGGAGAGATAGCCGATCCGGATCTTGATCTCGTCGACCTCCCGGACGAGGTCGTAGCCCAGGACCGACGCCTGGCCGGATGTCGGACCGAGGACGCCGCAGAGCATCCGGATCGTGGTCGTCTTCCCGGCGCCGTCCGGGCCGACGAGCCCGAACATCTCGCCCTCGCGGACCGTGAGGTCGAGGGCGCGGACGGCCTCGACGGAATCGAACCTCTTGCCGAGGCCGCGGGTTTCGACGGCGAGCGCGCTCATGGAGCGACCCTTTTTCAGTTGGCTTCGGGGCCGACCCGGATGACGGCGTCGGCGGGCAGGCCCGGCTTGAGCAAACCTTCGCGGTTCTCGATCTCGACCTTGACGCCGAAGACGAGCTTGACCCGGTCCTCCTTGGTCTGGACGTTCTTGGGAGTGAATTCGGCCTCGGGCGAGATGTAGGTGATCTTCCCGGCGAAAGCCTTGTCAGGAAAGGCGTCGATCTTGACCTCGGCGGTATCGCCCAGCCGGACCCGGCCGAGCTCTTTTTCGGTGACGTAGATCATGACGTAGACGCTGTCGAGCTCGACCAGGGTCACGACGGTCGCTCCGGCGGTGACGAGCTCGCCGGCCTCGACGGCCTTGTGGGTGACGATGCCGCCTGACGGGGCCGTGATCGTGCAGTCGGCGATCGTTTTCGCCAGCAGATCGGCGGCGGCCTGGGCCTGGGCCAGGCGGGCTTTGGCGGCCTGGATCTCCTCGGGCCGGGCGAGTCTGCGGATCTTGTTCAAGGCCTCGACCGCGGCGCTATGCTGGGCCGTGGCGACGGTCAGCCGGGCCTCGGCGTCGTCGCGGGTTTTCGGCGTGACGCTCCCGGTCCTGGCGAGCTCGCGCATCCGCCGGGCGTCGTCCTTGGCCACGGTCAGAGAGGCCTCCGCCTGTTTCAAGGCCGCTTCCGCCTGCCGGATGTCCTCGGCCCGGGCCCCCTTGACGAGGAGGGCGAGCTGGGCCTCGGCCAGCCGGATGCCGGCCTCGGCTTGGCGGAGCTGGATGTCGAGCGTCGCATGGTCGATCGCGGCCAGCTTGTCGCCCGGCTTGACCCGAGTTCCTTCATCGACGGCCAGCTCCATGACCTGGCCCGAAACCTTGGCGGCCACGTTGACCTCGACGGCTTCGATCGTCCCCGAAGCCGTGATGGCATTTTTCGCCCCCGTTGCGGAGCAGGCCAGCCCGGCGAGGGCGACCACGAAGAGTGCGGTGATTTTTAATCTCATGATGCGCCCTCCTTTTGGGGCTCGAAAAGCGCCGGGGTCACGGCCGAAAAGTCCAAGCGGCCCTCGTCCGTCAGAATCCCCTGGAAAAAGACCTTGATGACCGATTCGAACGTCTCGGCCGGCGACCGCCCCGAACGGAGGATCTCAGCGGGGTTGACGAATTCCTCGACGAGCTTGAGGAACATCTTCAGAAGAAGGTCCATGTTGATGTCGCCGCGGAAGAGGCCCCGCTTGCGCCCGGCCTCCAGGATGGCCTTGAAGTTGATGATGATCTTTTCCCTGCGGAAGTCGTCGATCTCCTTCCAGACCTGCGGGGCGCTTCTCTGGATGTCGCGGATGAAGAGCGGCCCGAACTGGGCGATGCGGCCGACGACGAAGGCGGAGAGGGCGGCCAACCTCTCGATGAAACTCATTGTGTCATCCTTCATGATCGTGTCGACGCGGCCGGCGATTTCGGCCATAACCGCGCGGACCGCCTCCCGAAGGATCTCTTCCTTGCTCGCGAACTCCTTGTAAAGGGTCGCCTTGCTGATGCCCAGTTCGGCGGCGATGTCGTCCGCCGTCACCCGGACAAAGCCCCGGCTCAAGAAGAGCTCCCGGGCCGCGGCGACGATCCGGGCGCGGTCCGCCTTGACGATTCGCGGTCGAAGGGCGGGCCCCCCGCCGGATTTCCCCTTAGAAACCATGGAAACTCTTTTAGTTTTCACAGTTTTATTATAGGCCTGGGATCCGCTTTGTCAAGTCCCCGCCGCTTATTTCCCGGCAGGCCGGAAGATGTGCCGGATACGTGATATGATACTGTTCCCATGGACGCGACACCGCGGCTGTTCAAGACGAGGCAGGCCTGGCGGGCCTGGCTTTCACGCCACCACGCCAAGTCGAAGGGGATCTGGCTGGCCTACTACAAGAAAACCTGCGGCAAGAAGTCTGTGACCTACGAAGAGGCCCTGCAGGAAGCCCTTTGTTACGGCTGGATCGATTCGACGGTCGGCCGGGTCGACGCCGAACGTTACAAGCAACGTTTCACCCCGCGGAACGAAAGATCCGTTTGGTCGGCGTCCAACAAGGCCCGCGTCAAAAAGCTCATCGACGAGGGACGCATTACCCCCCCCGGCCTGGCCAAGGTCGAGGCGGCCAAACGAAACGGCTCTTGGGACAGCCTCAACGACGTCGAGAAGATCAGCCGGGGCGTGGACCTGCCCGCCGACCTCCTGGAGGCCCTGGCAAGGGAGCCGCGGGCCATGGAGATTTTCGAGAAACGGCCGCCGTCGGAAAAGAAGCTCTGGGGGTATTGGGTCCTCAACGCCAAGAAACCGGAAACTCGCGCCCGCCGTGTCGCCGAGACCGTCATACGGGTCCTAGCCGGCCGCCGCCCCGGTTTCTAGGCGGGCCGCTTTTCATCCGCGCTTCCCGGGCACAGTGCGGGAACAGGTCCCTCGGCTCGGGGCCCTTTTCTTCCGGTGCTGTTCAAGCCTCGATGATCCCGAGCGGCGGGTTCGTCTTCCACTTGCCCCGCGTGAAATCGGGGAGCTCGACCGGCTTGCCCTTCCCGGCGACGCTCTTCACGCTCGCCCCGACTATGGCGCTCCAGGCGGCCGCGTCGTAGACGTCCTGGTCGAGCGGCTCGCCCCGCCGGAGCGACTGGATGAGCCGGTAGTCCTCGATGTAATCCATGCCGCCGTGGCCCCTCCCCTCCCCCTTCGAGGCGATGGCCTTCCAGAGCGGGTGCTCGAACTCGGCGGCGAACTTCTCGAAGTCGTCCCACTGGTGGGGCTTGTCCGCCTTTCCTTCGATATAGATGCGGTCGGGCCACTTGTGGGCCAGACCCTTGGTTCCCTGGACTAGGTTGATCCGCATGTAGGGCCGCGGCAGGTTGGTGTCGTGGATGAGGATGATCGTCTTGCCGAGCTTCGTCTTGATCAGGCTGGTGTTGACGTCGCCGAGGACATAACGCTCCTTGGCCTGGGGCGAGTCGGCGCCGAACGTCGTCACGGCGTATTCGTGGAGGCCGCGGGTGGGGCCGCTCATCGACACGAGGTAGTCGAAAGCGTCGCCGCGGTTGACGTTCAGGCACTGGGCCACGGGTCCCAGCCCGTGGGTCGGGTAGAGGTTGCCGTTGAGCTTCTGGGCCCAGGCCCGCCGCCACAGCCCCTCGCCCTCCTTGGAGAACTTGACGCCGCGCAGGTCGTGGAGGTAGCCGGCCTCGGCGTGAAGAACTTCGCCCAGGATCCCCTTGCGGACGAGATTCAGGGTCATGAGCTCGATCCGGTCATAGCAGCAGTTCTCCATCATCTGGCAGTGCTTCTTGGTTTTTTCGGCCGTTTCGACGAGCGCCCAGCAGTCCTTGAGGGACATGGCCGCCGGGACCTCGGTCGCGGCGTGCTTGCCGTTCTTCATGGCCGCCAGGCAGACCGGGACGTGCCATTCCCAGGGTGTCGCGGTCATCACTAGGTCGAGCTCCTCGGTCTCGCACATCCGCCGGAAATCGTCCGGCCCCTTGGAATAGCCCGCCGGCTTGGGCTGTCCGGCCTCGACGACCCACTTCTGGGCCCGCTCGACCTTGGCCGGGACGATGTCACAAATGGCCTTGACCTCGACCCCCTCGATGTTCAGGTAGTTCTGGACGTGGGCGGAGCCCATGCCGCCGACCCCGACGAACCCCACCCGGACGGTCGGGACCGGGGACGCCTTGAATTGGGACCGGGCCTCGCCCGGGAGGGCGGCCGCGTCTTTGGCTTCGAGCCCCAGCCCGGCCACGGCCGCGCCCAGTCCGGCGGCGGCGCCGATCTTGAGAAAATCCCTACGGCTCGGATTCTTGCTGTCGTCGTCCATGGGACCTCCTAGAATATGCGGACGGCCAAGCCCCCCAGGAGCTGGAAGCCGCCCAGATTGACGTTGCTCGAGACAAACGGGCCGGCGCAAACGAGAAAAACGAGCCCAAGAACCTTGACGCTCTTCATGGGCATTTATTTAATCAGATATCGGACTCCATGGTCAACTGCCCGAACCCCCTACCCCGAACTCCCATCAAGTCAGGAGTTTTCTTTTCTTGTCCCAACGCTCGCGCAGCCTGACGGAATCAAGGCCGAGACAGCTCCCCTTGGCGAGCGGATTCCGGCTCGCGCCCTCGAACCTCAGGGTGTGGTTCCCGGCCGCGAGCTTCAGGCTGCCCAGATAGACGTCCTTGACCTCGAGGTCCCGGGAATAGAAATCGAAGGCCGGGCTCTCGGCCGGGTGACCGCCGTCCTCGGCGAGCGGCACGGGCTTTCCGTCGAGGAAGATCCGGTACCGGCCGTAGTCCTCCGCGTAGGTCATCCGCAGGACGAGGGCCCGGTACTCTTCCTTGGACACTTCGAAATCGACCTCGAAGGCTTGCCCGTCCCCCTTGGGCCGGAAAAAGACCTGCCCTTCGCCCGTCCAGTCGTAGCCTTTCTGGAGTTCGGCGGCGCCCCTGATCTTCCGGGAAGCGGCCAGGAGCGTTTTTCCCTCGACGATAATGTCCAGATTCGGGAAGCGGCGCTCGGCGAGCGGCGGGAGGGTCGTGAAGCGCTGGGGCTGGCCGGCCTGGTACCAGAAGGCGACCGTAGCGATGTCGTCCTCCCGGTCGACGTGGCCTTCGACCTTGCCGCTCTCCGTCTCGTCGGCCGAGATCCAACCGGTGTGCTCGATGTCGAAACGCAGGGATCTTGCGAAGCGGACCGGGTCGGCGATGTGCCAGCGGTACATGCAGTACTCCGTGCCCGGGACCTCCCCTTCCGGGCTCCAGCGCACACAGCCGAAATAGGGATAGAGGCCCAAGGACATGCCCCAGGCCATGAGGAAATAATCCTCCGTCCCGGTGCCTTGGATGGACGGTTTCGACTCCCCGTCGATATAGAACCGGGCGTCCCCCTCACCGAACCAGAAGGGACTCCGGGCCCGAATGGACATGACGGTCCCGACATAGTGTCCCTTGCCTTGAATGTCGGCGATGAGATAATCGCGGCCCGGCTTTTCGGGAAAGGCCTGGTTGTACTGGGCGCAGAAATAGGCCGTGTCCCGCGGCAGGCCGGGGTCCTCGGTGTAGTCGATATGATAATAAAAGGAGCGGACGTTCTTGGCGCCCTCGTTGGTTACGGTGATGAGGCCACGCTTGAAAAAGGGCATGGGCCAGAAGCAATTGTAGCCGTCGCCGCCCGTCTCGACTTGGACCGGTACCGAGACCAGCTCGTAGCGTCGCCCGAACCCGGCCCCGAAGAAATCGCCCAGGGGCGCCTCGACGGCCGGCTCCTTGGCCCCGTCCCAGTACATCCGCAGGACGATCTCGTCGGGGGCGGCCGATCCTCCGGATTCGAGCCAGTTTGGACGGGCTTCGCTGAACGTCAGCCAGATGTGGCGGATGACACCCGGCCCTTCAACGTCGGCCAGGACCTTGGTCTCCCCCGGCGCGATGTACTTGACGCGGTCGGCGTTGCCGGTGAAGCTCGGGTCGGTCGAGGTCGCGGCCCGGGACCGGCCCGGCTTGAGCTTCATCAGGCTGTCGAGGTCCTGTCCGGCGGCGAGCGCCGTCGCCGAAATAACGCTGAACGCCGCAAACGCCCCCAGGATTATTCGTCCAGAGTGCTTTTTCATGTCCGTCCCTCCATTCTCTCTTGTTTTTATTCTCTCAGGATATGAAATGCAACACCTTTTGGATCGGTATATTTTGGGTGAATACGGTTTTTTCGACATCAGCGCCTACGACGCCAAGGGCGCCAGACAGGTCGGCGGACGTGCCCGGCGGCAAGGGCGGCGGCCTGAACCATTTGCCTAGAGTCTGCGTTTTATTGTAAGGTGAACGTCCGATAAGAGGAGATGCGAATAATAATGAAGAAGCACTCATTCTTCTTGGTCCTGGCCGCCGTCCTATCGCTGGCGTCCATCGCGCCTGCCCTGTCCGCCCAGATGGCGGGCCGCGAGGACCTGGCCAAAAAGATCGACGCGGTCATTTCCGAGGTCTACAAGCCAGACCAGCCGGGGGCGGCGATCATCGTGCAGAAGGACGGGAAGACGGTCTTTCGCAGGGGTTACGGAATGGCCGACCTCGAGCTCGGCGTTCCGATCGCTCCTGATATGGTTTTCCGCCTGGGGTCCATCACCAAGCAGTTCACGGCCGTCTCCATCCTCATGCTGGCCCAGGAAGGCAAGCTCGGCCTCCAGGATGAGATCACGAAATTCCTGCCGGACTACCCAACCCAGGGCCGGAAGATCACCGTCGAGCACCTGCTGACCCATACGTCCGGGATCCAGAGCTACACCGACATGCCCGAGTGGCTCCCCTTATGGCGCAAGGATTTCTCCGTGAAGGAGCTCATCGATCTGTTCAAGGACAAGCCCATGCAGTTCGAGCCCGGCGAGCGCTGGGCCTATAACAACTCCGGCTACATCCTGCTTGGGGCGATCATCGAGAAAGTCTCGGGCGAAAGCTACGAGCAGTTCGTGGACGGCCACATCTTCAAGCCCCTCGGCATGAAGGATTCTTATTACGGGAACACCGAGCGGATCATCCCGCGTCGCATCCCCGGCTACCAGATGGGCAAGGGCGGCTTCGTCAACGCCCCCTACCTCAGCATGACCCAGCCCTATGCCGCGGGCTCCCTCATCTCGACGGTCGACGACCTGGCTATTTGGAGCGAGGCCGTCTTCTCGGGAGAACTCGTCAAGAAGGAATGGCTCGACAGGGCCTTCACGGCCTACAAGCTCAAGAACGGGGAATCCTCGGGTTACGGCTTCGGCTGGTTCATCTCGGATTATCAGGGCCATCGCACCATCGAGCACGGCGGCGGGATCAACGGATTTTCCGCCTATGAGATGGCTCTGCCCGACGACGGCATCTTCCTGGCCATCCTGACCAACAGCACGATAGCCGCCCGTAATCCGGAGCCTCGGGCCGTCACGGTCGCCGGCCTGATCCTCGGCATCCCCGAACCCGAAGGCAAGCCCGTCAGCCTCGCAGCCAAGGATATCGATCCGCTCGCGGGCGTCTACGTGGACGACCGGAAAGAGGAGCGCTACATCACCCGAGAGGGCGGCACGCTCTATTCCCAGCGGCGCGGCCAAGGCAGGTACGAACTCGTGGCCGAGTCGCCCACGGAGTTTTTCTTCAAGGACAACCTTTCTCGCGTCCGCTTCATCAAGGATGCGGCCGGCGCAGTTACGGGGCTTCGCGTCTGGGCTCGCTACGGCCCGGCGCAAATTTACGTAAAGACAGACAAGCCTCTTCCCGCTCCCCGGAAGGAGGTCTCCGTCGACCCGAAAATCTTCGACCGGTACGCCGGCGATTACGAGCTCAACCCGGGCTTCACGATCACGATCCTCAGGCGTGGCGACAAGCTCATCTCCCAGGCTACGGGCCAGCCCGAAGTCGAGCTTTTCCCCGAATCGGAGACGCGGTTTTTCCTCAAGGTGGTCGACGCCCAGGTCGATTTTGTCAAGGATGAGAGCGGGCGGGTCACCGGGCTCGTGCTTCATCAGGGGGGAATGGACCTGCCGGCGAAGAAGACCAAGGCCCCTTGAGGCGGGGAACTCAGGAGCCCTCTTTTCCGTATACTCAATAAAGACGTAAAAGACTACCAGGAGGCCGGTCCATGAATTCTTCGCGCATGAAAATTGGGTTGGTCGTTCTCGCCCTCGCAACGCTCATCGCCGCCTGCGACGAGCCGAGGAACGTCAGAACGGAAACGCAGACTGTCTCGCTCGAGGGCGCTGCCCGGGCCGAGGTCGGCCTGCACATGGGGGCCGGAGAGCTGCGGGTCCGGGGCGCGGACCAGGAACCTCTCCTCCAGGCCTCATTCGAGTTCAACCGGGACCGCAACCGTCCCGAGGTCGACTATCGCCTTTTCGGCGACAAAGGCATCCTCCAGGTCCGGCATGCCCGGCGGCGCGGGTTCAACTTCGGCACCACCCGGAATCGCTGGGACCTCAACCTGAGCCGGGCCGTGCCCCTCGACCTCGACATCAACCTCGGGGCCGGCCAGAGCGACCTCGATTTGAGGGGCCTCGAACTCCAGCGATTGGATATCGACATGGGCGTCGGAGAAATGACCCTCAACCTCCAGGGCCCCCATAAGGCCGGCTTCCGGGTGAAGATCGACGGCGGCGTCGGCAGCGGCAAGATCGCCCTGCCCTTCGAAGTCGGCGTCCGGATCAAGGTCGACGGCGGGATCGGCTCAGTCGACACCCGCGGGCTGACGAAGCAGGGCGGCGCCTACGTGAACGACGCCTACGGCCGGAGCGACGTCACCATCGAAATGGACATCGATGTCGGCATCGGCAGCCTCGACCTGCGCTGCGAATCTCCCGCCCGCATCAAAACCTAAATTTCTTCGAGCTGGGCGGTGAAGTGCCGCAGGAACGGCGATTCGCGGACGATGCGCAGGCCCCTGACCTTGTCCCGGTTCTTGTGGAGCTCGATCAGGGAGTCGGCGACATAGCGGAGGTGTGAGGCCGTATAGACCCGGCGGGGAATGGCCAGCCGGACCATCTCCAGCTCGGGATAGACCTCCTCTTTCCCCTTGCCCGTCTTCTGGCCGAACATGACCCCGCCGATCTCGACGGCCCGGATGCCGAACTCCCTGTAGAGGGCGACCGTCAGGGCCCAGCCGGGGTACTGGGCGCGGCGGATGTGCGGCAGGAACCGGTCGGCCAGGATATAGACGGCGTGGCCCCCGAACGGTTTGAACACCGGAACTCCGGCCTGGTCGAGCAGGCCCCCGAGGTAAGCGACCTGGGCGGTCCGGTGCTCCAGGTAGTCCTCGTCGAGCCCCTCCTTGAGCCCCCGGGCCATGGCCTCGAGGTCGCGGCCGGCCAGCCCGCCGTAGGTCGGGAAGCCTTCGCTGATGATGAGGAGGTTCTTGATCTTCTCGGCCAGGGCGTCGTCGTCGAGGGTGATGAAGCCGCCTATATTGACCAGGGCGTCCTTCTTGCCGCTCATCGTCGCCCCGTCGGCATAGGAGAACATCTCCTGGGCGATCTCGAGGACGCTCTTCTTGGCGTAAGCCTTCTCGCGCTTCTTGATGAAGAAGGCGTTCTCGGCGAAGCGGCAGGCGTCGAAAAAGAAGGGGATGCCGTAGTGGGCGCAGACCTCGCTCGTCTCTTTGATGTTCTTCAGGGAGACGGGCTGTCCTCCGCCGCTGTTGTTCGTCACCGTCATCATGACCAGCGGGATCCTCTCGACCCCCCGCTTGTCGATGAATTTCTTGAGCTTGGCCGCGTCCATGTCGCCCTTGAAAGGTTGGTTCGCGTCGGGATCGTAGGCCGCGGCGGCGGCCATGTTCTCGGCCCGCGCCTCGAGGATCTCGATGTTGGCCCGGGTCGTGTCGAAATGGATGTTGTTGGGGACGCTGTCGCCCTTCTTGACGATCGACCCGAAGAGGAGCCGTTCCGCCGCCCTTCCCTGGTGGGTGGGGATGACGTGGCTGAAGCCGAAGATAGAACGGACGGATTCCTCGAGATGGAAGAAGTTCCGCGCCCCGGCGTAGGATTCGTCGCCGGACATGATGCCGGCCCACTGGTCGTCGCTCATGGCCGAGGTGCCGGAATCCGTCAGGAGGTCGATCGTGACCTTCTCGGCCGGGATGCCGAAGATGTTGAAGCCCGACTGCTTCAACAGGGTCTCGCGCTCCCGTCGCGTGACTTGACGGATGGGCTCCACCACCTTGATGCGGAAAGGCTCCACGGGGACTTTGATGTCGGCCATTTCTATCCTCCCCAGCCGCCCCCGTCCTCGCCGGGGACGAAACGCGTTTCAGAATGTCGTCAGCTTGCGGAACTGCTTGAACCTGGCCTCGACCAGGCCGCGGTCGAGCTTCAGGAAGCGCCCGATCCCGAAATCCTCTATGGCGAACGAAGCCATGACGCTCCCGTAGACGACCGCCCGGCGGATATCCTTTCCGGCCAGCCCGGAGGTCTTATCGAGGAAGCCCAAGAAGCCCCCGGCGAAGCTGTCGCCGGCCCCGGTCGGGTCGATGACGTGCTCGCACGGATGGGCCAGGACGCCGAAGACGAAATCCCGGCCGAAGACGAGCGCCCCGTGCTCACCTTTCTTCAACAGGACGAGCGAAGGGCCGAGCCCGACGAGGGCCTTGCCGGCGCTGATGAGATTCGTCTCTCCGGTGATCAGCCGGGCCTCCTCGTCGTTGGCGAAGAAGATGTCGACCCGGCCGAGCTCCTTGAGGAGGGCATCCCTCTTCGTGTCGATCCAGAGACGGATGGTGTCCATGGCCACCAGGGCCGGCTTGCGGAACTGGCCCAGGACGTAGTCGTGGTGCTCCGGATTGAGGTTGGCCAAGTAGACGATGCGTGAGCCCCTGTAGCGCGCGGGGATCTCCGGCCGGAAGTCGGCGAAAACGTTGAGCTCCGTCCGCAGGGTCGTCCGCCTGTTGGGGTCTTCCTCGTACTTCCCTTCCCAGTGGAAGGTCTTCCCGGCCATGACCTTGAGGCCCTCGAGGTCGACGCCGCGCGACTTGAGCAGGGCCAGGGTTTTTCGCGGGAAGTCCCGGCCGACGACGCCGACGATCCGCGGCCGGGTGAAGTAGCTCGCCGCGAGCGAACAATAGGTCCCCGACCCGCCGACGATCTTCTCGCGGTCGCCCCAGGGCGTCCGGATGGTGTCGAAGGCGACTGAACCGACGATGACAAGACTCATGGCTATTCCCCGGATCTAGCGCAGGTATTTGTCGACGAGGAGGCCCAACTTCCGCCGGGTCGCGGCCGGGATCGCGGCCGGATCGGTGACGATGGTATTCTTCAGGGACGAACCGCAGTCGCAGCCCCGGACGCCCTCCCGGCCAAGCGCCGCCAGGGCCTTTCTGATGACGGTCTTGGCGTTGCCGATGTTGTGCGACAGGTTCTGGAGGACGAGCTCGACGGTGACCGGCGCCTCGGTTTCGTGCCAGACGTCGTAGTCCGTAACCAGGCTCAGCGTCGCGTAGCAGATCTCGGCCTCGCGGCAGAGCTTGGCCTCGGTGGCGCTGGTCATGCCGATGACGTCCGCTCCCCAGGACCTGTAAGCGAGCGACTCGGCCTTGCTGGAGAACGCCGGGCCGTCGATCGAAATGTAAGTGCCGCCGCGGTGAACCCGCAGCCCCTGCCCCACGGCCGTGTCGTAGAGGACCTTGACCAGCTCCGGGCAGACGGGCTGGCCGAAGCTGACGTGGGCCACGATCCCCTCACCGAAGAACGTGTTCGGCCGGCATGTCCGGTCGAAGAACTGGTCGGCGATGACGATGTCGCGGGGCCGGATGTCCTCGCGGAGAGAGCCCACGGAGTTGACCGAGATGATCCGTTCAACGCCTAACTTCTTTAATCCGAATATGTTGGCCCGGTAGTTGACCTCGGCGGGAAGAACGCGGTGGCCCCGGCCGTGGCGGGCCAGGAAGGCCACCCGCCGGCCTGCGAGCGTCCCGATGATAAAGGGGTCCGACGGGCTGCCGAAAGGAGTTCGGATGCGGACTTCCCGGATATCCTCGATCCCGTCAATCTCGTAGAGGCCCGTCCCGCCCAGGATGCCGATCGAGGCGTGCGTTTTCTCGATGGTTTTCTTCCCGCCCATGAATTCTCCTCGACTGATATACCCTTTTCCACGAGGCCGAGTCAAGCGGGTTCGAAGAGCTCCGCGGCTTTGCTTTTTTCAGGGGAAAACGATATTCTAGGGTGCGAAATTGAGGCTCATGCTCGAAAAAAATATCCGAGAAACCGCGGAAATCCTGGCCGGGGCGAGCCGTGTCGTTGCCCTTACGGGCGCGGGGATCTCCGCGGAGTCGGGCGTTCCCACGTTCCGCGGCCGGGACGGCCTCTGGAAACAATACCGGGCCGAAACCCTAGCCACGCCCGAAGCCTTTGAGCGGGACCCGAGACTCGTCTGGGAGTGGTACGATTGGCGGCGTGGACTCATCGCCCCGGTCGAACCGAACGCCGGACACCGGGTCTTGGCCGAGTGGGAGAGCCTCTTTAAAAATTTCGCCGTAATCACTCAGAACGTCGACGGCCTCCATGCCCTGGCCGGATCCCGCAACCTGGTCGAGCTCCACGGGAACATCTGGAAAGTCCGTTGCACCCGGGAGCAGACCGTCGAGGATATGAGAGAAAACCCCCTGCGGCATCTCCCTCCTTGCTGCCCAAAATGCGGGGCTTTATTCCGGCCGCACATCGTCTGGTTCGGGGAGCCCCTCGACTCCGCCGTCCTCGACCGGGCCTTCGGATTGAGCACGGCCTGTCAGGCCCTGCTCGTAGTCGGCACATCAGCCATCGTCCAGCCGGCCGCCTCCTTCCCGCTGGCCGCGGCCCGGGCCGGAGCGAAGATCATCGAGATCAACATCGAGCCAACCCCGCTCACGCCGCACGCCGACTACTTTTTCCAGGGAAAAGCTGGAGAGGTCCTGCCCGTTCTGGATAGACACTTGAGGGAAAGGACTCGCTCATGAAATACGCCTACTTTGACGGGTCTTCGGGACTGAGCGGCGACATGATCCTCGGCGCCCTTATCGACCTGGGCGTCGACGCCGCCCTTTTCAAGGAAAAGATGGCCGGACTCCATCTGCCCGTGGAGATCGCAGTCCGGCGCGTCCGACGCGGCGGCTTCGGGGCGGTCAAGGTCGATGTCCACGTCAAGGGGCACGGGAATGTCGAGCGGACTTTTACCGATGTCGAGCGCATCATCCGCCGCTCCCGATTCTCCTCTTCCGTCAAGGACAGGGCGCTGGCCATCTTCAAGCGGCTCTTCGAGGCCGAGGCCAAGGTCCACGGCCGCAGAATCAAGAACGCGCATCTCCACGAGGCCGGAGCCGACGACGCCCTCGTCGACGTCGTCGGGGCCGCCTTCCTCCTCAATGAGTTGGGCGTCGCCGATGTTTATTGTTCGCCCCTCAACGTCGGCTCGGGCTGGGTCAAGACTTCGCACGGCCGCCTCGCCGTCCCCCCCCCGGCCGTGGCCGAACTCCTGAAGAAGGCGCCGGTCTACTCGGCCTGGGTCGAGTCGGAGCTGGTCACGCCGACCGGCGCGGCCATCGTCTCGACTCTGGCCAAGCGGTTCACCAAGCTCCCCGAGCTCCTCTATGAGAAGATCGGCTGCGGCGCGGGAACTAAGGAGTTCCCCGAGATCCCGAACGTCCTGAGGGTCTTTTGCGGCGAAGCCCGGAAATTCGACGCGGCGAAGCAGGTCTATGTCATCGAGGCCACCATCGACGACGCCTCGCCCCAGCTCCTGGCTTATTTCATCGAGAGGGCCTTCGAGGAAGGCGCGCTGGACGCCACCCTCTCCCCCGTCGTCATGAAGAAAAACCGGCTGGGAACGAAATTGACCCTGCTCGCCGCAATTGATAGAATGGACCGTCTCATCGAGGCCGTTTTCAGGGAGACGACGTCCATCGGCGTCCGGTATTATCCTGTCGGCCGGCGCGTTCTCGAGCGGGAGTTCGAGTCCGTCCGCGTCGGCCGCGAGAGGATCGGCATCAAGGTCGCGTCCCTCGGCGGCCGGACGGTCAACGTCCAGCCGGAGTACAGGGACCTCCTCAAGGCCTCCCGCAGGTCGAAGCGGCCCCTCAAGGAGATCGCCCATTTGGCCGTCTGCGCGTACGCGAAGAAGCGGTAGCGGCGCCAGACGGGGGGTGGAGGAAGGATCATGGATATCAAGAAGATCGAAAAGGGTGTCGCCCTCGTCCTCGAGGGCGTCGGCGAGGACCTCAATCGCGCCGGCATCCGGGCGACGCCCCGCCGGGTGGCCCGGATGCTCACCGACATCCTCGGCGGCACGGAGCGCGAAGCGACGCGGAACCTCCGCGTCATCGAGGACGAAAAGCACGACGAAATGGTCCTCATCAAGAACATTCCCCTCTACTCGATGTGCGAGCACCATCTTCTCCCCTTCGCGGGAGTGGCCCACGTGGCCTATATTCCGAAAGCCGGGCGGATCGTCGGCCTGAGCAAGATCGCCCGGGTGGTGGAGGCCCTGTCCAGGCGGCTTCAGGTCCAGGAGCGGTTGACGAAACAGATCGCCGACCTGCTCGACGAACACCTCAAGCCCCTGGGCGTCATGGTCGTCATCGAGGCCGAGCACATGTGCATGTCCATGCGCGGGGCGAAAAAGCCCAAGTCGATCACGGTGACTTCGGCCGTCCGCGGCTCGTTCCGGAAGAACCCGGCGACGCGGGCCGAGGCCATGATGCTCATCCGAGGAGGACCGATCAGTGGAAAAGAATTCTAAGAAAACGTTTTACATAACGACGCCGATCTACTACGTCAACGACGTGCCCCACATCGGGCACGCCTACACGACGATCATCGCCGACGCCCTGGCCCGGTTCCAGAAGCTGGCCGGCAAGGCCGTGTTCTTCCTGACCGGGACGGACGAACACGGCCAGAAGATCGAGAAAGCGGCCGCGGAGAAGGGCCTGACTCCCAAGGCCCTGGCCGACTCGGTCGTCGGAAGGGCCCGGGACCTGTGGAAGGCCCTCGACATCTCCTACGACTTCTTCATCCGGACGACCATGGACTTCCACGAGAAGGGCGTCCAGAAGCTCTTCCAGGCCCTGGTCGATAGAGGCGACATCTATAAGGGCGAATACAAGGGCTGGTACTGCGTCTCGGACGAGAATTTCCTCCCCGACGACGTGCCCCTCGAGGCGGAAGGATACAAGACCTGCCCCGACTGCGGCAAGAAGGCCTCCGTCGTTTCCGAGGAGACCTACTTCTTCCGACTTTCGGCCTATCGGGACAAGCTCCTGGACCTCTATGAAGAACATCCCGAGTTCGTCCGGCCGCAGAGCCGTTTGAACGAAGTCGCCAGTTTCGTCCGCGCCGGGCTCAAGGACCTGAGCATCACCCGGACGACGGTCAAGTGGGGCGTGCCCGTGCCGGGCGATCCCAAGCACACGATCTACGTCTGGTTCGACGCCCTCCACAACTATGTCACGGGCGTCGGCTACGACTGGAACCCGGAGCTGTTCCAGAAATTCTGGCCGGCCGACATCCATCTCGTCGGCAAGGACATCCTCAGGTTCCACGCCGTCTACTGGCCGGCCTTCCTCATGGCTGCGGGCCTGCCCCTGCCGCGGACGGTTTACGGCCACGGCTGGTGGCTCAAGGACGACACCAAGATGTCCAAGTCCAAAGGCAACGTCCTCGATCCTCAGGCCCTTCTGAGGGTCTTCGGACCCGACCCGTTGCGCTACTTCCTGCTCCGGGAGATCCCCATCGGCCAGGACGGCAACTTCTCCCACGAGGGCTTCCTCCACCGGGTCAACTCCGACCTGGCCAACGACTTCGGCAACCTCGTCCAACGGACGCTGACCATGATCGGCAACTATTTCGGCGGCGAGATCACGGACCCGGAGGAGGAAACGGCCGAGGACCGGAAAGTCCGTACGGATTTCGAGGACCTCAAGCGCCGCGTCTTCGGCCTGTACGACGCCTGCGCCATCAGCAAGGCCCTCGAGGAGATCTGGGCCTACATCGGCATAGTCAACAAGTACCTGGCCGACAACCAACCCTGGATCATGGCCAAGGATCCGGCCCGGCGTCGGCGCCTGGCCCGGGTGCTGCTCCAGGCCGCGGCGGCCATCCGCGGCGCGAGCTACCTCGTCTTCCCGGTCATGCCCGGGTCGGCGGAAAGGATCTGGGGTTTTCTCGGTGAAGGGAAGAAACCCGCGGACGTCCCTTACGACGGGCTTGAGTTCGGCGGCTTCGGCTCCGGCCGGAAGGTCGGGATGCCGCAGGCGCTCTTTCCGCGGGTCGCCCTGAAGGATTTCCTGGGCGAGGAGACCGCCGCGCCCGAGGCGCCGCCGAACGTCCGGCAGGAACAGAAGAAGGAGGGAAAAGAAGCGATGGACATCATCACCTACGACGAATTCAAGAGGATGGACCTCCGGGTCGCCCACATCCTCGAGGCCGAGCGCATCCCCGGCGCGACGAAGCTCCTCAAGCTCGTGGTCGACATCGGCGCGGAGAAGCGGCAGATGGTGGCCGGGATCGCCGAAACCTACGCCCCCGAGGACCTCGTCGGCAAGAAGCTCATCGTCATCGCCAACCTCAAGCCCGCCGTCATCCGGGGCGTCGAATCCCAGGCCATGCTCCTGGCGGCTATCACCGCCGACAACATGGCCCTCATCCCCTTCTTCGACCGGGACGTCCCGGCCGGCGCCGTCGTCAAATAGGGGTCCGCAGGGGAACTCGGGAACGGGCCGGCCGGGAACGGCCTCACGGGTGGAGGATCGCCTGGATCCGGCCGGCGGGGATCTTCCCTTCTCTGAGGATCCGGGGCCGATCGGCGGTCAGGTCGACGATCGTCGAAGGCAAACCGCCGGGGGCCGGGCCGCCGGCGACGATCAATTCGACCTTTCCGTTGAACAGAGCCGACACCTCGGCCGGATCGGCCAGCTCCCTCTCCCCCGACAGGTTGGCGCTCGTGGCGGTCACGGGTTCGCCCGTCTCCCGGACGAGGGCCCGGAGCCAGGGCAGGGGCGGGATCCGGACGGCGATCGTCCGGCCCGGCCCGAGCAGGAATTCCGGGACACCCGCCGCGGCCGGGAGGACGAGGGTCAGCGGGCCCGGCCAGAACTCGCCGGCCAGGGCCATGAAGGACGGCGGAAGGGAGGCCGAGATCTCCCTGACCATGTCCAGGTCGGAAGAGATGACGGAGAGGGGTTTCGAGGCGTCCCGTTTCTTCAGCCGGTAGATCCTCTCCACGGCCTTTTTCGAAAAAGCGGCGGCCCCGAGGGCGTAGAACGTCTCGGTCGGGTAGGCGGCGATGGCCCCCCCGAGGAGCGCGGCGGCGATCTCCCCGACCTCGAGGGCGTTTTCCCCCAGAGGATTTATCCTAATGACGCGGGTCTTGATCAAGTCCGAACTCCCCGTGCGGGATCGTATCCGGCCCTGGTCCAAAAGTCAATCTGGCGCCCGTCCGCGCCTAGAGGACACCTGACCTGTTTTGGGAACATCGCCCCGGGCGCCCTCCCCTGGACGGCGGCCGGGCCGGCCTGGCATATTTTTTGCTATAATGATCGGTGTATAGGAGGAATGAAATGAAAAAACTGACCGTCCTCGCCGCGGGGTTGCTCCTTCTCGTCCCGTGCCTTGTCTTCTCCGATTCATTCTCATTGAGGCTCGGCTACTTCATGCCGCGCGCTTCGACCGATATCATCCTCCATCCGGACAGCCTCTGGGCCATCGAGTTCGACCAGATGAGCTTCCGGATGCAGGATTTCCGCGGGACGACGCTGGGCGCGGGCTACGAGTATTTCCTCGGCAAGAACCTGAGCCTCGCCTTCACCCTTGATGCCTTCAGCAAGAGCCGGCTGGGAGATTATCTTTATTACGACCAAACCGAATTCGACGAAGGCTGGTTCGCTTTTCCGACCGACTTGGAGCCATCCGATATCGTGGATTGGTACTATATCTCGCACAGCTTCAAGGTCTCCAGCACTCCTCTTCAGCTCTCCCTCAAGTTCATGCCGCTCGGCCGGAAAACCCGGCTCATCCCCTTCGTCGGCGGCGGCGCCGGCCTCTACCTCTGGAGCGTCCGGATGTACGGCGAAATGGTCAATTTCGCCGACCCCTGGCTCTACACGGACCCCGAGCTCGGCGACATCGACATCCTTCCCGTCGAATCCGTCAACGGTAGGGAAAAAGGATCCGTTTTCGGTTACCACGCTTTCGCCGGCCTGCAGTTCCCCATCGGGTACCGGGCGACCATCGATGCCGAGGCCCGCTATCACTGGGCCAAGGCCCGGTTCGACACGTGGTTCCAGGGATTCGAGGACTTCGACCTCGGCGGGCTGGCTCTGACCGTGGGGTTCAGTTACTGGTTCTAATTCCGGGACTTTTTTTAAGTGGACTTTTCGAGGCGCAACGCCTGGGTCTTGTCGAAGCGGATGATGAGCCGGCCCCAAACCGACATGATCTCGATCCGGCCGGCGAAGCGGCACGGGAATTCGTCCTTCTGAAAGCCCTCGCGGACGTTCTCCCCGGCTTCGAAGAAATCGAGGAGGAAGGGCAGGGCGAAGGTCTTCTCCCCGGTCCGCGGCAGGCTCTTGTCCCCCGGGATGGGCCCGGCCAGGACTTCCCGGCCGCTGAAAAAGAGCTCGAAGTCGATGTTATCGACGATGAGTTCGTAGCCGTTGGCGTTCTTGAACCGGGGACGGAAGACCACATCGGCCCCGCCCACGGTCAGATCGTTGACCTTGAGGGGGAGGATCTCGACCTCGGGGTCCTGGAAGATGGGGAACTCCGCGCTGAAGGCGAACGGGGCCCGCTGTTCCTTTTTCCGCTCGTTCCGGAAGAACATGTCCCCGACGATGTCGCAAAGAGCTTGGCCCTCGACCGGACCGACGGCGGCGCGGAGCAGATCGTAGGAGATCTTGACGGGCAGGGCGATGAGCGTCTCTCCGTCCGGCGGGACGGACAGGGGGGCCTCGAGCGTCACCGTCATGTTGAGGTACTCCTTCTGGTTGATCCTCACCCGGTAGCGGGTACGGACGAGCTCGCGCGGCGCGGCGGCCGTGTTCGTCAAGGCGACGTGGAAAGCCAGGGTGAGCCCTGAAGAGCTGAGGTCCTTGATGACCTTCTCCTTCAAGGACAGGGCGACCTCATCCCGGGCTCCCGCCGCCGCGGCGCCCTGGAGCGCTCCCAGGAGAACCGCAAGGCAGGCGACCGCCAGCGTCGGGCGGATAGAGTCCGTTCGCATTCTCATGTCTTGCTACCAGAATATCCAAAACACCGCTCAGTGACAAGTTTATAGTCTAAATAGCGCACTTCGCCGCCGGGACGTTGCAGTTACCGGCTCCGTTCTCTATAATGGACGATCCGGGCGGAATCCCCGGAAAGGAGGGCCATCCATGAACAAGCGCTCGTCGATCGGCCTCGCCCTCATTC
>MEYF01000003.1:102-2446 GCA_001775755.1 Candidatus Aminicenantes bacterium RBG_19FT_COMBO_65_30 | reverse complement strand
CAAGGAAGTCCGCGGCCGTCGGATGACCCGTCACCGGCCCGGCGTTCCCGGCCGAGAGAAAACCTGCTAAAATAAGGGCCCATGAGGAAGCTCACGTTCGACTTCGCCGACCGGGCGCTCTTCGTCCGGCTTTTCGGCGGCGACGTCTACGCCGTCGGCGGCTACGTCCGCGACCTCATCCGCGGCAGCCCCTCCCCCGACGTCGACGTCCTCGTCGCCCGCCACGGGCTCGAAGCGATCGGCCGCAAGCTCGAAAAGCACGGCCGCGTCGACCTCGTCGGCAGGAGCTTCGGCATCATCAAGTTCACGGTCCGTGGGAAAACCTACGACGTCGCCCTGCCGCGGACGGACAGGGCCGGGGGCCAAGGCGTCCGGGGCCACAAGGACATCCTTGTCGCCGCGGACCCGGAACTGCCCGTCGAAAAGGACCTCGAGCGGCGGGATTTCCGGACCAACAGCATGGCCCTCAGGCTCAAGGACGGGGCGCTCATCGACCCGTTCGAAGGGCGCAAGGACACGCTGGCCGGGCGGATCCGCCTGACCAATCCCGCGGCCTTCCCCGAGGACCCGCTGCGGGTCATCCGGGTCGCCCGCTTCGCCTCGGTCCTGGGCTTCAAGGTCGACCCGGCCATCTACCCCGCCGCCCGGGCCGTCGACCTCTCCGGGCTCAGCTTCGAGCGGGTCAACGACGAGATGTTCAAGATCCTGCTCCACTCGCCGCGTCCTTCGGCCGGCCTCGAAGAGATGTTCCGGCTCGGCGTCCTCGACCAGTGGTTCCCCGAGCTCCAGGCCCTGGCCCTGGTCATCCAGGATGCGGTCTTCCACCCGGAAAAGGACGTCTTCGGCCACCACACGGTCTGGGCCCACACCAAGCTGTCGGTGGACCAGGCCGCCGCCCTGGCCGGCCTGGCCGGGCTCCCGGCGCCGAAAAAACTGACGCTCCTCCTGGCCGCCCTCTACCACGACCTGGGCAAGGTCTCGACAACGCGCTGGGAATACAAGCGGGGCAGGATGGCCGTGACCTCGTGCGGCCACGACATCCAGAGCGAGCGGGCCGCCCGCCGTATCCTCACCCGGTTCAAGGTCCAGACCTGGAACGGGTACAACCTCGGGCGCATGGTGCCGCTTCTCATCAGGACGCACCACCGGGCCGGGGAGCTCTGGCTGAACCGCGAGGACGTCACCAAGAAGGCCTTCAACCGCCTGGCGGCCGACGTCCAGGGTGAGATCGAGCTATTGGTCCTCCTCGACGCCGCCGACCGGGCCGGGCGGGGGACGCGCCTCGTCCGCGGCCTCGACCGGCAGGCCCGCTGGCTGTTCAAGAAATTCGAGGAGCTTCGCGTCAACCGGGAGACGATCAAGCCCCTGGTCATGGGCCGGGACCTGCTCAAGCTGGGCGTCCCGCCCGGGCCGGAGATGGGCCGGCTCCTCAAGAAGCTCTACAAAGCCCAGCTCGACAACGGCTTCGAGACCAAGGCCCAAGGGCTCGAAAAAGCCCGCCGGCTCGTCGAAAGGAAAGCCCCATGACCATCCTCGTCGCCGGCGGCGCCGGATACATCGGCTCGCATGCCGTGAGAGAGCTCGTCCGGGAGGGCTTCGACGTCCTCGTCTTCGACAATTTTTCGAGCGGCAGGCGGGAGCTTGTCGGCGACGCCCCCTGCATCAAGGGCGACCTTCTCGACCGGGAGGCCCTGCGCCAGGTCTTCCGGGAGCACGCGATCGGGGCCGTCCTCCACTTCGCCTCCCTCATCCAGGTCGGCGAGTCCTATGCCGACCCCAGGAAATATTACACCCACAACCTGACGACGAGCCTCAACCTCTTCGACGCCATGCTCGAGGCCGGGACGAAGAGCCTCATTTTCTCGTCGACGGCGGCGGTCTACGGCGATCCCCTGGAGACGCCCATCCCCGAAACCCACCCGACGAGACCGGTCAATCCCTACGGCCGGGCGAAGCTGATGGTCGAAGAGATCCTGCGGGATTACGAGAGGGCCCACGGCCTGCGCTCGATCTCGCTCCGCTACTTCAACGCCGCCGGGGCTGACGCCGACGGCGGGACGGGCGAATGCCACCACCCGGAGACCCACCTCGTGCCCAACATCCTCCTCGGCGTCCTCGGCAAGCGGCCACGCCTGGAGGTTTTCGGCGGGGATTTCCCGACCCCCGACGGGACGGCCGTCAGGGACTACATCCACGTCACGGACCTGGCCGCGGCCCACATCCTCGCCCTGAAAGCGCTCCTCGCCGGCGGGCCGGGCGACGTCATCAACCTCGGCACCGAGACGGGCCATTCCGTTCTCGAAGTCATCCGGACGGCCGAAAAGGTGACCGGGCGGGCGGTTCC
>MEYF01000003.1:0-89 GCA_001775755.1 Candidatus Aminicenantes bacterium RBG_19FT_COMBO_65_30 | reverse complement strand
CCCAGGCGGCAGGGCGACGTGGCCGTGCTCCTGGCCTCGAAGGCGAAAGCGGAGAGGATCCTCGGCTGGAAACCCCGCCTGTCCTCGCT
>MEYF01000002.1 GCA_001775755.1 Candidatus Aminicenantes bacterium RBG_19FT_COMBO_65_30 | reverse complement strand
TGGCCCGGCCCTTCAAGACGTTCCACAACGCCCTCGGCCTCGACCTGTACCTGCGCGTCGCGCCGGAGCTCTACCTGAAGAGGCTGGTCGTCGGCGGCCTGGACAAGGTCTACGAGATCAACCGGAGCTTCCGTAACGAAGGCCTCGACGCCCAGCACAATCCCGAGTTCACCATGCTCGAGTTCTACGAGGCCTACAAGGACTACTACGACATGATGGACCTCACGGAGGAGCTGCTCACCGGCATGGCCGTGGCTCTCCTGGGCAAGGACGAGGTCCCCTTCGGCGAGCACACGATCTCCTTCAAGAGACCCTACAAGAGGCTGAAGTTCCTGGAGGCCTGCGTCTATTACAGCGGCCTCGCCCCGAGCCGCTTCGACGACCGCAAGGGCCTCATCGAGTTCGCCGCGGGCCTGGCTCCGGACAAGAAGCCCCTGACCTACGGCAAGGCCCTGGACGTCGTCTTCGACCGGTTCGTCAAGGACAACATCGTTCAGCCGACCTTCATCACCAACCCGCCCCGGGAGATCTCGCCCCTGGCCAAAACCTCCCGCGATAACCCGGAGGAGGCCGAGCGGTTCGAGCTCCTCATCGCCGGGATGGAGGTGGCCAACGCCTTCTCGGAGCTCACCGACCCGGCCGAACAGCGGGCCCGTTTCGAGGAACAGGCCGAGGAGAAGCGGAAGGGCGACGACGAAACCCACCCCTTGGACATGGACTACGTCGAGGCCCTCGAGTACGGCCTGCCGCCGACGGGCGGGGAGGGCATCGGCATCGACCGCCTGACCATGATCCTGGCCAACCGGAAGTCGATCCGGGAGGTCATCCTCTTCCCTCTGCTGAGGCCGAGATAGACGCATGAAGTTCGAGCTGTTCGTCGCCCGCCGCTACCTCACGGCGCGGAGGAAGCAGGCCTTCATCTCCGTCATCACCTCGATCTCCGTCGTCGGCATCGCCATCGGCGTCGCCGCCCTGGTCATCGCCATCGCCCTCATCACCGGCTTCCAGGGCGACGTCCAGGACAAGATCCTGGGGGCGACCTCCCACGTCATGGTCTCCGACCTCGGCGGCCAGGGGCTCGCCGACTACGAAGGCCTGGCCGAGAAGATCCGGGCCATCCCGGGCGTCGAATCCGTGACCCCCGTCGTCTACAACACCGTGCTCATCACCGGGCTCGGCGAAAGCTCGGGGGCCCTCGTCAAGGGCATCGACTTCGACCGGGAGCGGCCGGGCGCCGCCTGGCTCCAGAAGCTCGAGGCCGGACGGATCCCGGACGGGGAAGGGCCCCGCGAAGGGCTCCTCTTAGGCCGGGAGCTCGCCCTGCGGATCGGCGCCCAGGTCGGTGACGTCGTGGATATCGTGACCGCCTCCTCGACCCTGTCCCCGCTGGGCCTCCTGCCGAAGAGGAAGAGGTTCCAGGTGACGGGGATCTTCAACACCGGGCTCTACGAGTTCGACAACGCGACGGCCCTCGTCGCGATCGGCCTCGCCCAGCGGCTCTTCGGCCTCGAGGGGCGGGCGAGCTACATCCAAGTCAAGCTCCGGGACATCTTCGCCGCCCCCGCCGTCGGCGAGAAGATCGTGGCGGCCCTGCCGCCCGTCGTCTATATCACGACCTGGATGGAGCTCAACAAATCCCTCTTCTCCGCCCTGAAGCTCGAGAAGAACATCATGTTCCTGACCATCACCCTGATCGTCATCGTGGCCGCCCTGAACATCATCGCCACGCTCATCCTCATGGTCATGGAGAAGACGCGCGACATCGGCATCCTCATGGCCATGGGCGCGACGCCCCAGATGATCAACCGGATCTTTTTCTACCAGGGGGCGCTCATCGGCGTCATCGGGACGGCCCTCGGCGTCCTCCTCGGCCTCGGCTGGTGCGCCCTGGCCAACGCGTTCGAGCTCATCAAGATCCCCGTCGACATCTACCAGATCTCCTACGTCCCGTTCCGGCTGAGGCCCCTCGACCTCGCCCTCATCGTCGGGGTCACCCTCCTGATCAGCTTCGTCTCGACCCTGTTCCCGGCCCGCCGCGCGGCCAAGATCGACCCCGTGGTGGCGTTGAAATATGAGTGACCGCGTTCTCGTCGCCGAAAGCCTGGGGAAAACTTACCCCTTGCCGAAGGGCGACCTCCGCGTTTTCGAAGGCCTCGATTTCGAGCTCGGGCGGGGCGAACTCGCGGCCATCATGGGGGCGTCGGGGGTGGGGAAGACGACGCTCCTCAACCTCCTCGGCGGCCTCGACCGGCCTTCGGAAGGCCGCGTCCTCGTCGACGGGGAGGATCTCTTCGCCGGAGCCGACCGGGAGGTCGCCGCGGTCCGCAACCGCAAGATCGGCTTCGTCTTCCAGGTCTACCATCTCCTCCCCGAGTTCACCTCCCTCGAGAACGTCGGCTTCCCCCTGATGATCGGGGGCGTCCCGAAAAAGGAGGCCTTCCACAGGGCGCTCGGGATGCTCCTGGAAGTCGGCCTCGAGGACAAGGCGCACTCGCGGCCGAGCCAGCTCTCCGGGGGGGAACAGCAGCGCGTGGCCATCGCCCGGGCCCTCGTCAACGCCCCCCGCCTGCTTCTGGCCGACGAGCCGACGGGCAACCTCGACTGGAAAACGGGGGAGAGGGTCCTCCGCCTCGTCCTCGACCTCCACGAACGGAAGGGACTGTCCTCCATCCTGGTCACGCACAACGAGAAGATCGCCCGCTACTGCCACAAGGTCTACATGATGGAGGCGGGGACGATGAAACTTTTGACCTCCCCTCCGAGTTAATCCGAGTGTGAGGGTCCCGGCCGCCCGCGGGCCGGCGTTTTGACCGATCCAGCCCGATATGGTATATGGTAGAAGGATATCCGGCATGAAAAAGATCTTCCTGGCCCTCTTACTGCTCACCCTCCCCGGGCTCCTGGCCGCCCAGGAGATCCTGGAGAAGATCGAGATCCTCGGCAACGATCGGGTGACGCCGGAGACGATCCTCTATTACGTGACAGTCCGGGAAGGGGAAACCTACAGCGCCGATCAGTTCCGCCGGGACTTCCGCGTCCTCTGGTCGACGGGGTTCTTTTCAAACATCACGTTCGAGGAAAGTCAGGGGACACGGGGCCGGATCGTCCGCATCACGGTCGAGGAGAACCCGGTCGTCCGGGCCATGACCTTCAAGACCGGCAAGAAGGTCAAGGAAGGCGACATCGTCAAGAAGCTCAAGGAAAAGGACCAGGCCGTCCTGCCCTATTCCTATTATAGCCCCTTGAAGGTCCAGCGCATCAAGGACACCATCACCGACCTCCTGTTCGAGAAAGGCCTCCTGGCCTCGAAGATCGATACGGAGATCGTCAAACAGGGCAAGAACGAGGTGGACGTCCTGATCAGGATCGACGAGGGCCCCAAGGTCCGGGTCGGGGACGTCCTCTTCGAGGGCTCGACAAAGCTCGCGGCGAGCAGGCTCAAGTGGTCGATGAAGGACAACCGGCCCCACAGCCTCTTTAATTGGATCACCGCCAAGGACGTCTACAAGCAGAACAAGATCAGCGAGGACATCGACCTCATCAAGAAGAAATACCAGGAGAAAGGCTACATGGAGGCCGCCGTCGGCCAGCCGCGGACCGAGGAGATCGTGAAGCGGTCGGTCTTATTCAAGAAGCAGAAGATGATGCGGCTCGTCATCCCCGTAACGCCCGGCTACCTCTACCGCACCGGCGAGATCAAGATCGAGGGGAGCAAGGCCCTGAACGTCAAGTTCCTCCGGAGCCTGGTCAAGCTCAAGCCCGGCGAGGTCTACAGCACCAAGGACAGAGAAAAGAGCGTCGAAGACATCTCGGAGGTCTTCCGGGACGGCGGCTTCGTCTACGCCCAGGTCATCCCGGTCGAGAACCTCGATCCCAAGCGGAAGATCGTCAACGTCACCTTCAACATCGTCGAGGGGGAGGTCGCCTACCTCAACCGGCTCGAATTCCGCGGCAACAACTACACCAAGGACAAGGTCATCCGCAGGGAGATGATCATCCGGGAGGGCGACCGCTTCAGCTTCAGCCTGTTCAAGAACAGCATCCTCCGGGTCAAGCAGCTCGGCCTGGTCGACCTCGAGAAGGACCCCGACATCAAGCCGAACCCGGACGACCCCACCAAAATGGACGTCCAGGTCAATGTCAAGGAACTCCAAAGGAACAACATCCAATTCACGGCGGGCTACAGCGGGTACGAGGGGACGTTCCTGGCCTTCAGCTACTCCACGGTCAACTTCCTCGGGGCGGGCGAGACCCTGGAGCTCAGCATCCAGCAGGGGAAGCTCGTCAAGAACTACTCGTTCGGCTTCTCCGAGCCGTACCTCTTCGACAAGCCCATCACGGCGGGCTTCAACATCTACAAGCGGGACCTGCGCTACCCCTGGTTCTGGCGCAAGGGGACGGGCATCGACCTCATCACGGGGACGCGGCTCTTCGGGATGTGGCGGGCCAACCTGACCTACACCTACGAGAGGGTCCAGATGACCATCCCCAGCCTTGGAGACGACAGCGGCACGACGCCCACCCTGCCGCCCTACTACGGCTACGGCAACCAGAAATACAACCAGAGCTCGATCAGCCCGATGCTCTGGCGATCGACGATCGACAGCCCGCTCACGCCGACCCGCGGAACGCAATATTCGGCGAGCCTCAAGTACGCCTTCAACTTCCTCGGCGGCGACATCTTCCTGCTCAAACCCCAGCTCGAGTTCACCCACTATCATCCGCTCTTCGGCCGGGGCCCCAAGGCCCACGTCGTCGGCTTCCACGCCCAGTACCAGTTCGTCAAGGCGCTCCACGGTTCGCAGATCCCGTACTGGGAGAAGTTCTTCCTCGGCGGCGAGCGCTCCGTCCGCGGCTACGAGGTTTACACGATCGGGCCGGTCGACGCGAACGGCTATAACCTGGGCGGCGAAAAAGCCGTCGTCCTCAATGCGGAGTACATCATCCCCGTCGGCGGCCCGCTCTACGCCATCTTCTTCTACGACAGGGGGAACGCCATCCCCTACAGCCAGAAACTGAGCTTCAAGGACATGTATTCTTCGCTGGGCATCGAGGCCCGGCTCTTCATCCCCGCGCTGCGGGTGCCGTTCCGCCTGATATTCGCCTACAACAACAGGAAGATCTATGCGACCGACTCGAATTTCGCTTTCCGTTTCGCCGTCGGCACGACGTTTTAGGGAGGTTCCGACATGAGAAAACCCATTCGGCTCATCGTGCTCATCGCCGCCGCCGCGGCCGGGCTGGCCGGGCTCGCGCCCGCCCAGGAGGGGGGCAAGCTGGGGATGATCAATTCCCAGGAGATCCTCGACAAGTCCGCCGAGGGCCGGAAGGCGCTCGCCCAGCTCCAGGCGGCCGACAAGAAGTACACCGACGAGATCACCCGCATGGACGACCAGATCAAACAGCTCCAGAGCCGCTTGAGCGCGCAGCGCCTGACCCTGACCGCCGACGCGGCCGCGGGGATCCAGGCCGACATCCAGAAAAAGCAGACGGATCGTCAGCGGGCGGCCGAGGACGCGACCCGGGCCATGCAGGAGCTTCAGGCGAGGACCTTTGGCCAGATCCAGAGCGAGCTCATCCCCATCATCGAGCAGCTCCGCAAGGACAAGGAACTCGATCTCATCTTCGACCTGGCCAAGAGCGGAACCGTGTTCTACAGCCCGGCGCTCGACCTGACGGCGGAGGTCATCAAGCGGTACGACGCTTCGAAGGCCGCTCCCCCCGTCAAGAAGTAGATCCGTGCGAGGCCGGCCCATGATCCCGACCGAACAGATCATGAAGTTCCTGCCCCACCGGTTCCCCTTCCTGCTCGTCGACCGCGTCGTCGACTTGGTCCACTCGAAGAGCATTGTCGCCCTGAAGAACGTGACCTGTAACGAGCAGTTCTTCCAGGGCCACTTCCCGGAGTGGAAGATCATGCCCGGGGTCCTCATCGTCGAGGCCATGGCCCAGGCCGGCGCCGTCCTCCTCTTCAGCTCGATCCCCGACCCCGAGAAAAAGTTCGTCGTTCTGAGCAAGATCGATAAGGCCAAGTTCAAGCGGATGGTCGTCCCCGGCGACCAGCTCCGTCTGGACGTCGAATGGACCCGGACGAAAGGGAAGGTCTGCCAGATGAAGGGGAAGGCCTTCGTGGACGGCGAGATCGCCGCCGAGGCGGAGATCTATGCCAGCGTCCTCGACGCCGACGAGCTCAAAGACCAGAAACGCCCGGGCTAGGACCGCTGGGCGCGGCCGGGATCCGGCCGCTCACTTCAAGACGAAAAAGGCGTCATCCAGGTTCGTGTTGTAGGTGACTGCGGTGATCGTGATCCGCTGGGCTTCGGACCCGTTGTGAAGGACGCGCATGGAGTGGGCGACCATCGTGCCGCCGACCTTCTGGTAATTGCTCGAATACGTCTCCGCGTCCACTTCGGCGCCGGTCTGGTCGATGGACCTGGTCTGGGTCTTGTAGGGGAGGTAGGTTTCCGGATCGAGGAAGAGGGTGGTCTTGTGGCCGTCGGCGAGAGTCTGCTCGAGGACGATGTAGTCCCTGCCCTCGATCGCCGCTTTGGGCTTCAGGGCGTAAGTGACGCCGGCCTTCTGCGGGTCGAGGATGGCCTGGTTTCCCATGGCCTGCCGGCCGATTTCCTTGGCCATGAAATCGGGCATCTCCTCGATCGTCCCGGCCTGGGGATTCGTGTACCAGCCCTTCTGGCCGTCGAAGGCCTGGGTGATGGTCATGCCGGCCTCGGCGATGGTGATGTCCAGGCGCATCTTGTTGGGCTCTTTTTGGTACAACGTGATGGGCGCCGTGATGCCGAACTGGGTGATGTCGACGGTTCCGGAGATCGTCGTGTCCTTGATGGACTCAAGCACCTTGCGTCCGCCACTGGCCTCGATCATCTTGTTGAGGACGTCCATGGCCTCCTTGTTGCCAGGGGCGCTCTGGGCCTTCTGCCCATGGACGGGCAGGGCCGCGAGCGTCACCAGCAAGGCGGCGCCGAGAATCCACGCGGTTGTTCTTTTCATCGGTTCCTCCTGATCAGTCTTCTGGGATGGACTTACATGTATACGGCCATTTTAGAACAAAGTTCGGTTTTTGCCAACCGCATCGCTCCGTTCGGACCGCAGGAGTACCTTTATCGCCGCCGTCCGGACCGGCTCAGACTAGTCTCAATAACTATTATTGTTTAACCATTTTTCATGGCCGGGCGCTATATATTTATAACTTATTTAATACAAATAAAATATAAGCTATTTTATGCTAATTAAAATAATACAATGTAATGATTCAGAACATATAATAATTGTCAAAGTAAATAATAACCTTGACTTATGTTGATAGTGGGTGCTATAATCTATATGTCCAATAATAGGACATTTTGTCGATTACGGGTAGCGCGATAGATGGCACCTCAACTCGGTTTGATCACCTGCGCGAACTTCGACCGGGAAGTCCTGGCCGTCCAATCCTCGCCGGATTTTCAAGACGTCCGTTTCAAACTCCTGCCGGTGGACTGCGACCAGGTCGAGGCGCCATGGCCGGGCCTCGGTGAGGCCGTCGCCTCGTGTCGCAAGGAGGGCTGCTCCGTCGGCCTGGCCGGCGGGTACTGCTTGACGCGGCCGTCGAAGAACCTCGGTCTCGACGGGGCCTGCCGGCTCCATCAGAAAAGCCAGTGCTTCGAGTGGGTCGCCGACAAGGAGATCCTTGACCGGTTTCTTCAGGACGGCGCGCTCCTCGTCCTGCCCGGATGGCTCAGGGACTGGGAAGCGCACGTCGATGGACGCTGGCCGTCCAACCGCAAAAGCGCCCAAGTCTATTTCCGCGAGCTGGCCAGAAAAGTCGTCCTCCTTGACACGGGCGTCTATCCCAAGATCGACCGCGAGCTCAAGTCGTTCGCCCGCTTCCTCCGGCTCCCGTACGAGGTCCATCCCGCCGGGCTGGAATATTTCAAGCTGAGCTTGGGCCGGATCGTCCTCTCGTGGCGCCTGGACCGGGAGAAAGAGAACATCGAGGACCACATGGCCGTGGTCCGTCAGCAGATGTCCGACTACGCCCGGATCGGCCAGCTCCTCGGCGCTGTGACCAACGTCAAGAAAATGGAGGACGCCCGGGCCGGCGTGGTCGAGCTCTTCCGCGTGCTCCTCTCGCCCCGGGAGGTCGTCTTTCACCTCGTGGAATCTTTATCCGGCCGGCCGGGCCCCGAGGGCTCTCCGCTTGACAGGATCATCGCCCTCAACGCGGATTACGCCTGGACCGACGACCGGCGGACGGTTTACCTCAAGATCGCCCACAACCGCGAGCTCCTGGGCGTCCTCGAGCTGGCCGGCTTCGGCGGCCCGGAGCCGCGCGACCACGTCCTCAACCTAGCCCTGGCTCTGGCCCGGATCTCGGGTCTGGCCCTCATGAACGTCGGAACCAACCAGGCGCTCGGGGATGAGCGCGACAGGGCCGTCAGCGCCGAAGCAGCGCTGACGGTCGGCGAAGAGAAGATGACGCGGATCTTCAACTACCCCCTCGGCCTCTACAGGATCACGCCCCAAGGGCAGATCCTCGACGCCACGCCGACGCTGGCCCGCATGCTCGGCTACCCGGATCTCGCCGCCTTCAAGGCGGTCAATTTCTGGGACATCCATCACGACCCGGGTGACCGGGACAGCTGGCAGGCCGTGCTCGATTCGAGCTCCATGGTCGAGATCTTTGAAACCCAGCTCCGGCGGAGCAACGGCACGCTTTTTTGGGCCAAAGATTCCTCGCGGGCCGCCAAGGACTCCCGGGGCACCGTCCTGTTCTACGACGGGGTCATCGAGGACATCTCCAGGAAGAAGCAGATGGAGGAAGAGCATTCCTGGGACGTGCGGCTGCAGGCTTCCGTGAGCGACGTCTCAGAGCGGCTGCTGTCCCCGACGCCGATAGAAGAGATGTCCTCCGTCGTCCTGGAGCACGCCCGCCGGCTGACCGCGAGCACCTCCGCGTTCGTCGGGCACGTCGATGAGCGGACCGGGACGCTCATGCCCGCGGCCCTGACCCCGGACGCCCGGGACATGCTCGGCGTGCATCCCGGGAGGGACGGGAGCATCCACGAGAATTCGGGGCTGTGGCGCTGGGTCCTCGAGAAACGGAGGGCCATCCTGACCAACATGACGAGCCTGGACCCCCGTTTCACCGGCATGCCGGAGTGGCATCTCCCGGTCCGCCAGTTCTTGGCCGTTCCCGCGATCATGTCGGGGAGCATCGTCGGGCTGATCGTCGTCGCCAATTCGGAGAACCCCTATGTGGAGAGGGACCTCAAGGCGGTCGAGCGCTTGGCCACCCTCTACGCGATTGCCGTCCACCGGACCCGGACGGAGAACGAGCTGAGGGATCTGTCGCTCGTCGACGAGTTGACGAAGGTCTACAACCGCCGCGGCTTCTTGACCCTGGCCGAGCAGCAGATCAAGGTCGCCCACCGGACGAAGAAGGAGATGTCCCTCTTCTACGCCGATCTCGACGATCTGAAGAAGATCAATGACTCTTTCGGCCACAAGGAAGGGGACGCCGTCCTCGTCGAGGCGGCCGCCCTGCTGCGGGACGTTTTCCGCGATTCCGACATCATCGCCCGGCTGGGCGGGGACGAGTTCGTCGTCCTGGCCATCGACATCGTCGAAGGGAAGGTCGCCGCCCTCGCCCGCAGGCTCCGGGAAAAGGTCCACGCCCGGAACGCCCGGCCGGAGAACGAGTACCCGATCTCGTTCAGTCTGGGAATCGCCCGCTATGATCCGGAAAGGCCTTCCTCCCTCCAGGACCTCCTCACCCTGGCGGACAGGAAGATGTACCAGGACAAGACGACGAAGAAAACCACCGCGGCGGCCGCTTGACCGCCGTTCGGATCATTCAATTGCGGATCCCGTACTTGGCCAACTTGTTGTAGAGCGTCGTCCGCGAGATGCCCAGGATCTTGGCCGTCTGGCGCAGGTTCCCCTTGGTCACCTTCAAGAGATAGGTGATGTAATCCTTCTCCAGGTCGTCGAGGGACGCTAGGTGGCCGCGCCCGGCGAAGGCGACCGCCCCCTGGGGGGGGATGTAGTCGCGGAGGTACTTGGGCAGGTTGGCGACGTCGATGAAGTCCTTCTTGCAGAGCATGGCCGCGCTCTCCAGGACGTTGGCCAGCTCGCGGATGTTCCCCGGCCAACCGTACTTGAGGAAGAGCTTCTGGACTTCGCGCGAGACGCCGCGCACGCTCTTCGAGAAATTCCGGCTCGCGCCCTGGAGGAAATGGCGGACGAGGAGGGGGATGTCCTCGAGCCGTTCCCCGAGAGGGGGCAGATCGATCACGACCTTGTTCAGGCGGTGGAAGAGGTCCTCGCGGAAGGTCCCCGCCCGGACCATCTCAGCCAGGTCCCGGTTCGTGGCGGCCAGGACCCGGACTTCGACAGCCGTGTTCTCATTGGCGCCCAGGGGCCGGAATTCGTGGTTCTCCAGGACGCGGAGGAGCTTGGCCTGGACGGCCACCGGGATTTCGGCGATCTCGTCGAGGAAAATGACCCCCCCGTCGGCCTCTTCGAACATGCCCCGCTTGTCCTTGTCGGCCCCGGTGAAGGCCCCCTTCTTGTAGCCGAAGAGCTCGGATTCGAAGAGGTTTTCGGGGATGGACGCGCAGGCGCAGACGACCAGCGGTTTGTCCCGGCAGGGGCTCAAGCCGTGGATGGCCCGGGCGACGACCTCTTTGCCGGTGCCGGTCTCGCCCGTGATGAGGACGCTCGAGAAGTACTTGGCGATGTTCTCGATGAGGCCGAAGATCTCGAGCATGTACGGGTTGCGGCTGATCAGGCCCTGGAAGACGTATTTCCGCTCCAGCTTTTTTTCGAGGTGCAGGGTTTCCCGGCGGAGCTCGCGCTTCCGGGATATCCGGCGCAAGATGTCCTGGAGAATGTCGCGTTCGTAGGGCTTGGGGACGAAGTCGGTCGCCCCGGCGTGGATGGTGTCGAGGACGGCCTCGTGTCCGATGGGCTCCCCGCCGACGAGGATGTCGATCAGGGCGTCGAATTTCTTGATCTTCTTCATGACCAGGAGTCCGGCGGCGAGCGAATCGCCGGAGTCGACCAGGACGACTCGGATCCCGTTATCCCGGACGACGCCGAGGTAGTCGTCCTCCGTCTGGGAGAAAAAGACGTTGAAATCGACACCCACGGGGGCTTTCTTGACAGTCTCGTAGAGCGAGAAGTCGTCGGAGATGATCAGAAGGTTGGTCTGCGCTTCCATCGCTCCCCGCCCTTTTCCCGCGGCGGCGCCGTTATCTTATCAATTCTATTGAAAATAAACAACCTTCCCGTGCCGGCCGGGGGAAATTCCCGTGTCCCGAATTTCACCTTCCTTCCGTCCGCCCGGGGCGGCCGCGGACCAGGGTCAGCCGGATCCTCTCCCGGCCCTCCTCCTCGATCCGGACGACCTGGAATCCGGCCCGGCCGAAGTACTTGACGTGCGCCCGGAGATAGGCCAGGCCCTGCTCGCAGAGGAATTCGAGCCAATCCCCGGTCGCCGTCTCGTCCATGACCTCCGGCGTCTGCTCGGCGAAGGTCATCCGGGCCCGGGGGGTCAGCCTGTTCTCGGTCGGCCCCTTCCGTTTGGCGAAGATGAGGACGCCGTCCGTGGCCTCGAGCGCGTTCATGTGAGGCGCCCAGCGGCCGGCCCAGCGCTCGTACCTGTCGTAGAGCTTCCGGTTCGATGCGGCGATCTCGGCGTTCGCTCCGAGCTCCTCGGCGATGAGCTTCATCAAGGCTTTCCCCGCCTCCCTGTGCTCGCCATAGATCGGCAGGTTGAGGGCCTTGAAGTAGGTGAACCAGCCCTTGGGGATCCAGTAGTCGCGGAAAAGATAGGGCGTGTAATTCGAAAACGGCTGGACCCATTCGTGGGAAGGATAGCCGTGGAGGTTGAGGAAGATGTCGGGAAGCCACCGGTCGTAGAGCCTGGTGCGGACGGCGGCCTCCGGCAGCAAGGGCTTGGTCCCCGTCTGGTAGCCGATGTCGACGCCCAAGGATCCGTAGCGCCCGGCATGAAGGCTGTGGAAGGGCTCGTTCTGCTGCATCCCGTAAGCCAGCTCGGCCCCGTCCGGATTTTCCATCGGCTGGAAGACGAAGTTCATCTTCTTGAGCGCTTCCCGGGCTTCGGGATCCCTGGCGAGGAGCTCGGCGAACCGAAGCAGGTAATTCGTCGAGGAGACCTCGTTGGCATGCTGGCGGGCGACGACCTGGAGGGTCGGCTTGAAGGTGACGAGACGCGGCAGGGAGACGTATTTTTCGAGAGGCAGGTAGAGCTCAAGGACCGGGACGTCGCGGCCTTCGTAGGATCTTCCGCCGATGTAGCTCCTGACCGCCTTTAGGGCGGAGAGGCGGCGGACGATGTCCCCGGCCATGGCCGGCGAGATGATGTCCCGGGTCGTCACGAGGATTTCGTCAGGCCGCGGCGGAACGAGGGGAGCCGGGTTCGCCCCGGGGACGAAGACGACGGGAAGGCGCTCGTCCTTTTCCTGGGTTTGCCATCGCAGCCGGACCGTGACGCCGTCGAGCTGGGGAAAGCTGAGGGTGTCGCCGAGGAGGCCGGCCTCGAAGAGCTTGCGCCAGGCGCCGAGCGTCTCGATAACGGTCAGGTAATCGGCCTCCTTCTCCCACTCGGATTCGAAGACGATGTTCCCGACCCGGCCGGAGCGGCCGTCGAAGACGAGTTCCGTCGCCCGCGTGTCCTTGGGCTTGAGGGTCGGGAAGACGACCTTCCGCGAGACAGGGTCGTGCCCCTTCTCCTTCCAGCGGAGGACGACCTGAGGGGCCGGGGCCGGCCAATCCTCGAGGACCACCCGGGCTTTGGCCGGGCCGCCCTCGAGCGAAGGGTGGAGGGACGGCAGGACGTTGCCGGGAGCCGAGGACCGCGACGTGTCGGCCGCGATGTCCTTGTCCTCCGGGTCGAAGCGGGTGATGCCCCGGAGAAGGTCGAGCGTGTCGAAATAGATCTCGTCGTGGATGGCCTCGAGCGAGCTGATGATCTCCTCGTCGAGGCCGATCCTGTAATCCGGCTCGCTCGCCTGGAGGTCGACAAGAAGCCGCTTGAAATAGGGCTGTTTGGAGAAGGTCGGCTCTTCGCCCGTTTTTTTCCGGACGTGTCCGACGACCGCCTTCAGGACGTCCTCCTGGTAGAAGCCCCAGAATTTCTCGAGGTCGGTCTCGAGCGGGACGTCGCACACGACGGTCCCGCCGGCTTCGACGCGGAGCCAGCCGCAGGTCGTCCGGGCCGTCCCCCATTCGGGAAGGACGTTCGAGAGCGGGATCGCCCGCGTCCGCGGCGTGAAGCTCTGTTCGAGGAGGACGGCGCCCTTGTCGTCGACGGCCTCGATCCTGTAGACCGGACCGCCCGGCCCCCCGGTCTCGAACTCGACGCGTTCGAGGGGAATGCCCAGCTCGCGCGACAGGATCTCGTCCACGGGATAGAGCTCCTGGAGCCAGCGGCCCGGCTCGGCATAAGCGCGCTTCGGGCGGGTGAAGTCCTCGCGCTCCTCGGCGAAGCGGATCGTCAGACGATGAACGCCCTTGCCCTTGAGCGCCGGCAGGATCCTTTCGGTGAGCCAGAAAAAGCCGGGTTTATAGGCGGAAAGGACCTCCACCGCCGCCGCCGGGAATCCGGATTCGCCGAGAAAGGCCTCGACCTCTTTCCGAACCTTCTCCCGGACCGCGGGCGATTCGCTCACCCCGAGGCTGACGTCGATCCCGCCGCTCTTGCCCGCCGTGTCGACCAGAGCGCGCAGCTTTTCCTTGAGCAATGCTTTGGCGTCGTCGACTTCCCAGGTGAACGCCTTTTCTTTGTCGAAGACCGTCCGGCCCGTTTTGAGCGACGAGGCCTTGACGGAGACCGGCGCGCTCCCGGCCGAAGCCCGCAGGACGCCGCGGACGGCTTCCTCGAAAGGCCCGTTCGACCCGGGGAGAAGGAGTTCGGCCTCGACCGACTCGAGGTCCCGGCCCTTGAGCTCGGCCGCCGCTTTTTCGACGGTGTTCATGAGGAACGCTTCCGCGGCCCCCTTCTCGCCGGCCAGAAGCTTGTCGAGGTCCGCGGCGAGATCGGCTAGCTGGGGATTTCCTTCGCCGTAGTCGCCGAAGTAGGGGAACGTCCGCGAGAGGTAGGAGAGCGTCCTGTCCAGACCGGGCTGGCCGGCGGCGTGGACGACGAGGGCCGAGGACTTGCCGAACGCCTTGGGCACGACCTTGATCAGCCCGTTAGAATCTTCGAGGGTTGGGAGCTTCAGCTTGCCGGTCTTGACGAGGTCGAGGGTCAGGGCGTTCGCTCCGACGAGGATGGGGGCGGCGAGGGTTTTCCGGCTTTCGACCTCCGCGTCCAGCTGGACGATGGGAAAGGACGCCCCGGCGGTGGCCAGAACGAGCCGGCTGGCCAGCTCGGCGACGCTCTTCGCCGCGAAATCCCGCGGGACGATGAGCGACGAGTCGAGCCCGTCGGGGATGCCGTCGCTGTCCTGGTCGGAATGGACGGCCTTGGTGGAGAAAAGGCCGAGGAGGTCGAACTCCTTGCCTGCGGCGTCGGCGCCGGGCCTCTCCTTGAAGCCGGGCGTGAGAAGCCTCTTGGTCGCGCCGGTCCTCCGCAGGACGACCCGCGACCGCGCCTCGCCGTAACAGAGCTCGAATGTCAGGGCGGCGCAGGCGGGGTAAGAGAGGAGCGTCGTCCGGCTCCCTTTGCGCTGTTGGCGCTCGAGGAGGAGCAGGGCGTCCTGCGCCTTCCGCCGGTCCCCGTCCGCCGCGAAATGGACCTCGATGGACAGGTTCCTGATCTGGCCCTGTTCGAAGGAAAGAGCCCGGAGGCCGTCGGAAGCGGGCGGAGCCATGGGAAATTCGTAGAGGGCTTCGCGGACGATCGTTTTTTGGAGCTTGACGGCCGCCGCGGATAAGAACGCATCGAGGTCCTTCTCGAGGCTCTCGTAGGTCGCCCCGGCCTCGCGTCCCCAGACCTCCCAGAAATACGGCCAGCGCAGGAAGAACGCGCGTCCGGTCTTGAGGAGGGCCTCGTCGGAGCCGGCGACACAGGCGATGCCGGTCTGGCTTTTCCGGGAGAAGAGGAAGATCAGTCCTTGGTTCGGGCCGAGCGAGACGGGGTCGAGGCGGCGCTCTTTCAGCGCCTCCCGAACCCAGGCGAGGTCGTTGCCGATGAGGACCGGGAAGGGCGGCGCTTGAGCGCCGCCGACCTCGGACTCGTGCCGGACGAGGCCGAAGTCCACGGCCAGGCTCTCGAAATTGGCCCGTGCGGCGACGTCGGCGGCCAGGGCGAGCTCGCCGGCGGTCGGCTTGTCGGGGATGATGACGGTCAGGGCCGGCTTCTCCGGAAAGCCGTCGCCGTCGAGGTCCAGAACGGCCTTGCCGGGGACGAAAAGTCTGGACAGGCTGTCGACATCGGCCAGTCCGGCCTGGGCGAGAGCGAGGCCCGCGAGGGCGGCGAGGAGCGCTTTTTTCATGGTCCGATCTCCATCGTGAAGTCGCCGGAATTCTATCACATTCGCGTCTGGCGTTGTCATTACCGCAGAGCCCGGATAAAATAACGGAAAAGGAGAGACCGATGAAGAAACGCTTGACGGCTAAATGGAACAGCTCGCGCGCGTTGGTTTCTACGGCGGCATTCGCGGCGGTCATGCTCCTCGCGTCCTGCGGACGGAGCGGGCCGGCCGCGGCGGCGCCGCCGAACGAAGCGGCCAGGATAGACGTCGGGGAAAAAAGCATTCGCGTCCGATACGACGGCCGGGACATGTTCAAGGGCGAGATCTCGGCCGTCGGCGCCGGATTCGAGGCCAAGGTCAATGTCCATCGGACGGGGAACGCCGTCAGCCAGACCGTGCTCCTGGCGCCGCGGGAAAAGGGCGGCAGGGTCCGGATCGAGGGCACGCTCGTCGGCGGACCCGAGTCCTTCCCCTGCGAGGCCGACCGCCGCGACCGCGGTCCGGTCATGGTCCGCCACGTTTCCGGGACGAGCCGCAGCCTTCTCAACCGGGCCGTCTACGACCGCGGCCGGGACTGGGTCTTCTCGGTCGACGCCGGGCCGCGGGCCGTCGTCACCCCGCTCGCGGAGGGGCCGGAAGACAAGGAGTACGGCTTCGAAGCCGAAGGCGGGGAGATCGTCCTGCGTTTCCGGCCTCGGTTCTACCAGGTCCACCGCGGCCTCGAATTCTTCGAACCGTGGACCTTCAAGATCTGGCCGCATCCCGTCGCCGGCTGGATCTCCTGGTTCGCTTTCTACGACAAGGTCACGGAAAAGGACATCGTCGATACGGCCGACACGCTCTCGGACGTCCTTCTGCCGTTCGGTTACGAGGTCCTCCAGATCGACGACGGCTACCAGCGCGGCGAGGGCCGGCCCGAGCTCTGGCTCGAAGCGAACGCGAAATTCCCCCAGGGCCTGGAATTCCTGCCCCGATACATCAGGAGCAAGGGCTTGAAGCCGGGCATCTGGACCAACGTCGCCTTCAAGCAGGCCGACTTCGCCGCGGCCCATCCGGACTGGTTCGTGACCGACGAGGAGGGAAAGCCCGCCCGCGGCAGCTGGATCGAATTCAGCCTCGACGCCTCGAAAGCTGAGGCGGTCGAGGCCGTGGTCAAGCCGGTCTATCGGGGACTGCGGGATATGGGCTGGGCGTATTTCAAGGTCGACGCCCTCCGGCACCTGCGCTACGAAGGCTACAACGCCCACGCGGGCTACTTCGAAAGGACGAAGCGGAGCCTCGTTCGAACCTACCGGAGCTACGTCGAGGCGGTCCGGCAGGAGATCGGCCGGGATGCCTTCCTGCTCGGCTGCTGGGGCGTCCGGCCCGAGCTCGTCGGCCTCCTCGACGGCTGCCGGATCGGGACCGACGGCTTCTCCTACGCCGGGATGGCTCAGTTCAACTCCTGGAACAACGTCGTCTGGCGGAACGACCCCGACCACATCGAGCTCGACGGGGACCGCTACAAATCGACGCTCGTGACGTCGCTTACCGGCTCGATCCTCCTTCTCACCGACAAGCCCGAGCTCTACCGGACGGAGGCCGTCGAGCCGGCCCGCCGGGCGGCGCCCGTGCTTTGGACCCGGCCCGGACAGGTCTTCGATGTCGACCCGTCGAGGTCCGGCGAGCTCAACCGTGTCGACGCCGAGGTCAGCGGCTCCGGCTCCCGGGTCTTCGACGCCGGCCTCCAGCCGACCTGCGACCTGTTCCTCCTTGAGGTCGTCCGGCCTTTCGAAGGCTGGGCGGTCCTCGGCCGGACGGGCGAGTCCGTCCGGGAGATCAAGTTCGCCGACCTCGGCCTGGACGCCGGGAAAGAGTACTTCGTTTTCGAGTTCTGGACGCGGCGGCTGCTCGGGAGCTTTCTGTCATCGTTCGCGCCGGGGTCGCTCGACCCGCACTTCCGCTCCCAGGCCCTGGCCATCCGGGAAAGAAAGCCCCATCCCCAGGTCCTGGCCACGAGCCGGCACGTCACCTGCGGCGGAGTGGACCTCGCCGACGTCCGCTGGGCGAACGGAACGCTCTCCGGGACAAGCCTTGTCATCGCCGGAGACCCCTACGAGCTCTATCTGACCGAGCCCGAGGGGTTCCGGTTGGAGGCATTCGACTGCCCGGGGGTCACGGTCTCGGAGACCAGAAAAGAGGGGACCGTGGTCAGAGTCACACTGCTTCCCGGCGAGAGCAAGACGGTCGGCTGGTCGGCCAGGTTTTCCGGAGAAACGAATATATAAATACAACAGGTTGTGGACCTTACGTAGGCATGTAGCACGGCTAGATTATTCGCTTGACAAGACCTCCGGCTTCCGCTAGCATGGTACCGTCCAATTAGTCAGCGGGTTCCCTATGAAGTTTCGTAAGATAAAGTACCTGTTTATCCTGTTCGTCGCGTTCTTTTTCTTCGGGGGGACCCCTGTCGAATTCGGAACCGAGGGGACGTTCTTTCACGGCTTCATGATCCCCAAGCCCGTCATCAGCATCGGCCTGGGCACCAACCTCAAGGACATCCGCATCCGCTCCTCCGCGGGCATGAAGATCTATGAGGTCAAGACCGATTACAATCTGATCGCTGATGACGCCGACGAGGTCCAGATCAAGGGGGGCGGCGAGAAGCTCACCGAGAAATACGTCATCCTCCTGGCCCACGCCAAGGAGCGTGAAGAGGCCGACCAGCTGGCGGCCGCCTTCAAGGTCAAGTTCGACGGCAAGGTCTACGTCGCCGAAGACCGCGAGGCGGACGCGGCCGGCGTCTTCGAGGTCAAGCTCGGCGATTTCCTGACCCGCGGCGACGCTTTGACCAAGGTCGCCGAGATCAACGCCGCCGGCGTGAAGGACGTCTGGATCGACCGCGAGGAGGTCGTCGAAGAGCCCTCCCGGCCGATCTGGATGGTCCTCGACGACGAGCTCAAATCGCTCGGCCGGGATTCGGTCCTCTATTTCATCCCGGCCAACCCTCAGAGCTTCCTGACGCTCAATGGACGGAGCTACCGGGGCTTCCTGACCATGACGGGGGGGACCCCGAAGGGCGTCGTCCTTGTCAACGTCGTCAACCTGGAGGATTATCTGAAAAGCGTCGTTCCGGGCGAGCTTTCGCCCGGCCAGTTCGGGGCCCTCGAGGCCCTCAAGGCCCAGGCCGTGGCCGCCCGGACCTACGCACTCAAGAACAAAGGACAGTACAAGAGCCTCGGCTTCGACCTCGTCAGCACGCCTCGCTCCCAGCTCTACGTCGGCATGTCGTCCGAACACCCCCTGAGCACGCGGGCGGTCGACGAGACCAGAGGCGAGGTCTTGAAATACCGGGGCGAGCTGATCAACGCCCTCTACACGAGCACGTGCGGCGGAAAGACCGAGGACGCCGAGAACGTGTTCGCCGGCCGGCCCGTTCCCTACCTCAAAAGCGTCGAATGCAGCTACGAGAAACAGCCGGAGTGGCAGATCGAGGCCCGGACGCCGGTCGCACCCATCACCGTCGACGGCCGGAACGCCAACCTCGACGTCGCCCTCCTGCTCGGCCTGGGCATCGTGCCCATGGGCGCCGAGCCCCTGGACTTCCGGCAGGGCGCGTCTTTCGACGAAGCGGTCGAATGGATCAAGGACACCCGCCGGCTCCTCGGCATCAAGGAACCCGTGTTCGCTCCCGGCCCCGCGTCCCTGAGCTTCGTCAGCCTGGCCCGTCTGCTCGTTGACGCCTTCGACTGGAAGGATAAGATCGAACAGCTCCTTCTCCCGGGCGAGGTCGATTTCATCCTCAAGGACATGCCCCAAGTCCAGGGCAAGGACCGTCGGCCATTGGCCTATTGTTTCCAGTCGGGGCTCTTCCCGGCCTCCGTGAGGACCGGGGATCCGCAGCGGTCCGTCGGGCGGGCCGAGCTGGCCATGGCCCTGGCCCGCGTCGTCAAGGACTATAAGGACTTCTTCCAGACCGGATTGTTCCGGGCGGCCGGGAAAGGGACCATCGAGATCGGCAAAGATTTCGAGCGCAAGACGCTCCATCTCTCCAACCACGTCCGCCTGCTCCGGACGATCGACGGGGAGACGACCTTCGCGACGAAGCTGACCCTCCTCGGCGGGGAGAACATCCGCTGGCTCGAGCGGGAGGGCCAGGTCGCCTACCTCGAGGTCTTTTTCCCGCCGAACTCGAACGTCCTTGACCGGTCCTCGCGATTCAACCGCTGGCAGGCCCGGAAGACGAGGCAGGAGCTGGAAGCCCATATCAACGAGTCCTATCCGATCGGGGAACTCGTCGACCTCAAGGTCAAGTCACGGGGCGATTCGGGCCGGGCCATCGAGCTGGTGCTGACCGGGGCGGACAACAGCGCGACCGTCCGTGGCTTCCAGATCCGGGCCGCGCTGGGGCTCCGCGACACCCTGTTCGTCGTCGACCGGGCCTACGACGAGGAGGGCCGCGTCGAGCTGTTCACCTTCTCGGGACGCGGCTGGGGACACGGCGTCGGACTCTGTCAGGTCGGCGCCTACGGCATGGCCGTGGCCGGCGGCAAGTACCAGGATATCCTGAAGAAATATTACAGCGGCATCAAGCTCGACAAGATCTACTGACGTGGCCTTTTCCCAACATACTCAAAGCGGACGGAAGGTCTCTTCTTCGGCTAGCTCGGGGTATCGCCCCTAGCTCCCCGGCCCCCCGGGAACCAGTTCGTGCGGTTCCCCCCGCTTCGAGGCTGTGTCTTAATTCCTCCCGGTTTATCCTGGATTCCTCTGTTTTCGGACCTTCGGAGCCTCAAGGTCCCTTCAACTGGCCACTTGCTCTCTTCGCTCGCTCGCTTTCCGTATTCCGCGGCTTATCCCGCCTCTCCCAACACCCTGACCAGCCTCTCCGTCCCCAGCAGAGTCATCATCCGCCGGATATTAAAACCGCTGGTTAGCAACCCCATCTCCGCCTCCGCCCCCGCCCGCCCCCGCAACAGGAACGCCTGCACCCCTAAGTTCCTCTTGATATGGCCGAACGGCAGTTCCGCCTTCTCTTTCCGCTTCCGGTAAATCGCCTGCGACGTTGACTCCCGGTACTGTTCCTCCAGCCGCTCCTTCACTTCCTCGTTCTTCAGCCGGTCCACTTCCCGGCCTCGCTTCGACGTCGTGCATATCCCATAATACCGACACCGCAGACACGTCTTCCGGTAACGGATCCGATATGCGATCTCGTTCTCTTTCCGGCTCCGTCTCACCAACTCCTGCCCTTCCGGACAGATATAGACATCCTTCTCCCAATCGTACCGAAAACGGCTCTTGTCGAACGGGCCCTTCTCCTCTTTCCCCGCCTGCCGCTGCGACGGGACGATGACCTTCACCCCCTCCCGGTCGATCTTCTCCAGCTCCTCCGTCGACGCATACCCGGCGTCCGCACAGGCCGTCTCACAGCGCCGCCCCAGCGCCTCCTCCGCCTTCTTCACTTGCACCGCGAACTGCCCCAGATCGTTCCCCTCCCTCACCGCGTCCGCCGAGACGATCAGCCCGTGCTTCTCGTCGACCACCACCTGCCCGTTGTATCCCGCGTGCGATCCTTGCATGCTGCTGAACCGCCCGCACTCCCGGTCCGTCGTGTTCAGAGAGCCCCCCTTGGCCAACCCGCCCAGGATCTCCTTCACCCTGGCCTTCAGCACGTCCTCTTTTTCCAGCTCCTTGGCCAGCGCCACCAGCGACCCTTGCCCCTCTTCCGCCGCGTCCAGCCGCTCGCTCTCGGCCACGATCGCCGCCACCCGTTCTTCGATCCGTCGCATCTCCCGCTCACAGCGCTCCTGGGTCCACGTGTTCTTGATCGAGGCGTTCCCCCGAATCTTCGTCCCATCCAAAAACAGCGTGTTCCCCTCGACCAGCCCCAGCCGAAGACACATCCTCACGCTCTGCGTCAGCACCGCCCTGAGCGCCTTCTTATGGCTCCGCCGATACTCCGCGATCGTCTTATGATCCGGCTTCAACCCTCCCACCAGCCAGATGAACGAGAGATTATGATGAACCTCCCGTTCCAGTTTCCGGGAGCTCCGAACCCCATAAGAGTATCCATAGACCAGAAGCTTCAGCATCGCCTTCGGGTCGTACTCCGGGGGACCGACCTGATCCTCGTCTAGATCGATCCCCAGCGCCTGGAAGTCCAGTGCCTCGACGAAGGCGTCGTAGGCCCGCACCGGGTCGTCCTTGGCCACATAATCGTCGATGCTCGAAGGGAAAAGCCCCAGTTGGTTCCGGTCTCCGTGCCGATAGGCCATTCGCTTATCCTTCCTGAGAGATCAAGTTCATCCTATCACACACGCTTGGTTCGGAGCCCTCGTTGGGTTATCCCTCGCCTCCGCTTGATGGGGGGGTGGGAGGGAAAGGAGATTGCGACACAGCCTCTGCGCGGGTCCCCCCTCCACAACGGGGATCTTCGGGGCGACACCCTTCGCGCCTCACAGAGACCTTCCATTTCTTGATATCTCGTAAAGGGAGATGTGCTATCATGAGCGGGCGTTCCGAGGCCGCGGCAGCAGATTGGCGGCCGGGAGAGAGGCAGGAGGACAATATGAAGACGACCAGAGCGCTCAACGCGAAAAAAACCGAGGCCAGGGAATTTCAAACCCGCGCCTCCGGCATCTTCTTCACCGTTAAGGACGTCCTTTACGAGGGGCGGTCCGAGTTCCAGCGGATCGAGATCGTCCGCAACAAGGACTACGGCCGCGTCCTCCTCCTCGACGGGCTCGTCCAGACGACCGAGCGGGACGAGTTCTACTACCACGAGATGCTCGTCCACCCGGCCATGGCCTCCCATGCGCGCCCGGCCAAGGTCCTGATCATCGGCGGCGGCGACGGCGGGGCGCTCCGCGAGGTCCTCAAGCACCCGGTCAAGAAGGCCTGGCTCGTCGAGATCGACGGCCAGGTCATCGAGGCCTGCCGCGAGCACTTCCCCTGGCTCAGGAAAACGTTCAAAGACGGTCGGGCGGAGCTCGTCGTCGCCGACGGCAACGTTTTCATCGACAAGGTCCGCGAGACCTTCGACGTCATCCTCGTCGATTCCTCGGACCCCGTCGGCCCGTCGACGGTCCTCCACCAAGAGGCTTTCTATCGAAAGCTGAAATCGAAGCTCAACCCCGGCGGCATCATCGCCTCTCAGGCTGGCTCGCTCATGCTCCACCTGGATTCCCACGCCCGGAAAAGCGTTTTCCTGAAGAGAATCTTCCGCCATTCCGCCCTCTATCTCGGTCCCGTGCCCACCTATCCCGTCGGCATGTGGTGCTACAATTTCCTCTCGGACAAGGTGGACCCGGGGAAAGTCAGGACGCTCTACATCCCCGACGGGCTGAAGTACTTTAATCCGGACGTCTACCGGGCCGCTTTCGCCCTGCCCAATTTCCTGGCGGAGAGGCTGGTCCGGGCGAGGTAGGGCGTTTCAGGGGCCCAGCGTGCCCGCGGCCTGCCGTTTCTTGAGGGCGGCGAGCATGTCCACCGTCATCGCGGCCAGGTCGTAGTCGGGCTTCCAATCCCATTCCGCGCGGGCCGTCGAATCGTCGATCGAGGCGGGCCAAGAATCGGCGATGGCCTGGCGGGAATCCGGTTCGTAGCGGCACTCGAACGAGGGAATGTGCTTGCGGATCTCGGCCGCGATCTCCCCGGCGGTGAAGCTCATGGCTGTCACGTTAAAATTCGCGTGGTGGTTGAGCCGGCCGAAATCCGCCTCCATGAGGTCGAGCGTGCACTTGAGACAGTCGGGAATGTACATCATCGGCAGGCGCGTGTCCTCCCGCAGGAAGCAGATGTAGCGGCCGCGCTTGACCGCTTCGTAATAGATGGCCACGGCGTAATCCGTCGTGCCGCCGCCGGGCAGGGTCATGTGGCTGATGATCCCGGGATAGCGGCAGCCCCGGACGTCGAGGCCGTATTTTCGGACGTAGTAGTCGCAGAGGAGCTCGCCGGCGACCTTGGTCACCCCGTACATCGTGCGCGGATCGAGAATCGTATCCTGGGGGGTGTTCTCCCGGGGTGTGGCCGGCCCGAAGACGGCGATGGAGCTCGGCGAGAAAACGCGGGCGAGGCCACGGGCGCGGGAGGTCTCGAGGACATTGTAAAGCCCGTTCATGTTGACGTCCCAGGCTTTCTGCGGGTTCTTTTCGCCCGTCGCCGAAAGCAGGGCGGCCAGGTGGTAGACCGTGTCGACTCCGAATTTCGCGATGAGGCCATCGAGGGCCGAGCGGTCCGTTATGTCGAGGAGTTCGAAGGGCCCGGCCTCGGCCAGAGCGGCCGGGGGCCGGACGAGGTCGGTGACGAGGACGTTGTCGCGGCCGTGCTTTTTCCGCAGGGCCTGGGCCAGCTCGGACCCGATCTGTCCGGCCGCGCCCGTCATCAGGATCCGTTTCGTCTCTCTGGGCATCAGGGTTGTCTCCGCTCGGAGGATGATCTAAAAACTGAGTGATACTTATAGCACAGCGGCCGCGAGCAAGCAATCAGAAGGGGTCAAACCTTAATTCTTATAATTTTGCTCCTTCCTGTGCAGTGGAGGATTCGTCGGGTTTCGCAAATTATAAGAATTAAGGTTTGACCCCTTCCGCGACTTCGGCTAAAGTTGTAGGGCTCAACATGCATCACGGCACCGATCATAACTCCGAGGAGGCTTCCCCATGTCCATCACGCTGAACGGGACCGGTCTGACCGTCGAAAAGGTCGTCCAGGTGGCGCGCGAAGGCGCCGCCGTCGCCCTGGCCCCCGAAGCGCTCAAGCGCATCGAGAAGTGCCGGGCCCTGCTCGAGGACAAGATCCTGAAGAAAGAGATCATGTACGGCGTCAACACCGGTATCGGCGAGCTGGCCAGCGTCGTCCTGACGCAGGAGCAGGTCGAGCAGTACCAGCGCTATCTCATTTACAGCCACGCGGCCGGCTACGGCAAGCCCATGCCCGGCGAGATCGTCCGGGCGGCCATCCTCAGCCGGATCAACTGCCACTGCCACGGCCACTCGGGGCTTCGCCCGGTCGTCACGGAAACCTTGGTCGAGCTCCTCAACAAGGGCGTGACGCCGGTCATGTGCGAGAAAGGCTCTGTCGGCGCCTGCGGCGACCTGTCGCCGATGGCTCAGATGGCCCTCGTCCCCATGGGCGAGGGCGAGGCCTTCTACAAGGGCGAGCGCCTGCCCGGCGCCGAGGCCCTCAAGCGGGCCGGCATCAAGCCCCTCGTCCTCCACGCCCGCGACGGCCTGGCCATGATCAACGGCTCCAACGTCATCGCCGGTATGTCCGCCCTGACCGTCCACGACGTCCACCGCTGGCTCAAGATGTCCGAGATCGCCGCGGCCATGACGCTCGAGGTCCTCAACGCCAACATGAAGGCCTACGACGAGCGTCTCCACAAGACCCGCGGCTACCCCGGCGCGCTGGAATCCGCCGAGAACGTCCGGCGCATCACCGAGGGGAGCGAGCTCCTCGCCCGGCCGGGCAAGAAAGTCCAGGACGCCTACAGCCTCCGCAGCACGCCCCAGGTCGTCGGCGCCGGCCGCGACGCCCTCAAGTGGGCCCGGTACATGATCGAGATCGAGCTCAACGGCGCGGCCGATAATCCCGTCTTCTTCCCCGATGAACAACTCGTCCTGACCGGCGCTAATTTTCAGGCCGTACCAATGGCCTTCGCCCTCGAGCTCCTGGGCACGGCCGTGACGACCATCGCCGTCCTCTCGGAGCGCCGCCACAACCGCCTGATGAACCCGCACTTGAGCGCCGGCCTGCCGGCATTCCTGACCAAGGGCGCGGGCATGTTCTCTGGCCTGATGCTGTCCCAGTACACAGCCGGCGCGCTCATCTGTGAGAACCGCATCCTGTCCCATCCGGCGGCCACCGGCTCCATTCCGGCCGCGGCCGACCAGGAGGACTTCGTCAGCATGGGCATGACCACGGCCCTCAAAACGCGCCAGATCATCGACAACGCCCAGGCCGTTCTGGCCATCGAGCTCATGGCCGGGGCCCAGGCCGTCGATTTCCGCAAGCCCCACAAGCCGGGCAAAGGGACCGCGGCCGCCTACGAGGTCATCCGCAAGCACGTCGCCCGCCTCGAGGAGGACCGGCCCCTTTACGACGATATCAACAAGCTCAAGGAGGTCGTCGAATCCGGGGAGATCCTCGAGGCGGTCGAGAAGGCCGTCGGGATCCTGGCGTGACGCCATGAGCCTGCGCATCGCCCTGGTGACGGGCGCCGGCCGCGGCATGGGCCGGGCCATCGCGCTGCGGTTGGCCGAGGACGTTTCCGGCGTCGCCGTCCACTACTTCAGCCGGCGCGACGAGGCCCAGGAGCTCGCCGCCGCCATCCGCGAAAAAGGGAAGCTCAGCGCCGTCTTCCGGGCCGACCTGACCAAGAAGGCCCAGGCCGCGGGCCTTGTCAAGAAGGTCGAGGAGAGGTTCGCCCGCATCGACGTCCTCGTCAACAACGTCGGGCCGTTCCTCGTCAAGCCTTGGGACCAGCTCGAGGTCGCCGACTGGGAGCGCGTCCTGCGGGGCAATCTCCTCGGCTCCTATTTCTGTCTCAAGGCCGCCCTCCCCGGCATGCGCAAGCGGAAGTGGGGGAGGGTCGTCAACATCGGCTACAGCCGGGCCGAGCACCTCGGCGCGTTCCCGACGATCGCCCCCTACGCCGTGGCCAAGACGGGCCTGCTCACGCTGACCCGGACTGCCGCCGCCTCCGAGGTGGGGAACGGTATTACGGTCAATATGGTCTCGCCGGGGCTCATCCGGGGCGGCGCCCTGCCCCAGGTCCGGAACCTCTCCGAATCCCAGCTGGGCACGTTCGAGGACGTCGCCGAGGCCGTGGCTTTCTGCGCTTCGGACAAGGCGGCCGCCGTCACCGGAACCAACATCCTTGTCGCCGGCACCTGGAAGATGTAAGAAAGGAGGACCCCATGGCCCTTTATATTTGGATCGTCGTCGTCGTCATCTTCATATTCCTGGCGGGCATCCGGATCGTCCGGCCGACGCACCGGGGGCTCATCGAGCGCCTGGGCAAGTACAACCGCTTCGCGATGCCCGGCTTCAGCTGGATCATTCCCGTCATCGAGACGATGCGCCAGATCAACATCACCGAGATGATGGTCGACGCCGCGCCCCAGGAGATCATCACCAACGACAACCTCAACGCCCGGGTCGACGCCCAGGTCTATTTCCGGGTCAAGGAGGACGAGGCGAACGTCAAGGCCTCCCAGTACAACGTCAACAATTTCCAGTGGCAGATCGTCAACCTGGCCCGGACGACCCTGCGCAACATCATCGGCACGCTGACGCTCAAGTCGGCCAACAGCGAGCGGGGCAAGATCAACGAGGAGCTGCTCAAGACCCTGTCCACGGAAACGGCCCGTTGGGGCATCGACATCGTCCGGACCGAGCTCAAGGAGATCGACCCGCCCAAGGACGTCCAGGAGACGATGAACAAAGTCGTCAAGGCCGAGAACGAGAAGATCGCCGCGGTCGACTTCGCCACGGCGCGGGAGACGGTCGCCGACGGCGAGCGCCGGGCCGAGATCAAGAAAGCCGAGGGCGTCCGCCAGGCCAAGATCCTCGAGGCCCAGGGCGAGGCCGAAGCCATCCAGCTGGTCAACGAAGCCGCCGAGAAATACTTCGTCGGCAACGCCCAGGTCCTGCGCCGGCTCCAAGCCCTCGAGACGGCCCTTCAGTCGAACGCCAAGATCATCGTCCCCTCGGACAGGGACCTGGTCAACGTCATCGGCGACATGGCCGGCATCGTCCCTTTAAAACGGGACTGATTAATAACGCTATCAATCGATCTTGGCCAGGATGATCCATACCTTGCGCGTCTTGCCGCCCTGGTCGACCTCGAGCGTCACGGTATCCCCGATCTTGTAGACGCCGAGCGCGTTGTAGAGGTCGTCGTAAGACGCGATCTTCGTCCCATCGATCCCGACGATGACGTCCTGGATGAAGAGCCGGCCCCTGGATCTCGGCCCGGCGCGTGTATTCGTCGCGGACGAACGTCATGCCCAGACCCGGGCGCGCTAAGGCCTCGTCCGCGGTTTGGCGAATTGCGCCGAACATGGTATATTTTCTCGAGGAAGAGGTCATCATGAACGTCCAATTGACGAAAGAACAGCTCGCCGCCCTGGTCAAGCTCGTCTACCTTGGGAACCGCATGGCCAACGACTGGCGGACCGACGACGTCATCGAGGAATACGACGAGGTTGAGAGCCTCGTCCTCGAGGCGGCCCAGAAGCACGGCCTGGGGGATTATGTCGATTTCGACGAGGAGACGAAGAAGGCCATTCCTTCCGGCGAGCTCGAGGAGAAGATGACCGAGACCGCTGAATTCTACAACGACAACTCCTTCTGGGACCAGCTCATCTACCGCATGGCCGACCGCGACTACGTCCGCAAGTTCGGCGAGCAGGCCCTGGAAGAGCTCTACACCGAGAAGGGCATGGAGCGCGAGCGTCCGCTCATCGAGAAGTACGAGAAGGAATTCAACGAGAACGGCCTCGACCGGCTCGATATCCGCCGGGATAACTGAGCAAAAAAAAGGGAGCGGCTGATTCAGCCGCTCCCTTCGTGGAGCCGTGTTGACGCCCCCCGGCTCTCCGGGGGTGGGGGTTTTAGTACCGCCGGCCGCCGCCGAAACCGCCGGACCTCGATGAGTCCGTTCGCGGTTTGGCTTCGTTGACCTTGGCCGTCCGGCCTTTCAGGTCCTTGCCGTTCACCATGGAGATGGCCTTTTCGGCCTCGCCCTTGTTCGGCATCTCGATGAAGCCGAAGCCGCGGGACTCGCCACTGAACTTGTCCTTGATGACGGAGGCCGTCGACACTTCGCCGAACGCCTGGAAGACTTCCCTCAGGTCGCTCTCGTTGACGGTGTTGGGCAGATTGCCCACGTAGATATTCATTCTCGTCTCCTTTCGACGATGGAAAGACTCTCCCGAGCCTTCCCGGTTCTTAAAGATGTTTGAACGTCATAAAGGAGAGGAGTATGTGACCGATCAGGGCCTCTGGCCCCTTCCTTTAATCATTCAGGTGTTTATAGCTGGGGTTTCCCTTTGCGTATGAACACATTTATTATACCACGGCTTTCGGGATCTCGCCTGATATTCTGGAGGCAGGACCTGGTAACCGATTGATTCCGTTCATTTAGGAGAATAATAAAATAATGTTATTCCTGCCCGCGGGTCATCCCGGTTATTTCGAGGGGGGCTGGAATTCCTGGATCCTCCTGTTGCCTTTCTCGAGGACGAAGACGGACCCCTTTTCATTGACTGCGACGGCGACAAGTCCCATCATTTGGCCGGGGTCGATCCCGTTGCCTCCGAACGAGCCGATGAACCGGCCGTTCGACTGGAATTTCAGGACCCGGTTGGCCCCCGCGTCGGCCACATAGATGTTGTCGTATCCGTCGCAGCAGATCCCGAGGGGCCGCTTGAACTCCGCTTCGGCAGACTCGGGTTTCGCGAAGGCGTCGATGAACACGCCATCGGAGGTGAATTTCTGGATGCGTCCCGCGTCGACGACGACGACCTCATTTTGCCTGGTCACGGCTACGGCCGTCGGAAGATAGAATTGCCCCTGGCCCGGGCCCGGCACCCCCCAGGTTTTTTTCAGGACCCCGGCCGACGAGTACTTGACGATGCGGCTGTTGGCGGAGTCGACCACGTAGATATCGTTGTTCTTGTCGACGGCGATGCCCATGGGCTGGGCCAGCTCCCCCTCCTTGGCGCCGGGCTTCCCCCACTTCAGGACGAGCTTGCCTTTCTTGTCGAATTTCGTCACGCTGGCGCCTTTCGCATCGGTGACGTAACAATTCCCCTCCCCGTCGATGACGATGCCGGAAGGCTGCTTCAGGGACTTGAACGCCTTGCCTTCATCGCCCCAGCTCAACTGGGCTCCGCGGTCCCGGTTGAACTTTCTCACTTTCATCGGGCCATCGTCGGCCACGTAGAAATTTCCGTCCTTGTCCATGGCCAGCGCTTTCGGCTGGATGAACGCCTTGCTCTCGGGGCCTCCCCACACGAAGACCGAAAAATACGTCTTGGGAGGGAGGACGACCGTCATGGAGAGGGGACCGGCGCCTTCGGAAACCGTGATCTCCTCTTCCCAGTCGGCGTATCGGTCTTTCTTGACCGCGAGCTTATGGGGCCCGAAAGGCACATAGCCGAGGTCGCACTCGGTCAGCTTGCCGGTATCCCGACCGTCCAGAAAGACCGCCGCTCCCGGAGGATCGGAGCTGACGTGGATGGTCCTTGCGACGCTCTGCAGGACATAGCTCTTGACGGTCTTGGCCTCCGTCAGGGAGAGAACGACCTTTTCCGGCTTGTAGCCTTCCTTTTCGATCTCCAGCGTGATCTTGGGCCTGTCGATCGTGATGACATCCGGAGATTGACCAGCCACCTTGCCGTCGATCTTCAGGACGGCTTCCTTGGGTTCCGTGTCGACCTGCAAGCTGTAGCCGACAAAGGTGCCGTTGTATTGCTTCTCAGCGGTACTGATGAGCTGGCTGATATTGGGGTCGGAAACGTACTTCGTGGCCCTCTTGGCGGTGAGATAATCCACTTCGAACATGTTCTTGAATTCTTTGATGGCCCTAGCGTCCTCGCCCTGCTTCGACAGGGCCTGCCCTGTCCAGTGGTAGATATCGCACGCGAGCTGTCTTTGTTTTTGGAGGTCCTCGAGGCCGAATACCTTGGGGACGAGGGACCTGAGGCTCTCGACTTGCTGAGGCAGGTCGCGTTCCTGGACGATCAAATAACGGCTCTCTTCGATCTTGAGCTCGATCTCGGCGGCCAGCCCGGCTTGGGTCTTGATCGGCCCGAGCGGGGCGGCGCTTCCCAGGAGATCGCTCTCGGTGACCTCTTCGACCAGGAATTCGTGGACGTAGCCGGTCGTCTTGAGCCCGTTGTAGTCGAACGTGATCTTCCAGAACTCGCCCTGCTTGACCTCGGCGTCCAGGATCCTGTTCAGGGGCAGGGTCGTGAACGGCTGGCCGAGGATGGGCTCTTTGTAAATGGGTGCGCCGGGCGGATGCGTAATCCTCAGCTTGGCCGCCATGCCGGTTGCGGAGAGCGCCAGGGCCAAGAGGCACAGGCCGACCGGCCCGAAGAACCCGGTCATTAAGCCCGTTCGCGCCGCCGTCCTTGCTCTTTGTGAGTTCATGATCGCTCCTGAATACCAACGATTTTCCAAGCGTTGCCCCGTTTTTCGAGAGTCCAGAACTTCTGGGTGTACAGAATGGGCTTCTGCTTTCCGTCTTTCCTGGAGATGCCTTGAATGGCATGGTGGAAACTCGCCGTCGCGTGGGCCCGGTCGGAAAAGCTGACGGAGATGGTGCTGTCCTGGATCTTGGACTTGATCCCGTCATAGATCGTGAAGATCATCGAGTAATAGGATTGCTCCTCTGAGATCAGGGGTCCCGGGGCGAGGGCTCTGAGCACGCCCTCGAGGTCCTCGCGTTCCTCCGCCTGGCGGCGGCGCTCGATCATGGCCAGGATGTCCCGCCTCGAAAGGGCGGTGTCGGCTTTGAAGAGATAGTCCCGGCCCATCTGGCTGTTTTGGTCCAAGCGGAGGACCTCCTCCATATCGCGAACACAGGCCGTGTAGTCGCCGCTCTCGTAGCTGGCGATCCCCGTCTTGAAGCGGGACTCAACCAGGGCCGAGTCGATCTCCGCCTTGGCCTTGGCCTGGTATTCCCCGGCCTCGGCATTGCCCGGGTCCTCCCGGAGGATCGCCTCGGCCAGCCTGACGGTCTCGTCATAGCTCTTCGACTCGAAGCTCTCCCTGAGCTTGGTCCGATCCTCGGCGACCGGGACCGTCCCGGGCGGCGGACTGACCTCTTGGGTCTTCGGTGTGCCGAGATCGGCGGCCACGATGCGGGACCGCCCGGCATCCCGAGTGAGGAGGAGGATGATGCCTCCGACGACGGCCGTGAAGACGAGCAGCCCAACGGCCACGACGGGCGGCCCTCTCCTTTTGACCCGCGTCTCGCCCGAGGCCCCCATCCTGAGCTCGTAGTCCCGTGAGGCGGCGGAGAGGTTTTCCGGGTTCTCGAGATCACGGACCAAGTCCCGGCCGGTCTGATACCGGTCGTCCGGCTGCTTGGCAAGCGCCCGACGGATCACGCTTTCATAGCCGGGAGGCAGGTTCTGATTGATCTCCGTGATCAGCCGCGGCTCCTCATGGACGATCTTGTAAACGATCGTGGACAGGTTATCCCCGGCGAAGGGCTTTTGCCCCGTGAGGAGCTCGTACAGGATGACGCCCAGGGCGAAGATATCCGCCCGGCCGTCCACCGTCTTTCCCATGACCTGTTCGGGGGACATGTAGCTGAGCGTTCCGATGGTCGTCCCCGGCCCCGTCATCGTCGAGGTCTCCATGCGGGCGACTCCGAAGTCGGCCAGGAACGGTTTTCCGGACGTGTCGATGAGGATGTTCGCCGGCTTGATGTCGCGGTGGACGATCCCGTTCTCATGGGCGTAGTCCAAGGCCTCGGAAGCGGGCTTGAGGATCGCGATGACCTCCTGCGGCGAGAAGACCTTCCCGGACTCGATCAGGGCCTGGAGCGTCTGGCCGGCCACATACTGCATGACGATGAAGGTCAGGTCGCTCTCCCGGATGACGTCGTAGATCGTGATGATGTTCGGATGGTTCAGCCGACCGGCGGCCTTGGCCTCGCGGATGACCCTGTTCAGCATCTCCTCTTTGACGGGTCCATCCGGGGAGGTATCGAAGCGGATCGTCTTGACGGCCACCTCCCTCTCGATGTCCGGGTCGAGGCCTCTATAGACGATCCCCATCCCCCCTTTTCCGAGGATGCCGAGGATACGGTATTTTCCTATCTGATCGACGGGACGTTGTTCTCGAGACACCGCTTTGCCCTTTGATTCCCCAGGCGCCTTTCTAAGCTAAAACGAGAGGAAAAATACCGATTCCTGCCGCTCTTGTCAAGGGGCCGCGACGGACCGTATTGATTTTCTCTCCCCGACCTGATATCCTTGCCGGCAAGAAGGGGTAACAGCAACACTGGATTATGAGGTGCCTCAAGTGTCAATTTGAGACGCTGGGGGATGTGCGCTTCTGCGGAAAGTGCGGGGCCAGCCTTCCCGGGCCGGGAGGACCGTTCGATTTCAGCAAGACCCAAACGCTCGCCTACTCCTCGGGGGGGCTCTCGGACGGCGCCCTGTTCGCGGGCCGATACCTCGTGATCGACGAGCTGGGCAAGGGCGGGATGGGCTGCGTCTACCGGGTTCTCGATACGAAGGTCGACGAAGAAGTGGCCTTGAAATTCATCAATCCCGATATCGCCGCCGATGGCAAGGTCATCGAGCGCTTCCGGTCCGAGCTGAGGATCACCCGGAGGATCACCCATCGCCACGTCTGCCGGATGTATGACCTCAGCGAGGACGGCGCGTCCCTCTTCATCACCATGGAATACATCCCCGGGGAGGACCTGGCCCAGATGATCGGGAGGCTGGGCAAGCTCCCCGTGGAAAAGGGATTCATCATCGCCCGACAGGTCTGTGAGGGGCTGGCCGAAGTGCACAGGCTGGGGGTCGTCCACCGGGACCTGAAACCAAAGAACATCATGATCGACCGGGAGGGCAATGCCAAGATCATGGATTTCGGGCTGGCCCGGACCCCCCACGGAGTGAGGCTCACCGAGGTCGGACAAGTCGTCGGGACGCCCAGCTTCATGTCTCCCGAACAGCTCAACGGCGAAACGTTGGACCAGCGCACCGATATCTTCGCCCTGGGCGTCATCATGTACTCCATGCTGACGGGCCTCCTCCCCTTCGAGGCCGAGTCGACGCTGACCCTGGCCCTCCAGCACCGGACGCATCGCCCGCCCAATCCGCACTCTCTCAATCCCCGCGTCCCCGAGGATCTCGGCCGGACCATCCTGAAATGCCTGGAGATCGACAAGACGGTTCGGTATGCGAGCGCCCAGGATCTGCTCGCCGACCTCGATAAATCCGGACGGAGATTCGAAACGTACGGCGTCCATGTGCCGGGGAGGTCCAAGAAAAAAGCGGCGAATCTCCCGTTACGTCTGTCCTGGGCCAAGGTCCTGACCGCCGCCTCGATCGTCCTGGCCTTGGCCGCTTCGGGTCTTGCCGTCAAAACGCTCTTCAGGAAATCGCGGGCGGCCGAGGCTCCAGCGCCGATCGTCCAGCTCGGCGCTCCCGTCAAGCCGGACGAAAAGGCGAAGGCCGTCCCGGTGACCTTCATCACGGAGCCCAGCCGGGCCGCGATCCTGGTCGACGGAACCCCCATGGGCGTCTCGAATGACACGTTCAGCCTTTCTCCGGGGACACACAACGTGAGGATCAATAAGCCGGGCTATCAGGAGATGACGGCAACCCTTGTGGTCGAACCCGGCGGCGCCGACCGGCTCCGACAGGAATACAAGCTCGTCCCGCAACCCCCCGCGCGGGGCACGTTGGACATCACGTCCGACCCTGCGGAAGCGGATGTCTTCCTTGGCGGTTCCCGGGAGCCGGCCGGGAAAACGCCTTTCGTCAAGGGACTCCCGGCGGGAAAGGTCCGGGTCAAGGTCAGCAAGGCCGGTTACAAGGATCAGACGGAGGATATCGATGTGCGCGCGGGACAACGGTCCCGCCTGTACAGCTCGCTGACGCCTCTGGACGGCACCGTGGAGATCTCCTCCGACCCGGAGGGAGCGGATGTCTACATCGGCAACGAGCTCATCGGGACGACGCCTTTCAAGCGGCCGCTGGCGGCTGCGGTTTACCGGCTCAGGATCGTGCTGAAGGGGGTGGCCGAGCGGGAGGATATCCTCACCGTCCACCCCGGCGAGACGGTGGGGCCGCTGACCTACAGTCTCGACCGGCCCAGGGCGGCCCCGCTCCGGTATTTCCTCAAGATCACTTCCAACCCGCCGGGCGCTTCCGTGACCATCAATGGCGTCCTCAAGAAAGAGCGGACGCCGTTCGTCTGGGAGCTCGACACCCACGAAGTCCGGCTCAAGATCGAGAAGGAGGAATACAAGAGCCAGGAAGAGATGATCTTCATCAGGCCCGCCCCGGCCCGCAACGAGAAGAGCTTCGAGCTCAAGAAATAGGGGGGGCAGGGCTGGCCGTCACCTCGCTGCCTGACAACCTTTGGCTTGTGCCGGGTAAAACCCGAAGTGATGAAACGCCGAAGCTCTGTCCATGAGCAATGGAATAAAAATCAAGGGCCTGGGGGCGATCCCACACGCGGGGGGAGTCGCGTTCCGCGTGTGGGCGCCTCATGCCCAGCGCGTGGCCGTCATCGGATCGTTCAACGGATGGGACGGCGACAAGCATCCCCTGCAAGCCGAGGAGAGCGGCACCTGGTACACCGACGTAGCTCCGGCTCGTGTCGGCGATCAGTACAAGTTCCTGCTGACGACAGCGCAGGGCGAGCTCAAGCGCATCGACCCGTATGCCCGCGAGGTGACCAATTCGGTCGGCAACGCCATCGTCCACGACCCGAGCTTCGACTGGGAGGGGGATGACTTCCATCTCGCGCCATGGAACGAGGTCGTCATCTATGAACTGCACGTCGGCACGTTCAACGAGAAGGACGACAATATGCCCGGCCAATTCGCCACGGTATCGGCCCGCCTGGGGCATCTCGAAAAACTCGGCGTCAATGCGATCCAGATCATGCCGATCGGCGAGTTCACGGGAGAACGGTCGTGGGGCT
>MEYF01000001.1:1598-4840 GCA_001775755.1 Candidatus Aminicenantes bacterium RBG_19FT_COMBO_65_30 | reverse complement strand
TGCTGGGGGGCGGCCTTTTCATCTAGTCCCTTGGCTTCAGCTTCGGCAGCGGCCTTGGCTTCGGCCTTTATGGCCTCGAGGTCGGCGGCGACCTTGTCCCGCTCGGCCTTGACGGCGTCCCGGTCGGCGGCGATGGCGGCCTTCTCTGCAGTGAGCATTTCCGTAAGCCGGGCCAGGTTCTTGGTTTCGCTGGCCAGGGCTTCCCGTTGGACCTGGACTTCCTTGAGCTCTTGGGCGATGCGTTGGGATTCGCCCTCGGCCGTTGTTGCCTTCTGCTCGAGGGCGGCCTTTTCAGCCAGCCGCTCGGCTTCGGCCTTTCTAGCCTCGAGGTCGGCGGCGACCTTGGCTTCGTTGGCCATAATCGTGTCCTTGATGGCCTGGGAGGCCAGCTGGGCGGCGATACGAGCCTGGCCGGCCATGGCCTTCTTGTCACCCGCCGATGCCTGGGCCTTGGCGAAAGCCACCTGGGCTCCGGAAATGGCTTTCGGATTGACCTCGGCCGCGTTGATCGTTTCGGCGATCTCGAGGGCCTTCCTGGCCTGCTTGACGGCCACCGGCGTGTTGTCGTTGTACTGGAAGCCGGAAATCGAATCGAAGGCGGGTTTGTAGTTCGTCGTAAAGTTGCCGAAGGAGAAGGGCGTGTTCTGGACATTCATCCCCCGGATCTCGCCCGAAACGAAGACGACGAGCTCGGTCGGCCGGGTGACGGTGGCGAACGGCTCCGCGGTCACCATCAAAGCGAAGGTCTTCTTGCCGGTGTAGCCCTGCAGGGAGCCGGAGGCGCTTTTCTTGTCGGCGACGACTTCGCCCAGGTTCTCGGCGGAACCATCAAAGGTCACGGCCCAAAGAACGTAGGCCGAGATGTCGCCGGCAAAGAGGACGGCCGGTTCCATTCTCTGGTAGCTGAGCTTGACCGACGCCTGTCCGTTGTCGTAGAAGAGCGTCGCCTGCATGGCCGCCCGGGAGGGGGCCCGAGAGGTCTTGGCGAAATTGATTTCGAATGTTTTTCCGGCCTGGAGAGTCAGGGCCGTCAGCTGGACCTCGGCCGCGGCCAGAACGGATGAGGCCAAGAGGATGGCCAGGGCGAATACCGCGAGATGGCGTTTGGACATGGGACCTCCCTTTTTCAAGTATTTCGTTAAATTGGCCGGCATTTCGGACCAATCGTTCGCTTTGTGGGTCGATCTGGACCCCGTCTCCCCTATCAAACGGGTAGATATGAGTTTAACATCGAACCCGGAAGCCGTCAATCAGGCCTTATTAATACGGATAACTTACTGAAAAAAATAATTAGTTAGAGGGCCGCTGCTACGGATTTCGTTCTCAGCGCCTGGTCAGGACGACCTCGACCCGCCGGTTCCGGGCCCGGTTGGCTTCGCTGTCGTTGGGCGCGACCGGGTTGTCGGGGCCGAAGCCCTGGTACTTCATCCGGCTGTTGGAGATCCCCTGGCCCATCAGGAATTCGTAGACAGCCCGGGCCCGGTCCATGGACAGCCTCATGTTGAGGTCGCTCGAGCCGGTGGAATCGGTGTAGCCCTCGATGCTCAGGTCCATGTTGGGGAAGACCATCAGGATCCCGGCCAGCTTGGCCACGGAGAGCTGGGAGGCTGGTTTGAGGGTGGCCTTGCCGACGTCGAACAGGATGCCGGAGAGGCTGACGACGACGCCGCGGGCCGTTTCGGTGGTTTCGGCGACCGACGACAAGGCGCCCTTGAGCATGCCGGCCAGCTCGTCGCGCTCCTTCTTGATGGCCTCCCGTTCGGCGGCGGCCTTGTCCCGTTCGGACCTGACGGTGTCGCGCTCGGCGGCGGCCTTGTCCCGCTCGGACTTGACGGCGTCGCGCTCGGCGGAGAGCTCTTCGGTGAGCTTGGCCAGGTTGGCCGATTCGATGGCCAGCGCCTCCCGTTGGGTCTGGACTTCCTTGAGCTCCTGGGCGATCCGCTGAGACTCGCCCTCGGCCGAAGTCGCCCTCTTCTCGAGGGCGGCCTTTTCCGCCAGCCTCTGGGCTTCGGCCTCGGCGGCCGCGTTGGCCTCATTGCGCTTGACGGTGTCCTTGATGGCCTGGGCGGCCAGCTGGGCGGCGATACGGGCCTGGTCGGCCATGACCTTCTTATCGCCCGTCGCGGCCATGGCCTTGCCGAAGGCCAATGCTGCTCCGTCCATGGCCTTCGGATTCACCGCGGCCGCGTCGAGCTTTTTGGCGATCTCGAGAGCCTTCTTGGCCTGCTTGACGGCCGCCGGCGTGGGGTCGTTGTACTGGACGCCGGCGATCGAATCGAGGGCAGATTTGTAGTCCGTCGCGAAATTCTTGAACGTGAAGGGCGTGTTTGGGATTTTCGTCCCCCCGATCTCGCCTGAAACGAAAACGACGAGTTCGGTCGGCCGGTTGACGGTGGCGAACGGCTCCGCGGTCACCATCAGGGCGAAGACCTTCTTGCCGGTGTAGCCTTGCAGGGAGCCGGAGGCGCTTTTCTTGTCGGCGACGACTTCGCCCAGGTTCTCGGCGGACCCGTCGAGGGTCACGGCCCAGAGGACGTAGGCCGCGATGTCGCCGGCGAAGAGGACGGCCGGTTCCATTTTCTGGTAGCTCAGCTTGACCGACGCCTGTCCGTTGTCGTAGAGGATCGTCGCCTGCATGGCCGCCCGGGATGGTGCCCGGGATGTCTTGGCGAAATTGATGTCGATGGTCTTTCCGGACTGGAGCGTCAGCGCCGTCAGCTTGACCTCGGCCCCGGCCAGGGCGGATGAGGCCAAGAGGATGGCTAGGATTAAAACCGCGAGATGGCGTCTGGACATGGGTCCTCCTTTGTTCAAGAGAGTCTTTAGTTTAGTCGGCACTTCGGGCCAATCGTTCGCATTTGGGGCGATTTGACGCTCTTCTCCCCTGTCGAACGGGTTGACGGGAGGATAGCACCGACCCCCGAGACCGTCAATCTGGCCCTTTTTATTAGATTTGAAATCGCCGCCGCGCGGGACTATATTTATTAGAGAACAAATCCGGGAGGGGAACATGCCTATCGACCTGAGTCAAGTCGAAAACGAGCTGCTGGCGGGCCTCTTGGAGAAGGAGCTCGACGAGATCCGCTCCGAGGTCCATCACACCCAAGGACATGATTACAAGGAGAGCCTCAAGGCGCGGGAGCAGCTCGTCCGCGGTCTGCTTGCCAAGCTCTCGGCGTAAGCCACATGGCGGTGTTGATCAACGTCGTCTTGGCCATCGCCACTCTATATTTTTACGTCGT
>MEYF01000001.1:0-1563 GCA_001775755.1 Candidatus Aminicenantes bacterium RBG_19FT_COMBO_65_30 | reverse complement strand
TTCTCGGGTATCTGGGAGCGGCCGTCGTGCTCGACATCGCGACGGCCTTTCTGGCCTCGTTTAAGTTGACACCGACGACCACGCTCCCCGGCCCTCACCACGTCCCCTGGGGAAGCGTTCTCTTTCTCAGCCACATGCTGACTGCGACAATCGGTATGTTCGGCTTCATCTCCGTTTTTCTGGTTCTCGTCATCAAGGGGAAGGACCGGCCTTATAATAAACTCCGGACATTCCAGTACCGGGTCCTGTTGCCCGCCTGGGCGATCGGAGAAGCGATCGCCCTCACGAACTCCATCCTGAAAATGGTCCTGAAGATCAGGATCTATGATTATTTCTAAAAGGTTGTTTGCTAGCCATCCACGACAGGCTACCCAGCTTGTTATCGCAACTGTCCCGAGCTGGATATCCCCTTTTGCCCAGTCCGTATGGGATAATCTGTGAGGCCGTTCTTCCGCCTAACCAGCGTCTATCGTGATTAGGGGCACGTCAAGTTGGCAGGTTTTTATTGCTTGTGACCCCCGAAGTTGTAGGTGAAGCCGATCCACGGGATAAACGGAAAACCGCCCATGTCAACTCCCGTGAGCACGGCGAGCGCGAAGTCCGCAGCCAGCTTCCTGCCGAAGAGCCGGATTCCTAAAGAGAGAATTTTATGTTCCCACCCGAAAGGGATCCAATTCTCGGAAATTAACTTGACGCTGTTGGAAACCTGGAGCTCCCCGCCGATCAGCAGGATGGGCTGGTTGGCAAAACCCTCGCCGGTGAATCCCCAGCCCAGACCCACGCTCAGGGCCTTGCGCCTCGTGCCAAAAGTGCCCAGGCCATAGACAATGCCCACGTGATCTCCCGCCGAGGAGAGCGGCGCCATGTAGAGCATGCCCGCGGCAAGGTCGATGTTCTTGGCCCGAAACGGCGTGACCTTCGGCGCGACGTAAAAGAGCTGGTTGCTGGCGCCGGGCACGAGGGAAATCCCGCCGCCAATGGCCAAAAAATCCGTCACGCCGACAGCAAAATACGGCAACAAAATCTCATAAACCGAGAAATATCCCTCGCCGGCCCGAAGCGGCCTGGCCGTAGGAGCGAAGAACAGCCGGGTCCGGTTGGGGTCAAGGCGGACGGCCTTGCCGCCGACGACCTCGACCGCTTCGATCGACGCGATCTTGTCTTTCGTGATGACCATCTCGACGCCCGACAGGGTCCTAAACTGGATGGACATCGCGTCCTCGGCGAGGACCGTCCCGATGAGCTCGGACTCGTCCTTCAGGACGATTCTGACAGTCTTCCCCAGGCCCGGACTTTGCGGCCCGGCCCAAACGGGAATCGCCAGGATGATCACGAAAGTCAGAATCCAGGCCGTGAAAGAGTGAGCGTATCGCATCGTACTCCCTTCCCTCTCTGTCCGAATCTCGCTGACGTCAAGCATTTTGGACCCAGATATCCCTACTGCTTGTCTAATCATACTTTAAATCCCAATATAGCCATTGTCAAGGTGAGAGCCGTGGCCCGGCCTAACGGTAGTTAAGACGGCTTCCTTTATTCCCATTCGCAGGCCACCCTTCCAAAAAG